>NZ_JBEGIB010000012.1:0-498437 GCF_040676495.1 Bacillus sp. LBA3-1-1.1
CCGGTAGCGCCAGTAGCACCACGAAGTCCTTGAGGTCCAGTAGCACCGGTAGCGCCAGTAGCACCACGAAGTCCTTGAGGTCCAGTAGCACCGGTAGCGCCAGTAACGCCACGAAGTCCTTGAGGTCCAGTAGCGCCAGTAACGCCACGAGGTCCTTGAGGTCCAGTAGCGCCGGTAGCACCAGTAGCACCACGAGGTCCTTGAGGTCCAGTAGCGCCGGTAGCACCAGTAGCACCAGTAGCGCCTCCACCAAGGCAACCAGAGCCATATTTAACTAAAATGGTTTGGATTTCTATAATCAGCTTAATAAGTTTGTCTATAGTACAGCAATTAACTTTAAATAACTTAGCGATATACAGTAAAAAATTAAGCAGGCTTTGTAGTTCAACGTATAATGCTCCGCACGAGAAAGGTTTTGTTTTTAGAATAGTTAATAGGTGAGTAATAATAGAAGTTCCGATTTTTTCTTGTGCAGGTGATAAGTCTAAACATTTGAGGAATTTTTGTAGATTATCTAGGGTAGCTATAAGTTTATCAATATTACTTTGGGAAGGATTTTGGAATATATCTTTAATATTTTGTCCAAGAGCTTGAAGGATTTTAATAAATTCTTTAAGTTCAGATTTAGAGATGTTAATAAAACTACAAGCACGGACTTCGCAACAATCGTTACCGAAGAATACTTTCCCTCTATTTTTATTGTTCATCTTTTCATTCCTTTCTTTTATAGAATAAATAGTCTCAATATAATAAAATGAAAATAAAACTAAATTCGTGATGGACAAACTACTATTTCAAAAAAATAAGGGTTTTACCTACTTAGTAAGGGGAATTAAAGAGATTGAAGGATTTCTATCTAGCAAAAGGCTGATTAGTTAGGGTTAATAAGCAGTAGGAGATGCAAAAAACGCTGATTAAAGTTTCATTTTGTATAGTTTTTTAGGAAAATGATGAGTTAAACAAAAACAGTGGGGGCAGTTTTTAACTGCCCCCACTGTTTTTGTTTATCGACACTTTAATTATCTCTTTTGGGCAACGAGGGGATAGATATTGTAAAAGTTGTCCCACTGAGATCACTAGAAACTTTTAATGTGCCGTTATGATTTTGAATAATTTTCTTCGTTACTGATAATCCCAGTCCCGTTCCTGAGTCTTTTGTAGAGAAAAACGGATCAAATATATATTCTTGAATAGCTGGAGGAATGCCGGTTCCATTATCTTTGAAAGTAATACGAACAAAATTATCTAAGCGATAACTAGTAATTTGAATAGAAAGAGGTTCTTCACCTTGAGCATCGACAGCATTTTGAAATAAATTTAAAAAAACTTGCACGAGTTCATGGCGATCAATATTGACGAGTACGCCATCTAATTCCGTAGAAAAATCATAGTCAATAGAAATGTTGTGCAAAAAAACTTCACTAGCAAGTAGTTGTTGAATATATTCGCGTAAAAACGTATTGATCCGAAAAGGTTCTCTAGTAAATTCACGCGTTTTTGAAATGGCTAAAAATTTTGTGATAATACTATTTGCACGATCTAGTTCAGGAATGAGTAGACTTTTAAACAATTCTTTATTGGATGGAGAAACGCTATCTTGTAGAAATTGCAAGTACCCACGTACCGTTGTAAGGGGATTTCGTACTTCATGAGCAATCCCAGCTGCGATTCGTCCTGCTAATGAAAATTTTTCTGCATCACGTTCTGTGTTTAAATAATGGAAGACACTAATAACTCTAAAAATCTCTCCGTTATAATCCCGAATAATTCGATTGTTTAAAATACCATAGTTTTTGTCTAACACTTCTTCATTATATATTTCTGTTCCTGTTCTTAATGTTTCAATCGCTTTAATTTGTTCTTCTGGCAAGTTTAGTAATTGTTGAATTGGCTTTCCAATTATATCATTTCGTACTACACCAAAATCATCTGCTGCAGCTTGATTACATAAAGTTATATTTCCTTTACTATCAACAAAGGTGACGTGATGTGAAAAAGCATCAAAAATATGAACAAAGTATGTTTCAAGTTGTTCAAATAAAAATAATGAATCGCAAGTAAGTTGGAAATCAGCCTTTTTATTCTCTTTTTGTATGTTTTGAATAGAATGAGTCGTTCTCGTTTTCTTTATTTGTAAACCAATATGTGGATTTTTGTATGTGAAATGATGTGGTAATTGATTCACAAGCTCTTCATATAACCGCACTTTATTTTCTAGTTCTTCTATTCGTTTTTCATAAGATACAATACCATCGTTTGGAAGCATAAATAAATAACCCCTCAATTTAAAAATTCTTCCATTTAGTATATCATATTTTTATACGGATACTCTTAAAGAAAGAGCTACTTTGTGAAATTGGTCGGATGGTATTTTTGTGAAGTAATATAGAATGAGTGTAGGCTGAAGTTGAGAAGGGAGGAATTCGTTTGCTTTTTATTGGAGTAACGGGATGGGGAGATCATGATTCTTTATATATAAATCCCTATGAAAATAGAAATAAATTGCGAACTTATAGTGAACATTTTCCCATTGTGGAAGTAGATAGTTCATTTTATGCGATGCAACCTGCGCGGAATTATACAAAATGGGCGATGGAAACGCCGAAAGATTTTTCTTTTATAGTAAAAGCCTATCAAGGAATGACAGGACATATGAAAGGGGAAATCCCTTTTTCTACGTTCGATGAGATGTTTGATGTGTATAAACAATCCATTCTTCCTTTAATAGAAGCGAATAAATTAAAAATGATTTTATTTCAATATCCACCATGGTTTGATTGTAAAGTGAAGAATGTAGATTTACTTCGATACACGAAAGAAAAAATGGAAGATTTACCGTGTGCAATAGAATTTCGAAATCAAACATGGTTTTATCCAGAAATGAGAGATAAGACGTTACAGTTTTTAGAAAAAGAAAAATGGATTCATACAATTTGCGATGAGCCTCAGGCAGGAATAGGATCAGTACCACTTGTATTAGAGGCAACAAACTCGGACATGGCGTTATTACGTTTTCATGGCCGAAATGTTCATGGTTGGCTGGATAAAGGGGAAAATTGGAGAGCGGTTCGCTGTTTATATCGCTACAACAATAAAGAACTAGAAGAATGGGTAGAGAGACTAGAGCAATTAAAAAAGAAGACAAAGGGCATATATGTACTATTTAACAATAATTCGGGCGGAGATGCAGCGGATAATGCGAAACAGCTTATGAAAATGATGAACATTACATATGGTGAGCCGAAGCCTGAGCAATTAAATTTGTTTGAATGATGATAAACAAGAAAGGCACTGTACAAACAGGGGGAATGTACAGTGCCTTTCTATATGAAAAAGAGGGGTAACAATGTTACTGAGCGTTTGGTTGATTCATCAATTGTTGGCTTCGTAATAAATGATAATGGTTATCATTATCATTGTCAATGGTTTTTCGGAAAATAAGTAAAAAACTTTTTATCCTGCTATTTGTGGGCAGTAAAACTCCTACCTCAAAATTCGGCTGGAGCAAAGAAGTTAGGTGGGAGCCCTGCTGCCCGTAAACGCCTTCACTTTATATTTTAAATAGTAATAAAAAAAGAACAGCAATTACTGCTGTTCTTTTCCATTGATGATTTGTTGTAAATCAAAAGGAGTTATCGCTTGGATAAATTCCTTTGAGATAAGTGTTTGAACGAGAGTGCTTTCAGAAATAGTAGCACCCGTTTTCTTTTGATAAGCTTTCTTTAATAAATCAAGTTTTTCAGCCGTTTCTTTCGGTAATTCAATTGTTAATGTGTTCATAATTTCTCCCCCTTACTATTAGAGTACCACTACAGTATAGGAGAGACAAGAAAAGAGAATATGAAACATAAAAAAGGTTACCAGATTTATAAATGGTAACCTTTTTTATGTATAAGAGTTATTAAGCAATACCGATATACTTTAAAGTTTTTGATGGAGTACTGTGGTCAAAGAAGTGTTGTAAAAATGCGATATCAACACCTGATTTGTATGCACAATAGCCCCAAGTTTTTCGAAGTGTATGTGAGCTAATCCCTTCTAATCCAACTTCTTTTGCAGCTTTGTTTAAAATGTACCATGCATGCTGTCTCGTAATAGACTTTGTCCCTTTTTGAGACTTTAATAATGGCTCATTACGTTTCCAAGTTTTACGTTCTTTCATGTAGTCTTCGATTGCGTGCTGTAAGTCTTCATTTACAGCAAACCATTTATGTTTCTTTACTTTTTCATTGTAAAATAAAATGGAATGGCGAACATTTTCGTCTTCATCAATTACATCACTAACTTTTAATTGTAAGATTTCACTTACTTTCAAGCCAGAATTTACAGCTAATACGAATAATAAGCCATCACGTTTCGAAGATTGTAAAAGTATATTTTTGATAGTTTCTAATTGTTTTTCGTTTTGAATTGGTTGTCCTGCTTGTTTCATTTCACGCACTCTCCTCTTTTGTATGTGTAAAGGAAAGGATTAACTTGTTTCTAACTATAAAGGGAGAGTGTGAATTTCATGTGAACTCCTAGTGAAATTAAGACAAATTATTTGACTTCTTTTACTTTTTGTAAATTAAAATAAAATACAACACTATTAGTTGTATTATACACACCGTATTCAGCGCGGTGTAAGTCTAAAATGTTTTTTACAATAGATAACCCAAGGCCGGTACCTCCAGTATGACGGCTACGAGAAGCATCTAAACGGTAGAAGCGATCCCAAATTTTTTCAAGACTTTCTTCTGGAATAGGATTGCCTGTGTTTTCAATTTCGATTTTCACTGTATCTTCCGTTTCTACAACAGAGACGTGTATTCTTTCACCATCTGGAGTATATCGAATTGCATTGCTAAGCAAGTTCACAACTACTTGCTCAATACGGCTACGATTTGCTTTAACAAATAGAGAAGAGTCAGCGTGGATGTCCACTTGTAAATGTTTTTCCTCCATGCTAAATAATAATTTTGTATAGACTTGTTGAATTAATTCACCGATTGAGAATGTCGACATTTCTAGTTTGTACGTACCAGATTCAAGTTTTGCTAATTCTAACATTTCAACAATAAGCCTGTTCATATTTTCTGTTTCTTCTAAAATAACATTTGTATAATATGTCGTATCTTTACTTACGCCATCTTGTATACCTTCAGCGAAGCTACGAATAACACTAAGCGGTGTTTTTAATTCATGAGATACACCAGAAATGAATTCTTTTCTCGTTTTTTCCAATTGACGTTCACGTTCAATATCTTGTTGTAATTTTGTATTGGCAACATTTAATCGGTCGATTCGATCTTTTAAATTTACAGAGAGTGTATTAATACTACTTGATAATCCACCAATTTCATCATCTGCTGCAACAGGTAACTTCTCGCTAAAATCAAAGTTGGCCATTTTTTTTGTAACTCGATTTATCTTAATTAATGGTTTAACGATGATTTTTGAGTAGTAGAAGGATAACAAAATAATAACGAGAAACACGATAATTAAGGCATAGACATAATAATCTTTTAAAACGAGCATCGCTTCATTAACAGGTTGTAAAGATGCTATCGCAAAAGCGTATTCCTTAATTTCTCCGTTTTTCATAATAGGCTTTACAAAGACACTGTTTTTTATATTTTCCCCACTATCTAAAATATACGTGTTTAATTGATTTGAATTAGAAGTACCTTGCCTAATAGTTCTTGCAAAATATTGAACAGCTTGTAATGTTTCAAAATCCTTTGCAAGACGAATCTCAGTCTTGGAAGGTAGCTGTAATTTAGATATTATCCCAGTGAACTCGATTGGAGAACCCGTATTATCATATCGATTTTTAAGTTTATTTTTAGATGGATTACCACTAATGGATTGAAAATCTGAATTGAATTGTTCATTTACCCATCTAGTATTATTAGTTATTAATTCTTGAGGTGTTATTATATCATTCGGTCGGAGTAGTCCGTTTACATAAATTATTCCATCTTTTTTTAATCCTAAGTTTACGAATTTATTATATTCTTCAGGTGTTAAAAGGTTGTTAAGGGGGATGGAATAGGTTTTATTATTTTTAGGGTTAATCACATCAATGGAAAAACTGTAATCACTTTTAATAATCCCGTTAGAATCTAAAAATTGGATTTCAGCATTTGTTTTATCATGAAATTCTTGTTTTAATTTTCTAGTGTCCTCAAAGTCTTGGGCGCTTTTTTCGTAATTATCTACGAATTTTTCAAAAGCCGTTTGAACGGTTTTTACTTTCTTATTAATATAAAATTTCTCTAAAAATAGAGATTGTCCAAGGAAAAAAAGGAGAAATATAATTGTAAATAAAGTTGACGTTAATAAAAATAGTTTAAAGACGATGCTTCTGTTCTTCACTGTTTCACCTCGTATGAAAAATACTGTAATTTAAATGATTTCTTAATTATAACAAAGGTTACAAAAAAGTAGAGGGGAGAAATCTGTCTCTCTCTAAAGTAGTTTTTTATAGAAAGTCACATAAAGAGAAGGTGCGGTGACTGTCGAAGTATTGTAGCATAAAAAGAACTCGCCAGACGTATGACGAGTTCTTTAGTGTACTATTGCTGAATTGCTGCATCTAAAGCGATTTCAATCATTTCGTTAAATGTAGTTTGACGCTCTTCAGATGTTGTTTCTTCACCAGTGAAGATATGGTCGCTTACCGTTAATACAGATAATGCATTTACACCGTATTTAGCTGCTAATGTGTAAAGAGCAGTTGTTTCCATTTCTACTGCTAGTACACCGTAATCTCCAAGTTTTTTAACCATGTCCATGCTTTCACGGTAAAATACATCTGCTGTTAAAACGTTACCAACACGAACGTGTAAGCCTTTTTCAGTTCCAGCATCGTAAGCTTTCTTTAAAAGGTCAAAGTTTGCAGCTGGTGCAAAATCAAAACCAGGGAATGTTAAACGGTTCATATTAGAATCCGTACAAGCCGTCATCGCAATAATAACGTCACGTACTTTTACGTCTTTTTGAATGGCACCGCAAGTTCCAACGCGAATTAAATTTTTAACTCCGTAGCTTTGGATTAATTCGTTTACATAAATAGAAATAGAAGGAACACCCATACCTGTACCTTGAACAGATACACGTTTTCCTTTATAAGTTCCAGTGAAACCTAACATACCACGCACGTTATTATAGCAAGTAACGTCCTCTAAAAATGTTTCAGCAATGTATTTTGCACGTAATGGATCACCAGGTAATAGAATAGATTCAGCGATTTCGCCTTGTTTTGCTTCAATATGTACACTCATGAAAAGTCCTCCTTATTATGTATTGATAGAAATCAATATCATTTGCATTATACACTACGAATCCTGTCAATCAAAACCTTTTTAATATTTGTAATGTGTACAAAATAGGAGGATTTCATGAATCATCACCTAGAATATATACTTAAGAGGTTTTGCATGGATAGAGACAATAAAAATGGTAGGTGATATTTTGAAAAATCTTGTCATTGGGCTTATTGCACTAGTACTTATTGTGGCAGGAGGATTTTACATAAAAAAATATCAAGAAACTGTAGAAACGACCGGAGATGTTCAAGAAGTGAAATGGGATGTGAAAAATAAAAAGGGAAATGAAAAAGCCGATATTTCGTTTCAATTGCTAAATAAAATGAATAATGAAGTTCGTGGTGTGAACGATCAAATTCGAGCAGTGATAGTAGATGGGAATTTGAAAAACATACAACAAACGAAGCCTATATTTGCTGGAAATGGATCGTATAAGCTTTCTTCAGATGTAGCGAAAGGTGAAGAGTACACGATATTTTTGTATGAAGATGAAAACAAGTCCGTAGAATCATTTTCTAAGAAAGATTTTGGTGAAGAAAAAAAGGAGAAAAACAAGGACAAGAATAAAAAGAAACTACCTGTTGATACTGTGCTTACAAAAAATATAGGCGAGCATCAAGTGTCTCTTTTATTTGGTGCATTACACCCGAATGAGGCAACAACATTAACATTTCAGTTTCAAGCGAAAAAGGGAGAAAAGCTGAAATTAAATTCAGGGAGAGGTGAAGTCAACGCTCTTTATATCGTTGAGGAGACGAGGGAGCATTTTTTATACGCCATTCCTGTTGATACGGATGAACAATTACAATATAGAATTACATTTCCTGAAGAAGGAACATATAAAATATGGGGAGATTTCTATATAAATGGTAAGAAGTATACAAAAGAGTTTAGTATACAAGTGCAAAAAAGAAAAAACAGCTAAGTACTTAGCTGTTTTTTCTTT
This sequence comes from Bacillus sp. LBA3-1-1.1, assembly GCF_040676495.1. NCBI lineage: Bacteria > Bacillati > Bacillota > Bacilli > Caryophanales > Bacillaceae > Bacillus > Bacillus sp. LBA3-1-1.1. Next base: position 8,257 of record NZ_JBEGIB010000012.1, read on the forward strand.
TTCCTATTAATTTTGTTACAGAGAGCATTGTAATTGGTAAAGAATGATTCTTTCGAAATGCTAAATATTTTCCACTCCATGCAGGTTTGTATTTTTCTTTGAAATGTCGTAAACCGCTGAAGCTATATGTGTAACGAACGTTATTAAATATTGCAGCGGCAACTCGTTCAGACCAGAACGATTGCGTTGATAAACCGACATTTGAGAGTGGTGCCATACCAATATTAAAGGAATGGTATTCATTTTCTTTTGCCCAGTGGAACAAGTGGATAAAAATTGCATCCATGATGCCGCTAGGAGCGTCTGGATAATAACGCATTAAATCAACAGATAATATGCCATTTTGATATACTGGCATAAAGGTTGTAAAGGCAATTATTTTACCTTCTGCATCAGATAAAGTAGCGATAGGGGCACGGCTAATATACTCACGATCGAAGTACCCAAGTGAAAATCCTTTTTCTTTTTTTCCGCCAAGCCAAGCATCAGACACTTTCTTTAATTCCTCGTATAATTCGTCTGAGAATGGTGGCTCATGAATAGAGAATGTATAACCTTCTCGTTCAAAACGGTTGAAAGTAGCTCGCATACCAGCACGTTTTTTCCCTGTTATTGTAAACGTATTTAAATCAACGACAGCCTCTTCGCCAAGTTTAAAGAAGTTATAGCCGAAATCGTGGTATAAGCTCATCCATTTACTTTCAATTTGATAAAATACGCAAATATACCCAAATCGATCAGCTTCAGCTAAAAATTCTTGTAACACAGTACGGTAGGAGGATGGATCACCAATTGGATCACCAAGTACAACAAGACGTTTCCCAGTAATTGAAAAGAGAAGAAGTGCTTTTCCATCACTACTAAAGAAGAACTGTTTATCTCCTAAAAAACCTAAATGACTAAGTACATTCCCGCCATGTCCCTCTAAGAAGTTTTCTAACCTTTTATCATTAGCTGGTTGCCCGGGAAATTCACTACGATAACGATTGGCAATTAGTGAACCGATAAGTAAAAAAGTGGGAACGAAAAAGGCGGCTGCTAATGCACTTCGTTTAACCTGTGTAATATTTCGAACGACAAAATCGGGTTGGAATGCTTCTTTTGCGCCTGCAAATAAAATGCCTAAGTTTTTATATAAATATAACGTAAGCAATAAGAAGATAAATACTTTTACGATATCAGAAAGAGAGACTTCCATTTTCTCGCGTACAAATCTTTTACGAAGCATATACAACACAGCAAGTACGATTAATAAAATAAAGGTTTCTTCAATATCAATTCCTTTTAGGGTATTAAAGATTGCTGCTCCAATTAAAGAAACAATCGTCATATAGTAAGAACGCTTTGTTCCGTAATATATTCCTCGCGAAAGAATCAGGAGGAGAATACCGAATGTTAATGATAAGCTAAAAGAAAATTGAATAAGGTGCTTGGGAGCTAAAATATGTAAGGCGTGAGCTCGGTTAATACTAGTTGGTAATATTGTTGATAGAATAACCATCAAGCCAGCGAAGACTGTCAAAGCGGCGGATGCCCATGAACCTAATTTTCCTAGAAAATCACGCTGTAAAGTCCAAATTACACCAGTTGTTTCTAATGCAGGTGCAATAAATGGTTTATCTTCAATTTTTTTAATGGCTGCTCCTGTCATTTCAAAGGCTGCAAAAATGAGACCAAGGCAGAATGGTAAGATGTAATAGACAAGGCGATATAATAACATAGCAGGTAGTAATACACCTGTATCAATGCCGTATTGTCCGAGTCCAGTTAAGAAAACAAGATCAAATGAACCAAGGCCACCAGGAACAAGACTTACGACACCGGCTAAAGCTGCAATTACATAAACACCTAAAAACTTTTGAAATTCAATATCAATTCCAAACAATATTAAAATGACGTACATAACGATACCAGCAGATACCCACTCAACTAATGAAACTAATGAATATAATACAGTTGGATTTTTCTCTTCTTCTTCATCCTCTTGTCCGTCTAGCTGTTTTGTTTTTCTATTTTTAATTTTAGAAAATCCAATATATATAGGAACGAAAAGAGCAAAGAAGATAAGAACAGGCCATAACCACGGTTTTTCATGCAGAATAAAACTAGTGTCTAATATTCCAATAAGGCCGAGGAATGAAAGAATGGCTAATCCGTTAATAAAAGCGGTTGTCATCCAAGCGATGCTTTTAATAAGTTTTCCATTATCTTTTATATGCGGACGATATAACATTGTACGTACACCAGCACCAACAAGACCACCAAAACCGATAAATCCATTTAAAGTGTTTGCAATCCATGAGATGCGGAAAATCTTTTGTACAGGTATATCGGCTTTTAAGTAACGAAGCATAACAAAGTCATAAAAGAACATTGTTGAAACGGCAAATGCACCGAGTGTAATCGCTAAAAATACTCCACCAGTTGGAATGTTTTTAATTGTTTCAATCGCTTCTAAAAAAGAAATGCCTGCTAATTCTTTTTTGGCCTGAAAGAAAACAATTGTTAAGACAACAAATGGGAAGAGTATTTTCCCGATTTGTAAGAAACGTTTCCATGAAAACGACATAAATACAACTCTCCTTGTGTAAGAAAACTGAGACAATAATATTATTATGACAAACTTCAAGAAAAATAAAAAGGTAAATTCCTGTATAGGGAAGCTATTTTTTATATAGGTTATACTTAAAAGAATATTTCGTTTATCAGAAAATTAGGTTAAAATAAGGTGGAAGAAGGAAGAGAGGGGAAGTTGATGATTATAATAGGTTATGCAGGATATGAGTTAGAAAAAGCAAAACCGAATACATCAGAAGATTTTTTTAATAGATCTGAAGTGACATATGTATTAAATAATCAAGAGAAAACCTTTTCTGTCTTATATGTTAGATATTTTGAAGAAATATTACAAGAAATTACCCCTTTTGAAGGAAATCCAGTTTATAAAGTAGAAGAACAAGACGTATATTTACGAGATATTGTAGCAATCGCTTGTTTAGTGAACAATAAAGAGCTACGCGCGCAGAAGCGCTTGTATCTCAATGAAGTAACAGACTTTCAACGATACTTTGACGAAGGAACAGTGGTGAAAGTACAAGAAATATTAGCTGAATTACATAAAAATAAAAGAGTAGAAATAGCGTAAAACGGCAAAGGAGAGAGAAGCCATGTCTAATTTGATGGTTGAAAATCAAACAGAACAAGTTTCTATATTTTTAGAAGATGTTATTTCCTTAATAACTAATTATGTAAATTATCATACGTTACCTTCTTTATTGGAGGAAACACCAACAGGAAACGAGCAATATTATAAAGGGATATTAGGGTCAATAAGAAGACTTCTTGTTTTTTGTGAAGAAGGACTTGATGCGTGTTTTGTTTTGCTGAATAGCCAGCCATTTCGAAAGACAGCAGCTGAAAAAGTTTTATATAAGATTTATCATCAAGTAATTGCAGAGTTTTTTTCGCCAAAGAATGATCATTGGTATGAAAATAGTCGTTCCGCTTATACAGGGAAAAATTCTATTGTTTTTCAGCAAACACCACCTGGATCTATAGAACGAATGATGAAGGATTTAGAAGGGAAATTTCAATTGATGCGTGAAGAACTAGAATATTATGAGACAGATTATCAAACAAAAATGCTGCACAAATATTAATTAAGGAAAAGAAGCTAAGGATACTTAGCTTCTTTTCCTTTTGTCCAGTTATATAAGGGATTTTAATTGAATATAGTTAAAGTGGATAGCAACAAGGAGGTGTGACATGAGTCAGCAAGGTGTATTTACAGATTACTTTCATGAAGTAGAAAGCTGGTGTGAAAGTGTTCTTCAAGTATTAGATAGCCGTGCAATGGAAGTGTATGATGTCCATATGCTTGCTTATAAAATTCAAACGTTATTAGAGCGTATGAAAGAGCATGAATACGACACAGATGCCGAGTTTATGTATGAAATAAGTGATGATGTAGAACATATTCAACACCATTTACAGGAAGTATTTGTGCAAGAAGGAGAGGAATATGAACTATGTGAAAGAGGGGATAGCGAACGAGCTGTTCCGATTGGGGGGCATACACTCCCGCCATTACCTTATCCATATAATGCGTTAGAACCGTACATTTCACGAGAAATTATGATGTTACACCATGATAAACATCATCGTAGTTACGTGGAAGGATTAAATAAAGCAGAGAAGATGATGGAAGAAGCGAGAAAAACAAATCAATTTGATTTAATTAAGCATTGGGAAAGGGAAGCCGCTTTTCATGGATCAGGTCATTACTTACACACGATATTTTGGAATAACATGAAAAAAGATGGTGGTGGAAGTCCGAGAGGGGCTTTTTCACAACAAATTGAGCAAGATTTCGGAAGTTTTTTACGTTTTCAAAAGCATTTCACGGAAGCCGCTTCTAAAGTGGAAGGTTCAGGATGGGCGATTCTTGTATGGGTACCCCGTTCAGGAAGGTTAGAAATTTTGCAAAGCACGCTTCATCAATTGTTTACACAGTGGGATACGATACCACTCCTTGTACTTGATGTATGGGAACATGCGTATTATTTACAATATCAAAATCGAAAAGATGAATATATTAAAAATTGGTGGAATGTTGTAAATTGGCCTGATGTAGAAAAGAGATTTGAAAGTGCAAAGCAAATTGAATGGACGCCGTATTAGACGCATATCCCATGCGTCTTTTTTATTGGAGGTGGAAGGAAGATTTCGTTCATATTTTAAAAGGCCAAGCATACACTTGTACAAAAAGTGCCAAAAGGACGTGGGGGGGAAATATGAGACGAATTTGTATAATAATTACGCTAATTATAATGTACGCAAGTGTTATGCCGATTCCTACATATGCAAAATTGAACGGTGGTGTCAGTGCTCGTAACGCAGTTTTAATGGAACAGCAATCTGGTCGTGTACTTTATGGGAAATTAGAACATGAGCCACAAAAAATTGCTAGTATAACAAAAATTATGACAGCATTGTTAGCTGCTGAATCAGGAAAAATGAAAGAACTAGTATCGGTTAGTAATGAAGCGGTACGAGTAGAAGGATCAGCAATTTATTTAAAACCTGGACAAAAAGTGAAGTTAGAAGATTTAGTCTACGGGTTAATGCTTAGATCAGGTAATGATGCAGCACAAGTAATTGCTGAAAATGTGGGAGGGAGTATAGAAGGCTTCGTATATTTAATGAATGAAAAAGCGAAAGAAATCGGAATGAAAGATACGCACTTCTCAAACCCGCATGGCTTGGATGGGGATGGATCGCATTATTCGTCGGCTTATGATATGGCATTATTAACGAAATATGCAATGGGGAACGAGACCTTTAAGAAAATTTTTGGAACAAAAACGTATAAATCAGATTCTTGGGATTATCCATGGAAAAATAAACATAAGCTTGTGACATCTTATTATGAATTTGCAACAGGAGGAAAGACAGGTTTTACGAAGAAAGCAGGACGGACACTTGTTACAACAGCTTCAAAAGATGGACTAGATTTAATTGTCGTAACTTTGAGTGCTTCTAGTGATTGGGATGATCATATGAATTTGTTTGACAAAGGTTTTGAACATTTCAAGCAAACTACAGTTTTAGGACAAGGAGCGTTAGCTGAAATAAATGAAAAGAAATACGCCAATCATGTTTATACGAAAAATAGTTTTTCTGTTCCTTTAACTGAAGAGGAAAGAAAAAGCGTGTTATTAAAAGTTGAGCTCGATAAAAGTGCAAAACTTACGGATGGGGTAAAGATTGGAAAGACCGAAATTTATGTAGGAAATGAAAAAGTTGGAGAACGTAATTTGTTTTACAGTAAACGAAAGTTAGTAGCTACAACGGGAATGTATTGGAATAACGTAAAAGAAATCTTTTCTTATATGATAGGTGTTGGGATAGATGGTTAATCTCGTCTGGGCAGCGATGGCGGTCATAGGGATTGTGTATGCCATGATAAACGGAACGATGGAAGAAGTAACTAAAGCTGTATTTGAAGGGTCAAAAGATGCGGTAACGATTTGTATTGGACTTATTAGCGTTTTAGTATTTTGGCTTGGCTTAATGAAAATTGCAGAGGAAGCAGGGTTGTTAAAAAAGTTAGTTACACTTTTTATGCCGATAGTAAAAAGATTGTTTCCAGAAATACCGAAGGATCATCCGTCAATGGGATTTATTCTATCAAATATGATGGCGAACTTTTTTGGACTAGGTAATGCAGCAACCCCTCTTGGTATTAAAGCGATGGAACAATTGAAAGAGTTAAATGGAGGGAAGGATTCGGCCAGTCGCTCTATGGTGACGTTTCTAGCATTAAATACATCAGCTATTACTTTAATTCCTACTACCGTCATTTCGATTCGAATGACTTATGAATCAGCAAATCCTACTGAAATTGTTGGCGTAACATTTATAGCACAAGTGTTATCGATGATCGGAGCAATTTGGATTGACCGCTATTTTTACCGAAGAAGGAGTAGAAAGGGGCGGAAAAAATGAGTATTGTAAATACAATTTCATTATGGGTAATTCCTTGTGTAATTGGTTTTATCCTTTTATATGGCACGATAAAGAAAGTTCCGACGTATGAATCGTTCGTAGAGGGCGGAAAAGAAGGAATTCAAATTGCAGTTTCCATTTTGCCATTTATGGTAGGAATGCTTGTATCTATTTCTATTTTCCGGGCATCGGGTGCTCTAGATGCGATGATATCGGTAATGAAGCCGATGTTAGATTTAATTCATGTACCAGCCGAAATTGTCCCACTTGCACTTATTCGTCCGATTTCTGGCTCTGCTGGTTTAAGTATTACGACTGATTTAATCGCTACATATGGGCCAGATTCGTTTATTGGAAGATTAGCTTCAACGATGCAAGGTAGCACAGATACGACCTTTTATATTTTAACAGTATACTTTGGGGCTGTTGGTATTAGAAAAATGGGAGATGCATTAAAGGTAGGACTTTTTGCAGATTTAATCGGAATTATTTGCTCGATTGTGTTTGTTTCTCTATTGTTTCAGTAATGCTATTCATTTTTTGCGCTATTTCGCTTATAATACGTATACGACCACTATTAACGTGTAGTTTAATAGTGGTTTTTTTATGCGGTATTTTTGACAAAATGATGAACTTTTATTGTGAGAAATATGAAAAATATGGACAATAATAAAGGGTAAAAACATGATTTGCCCTTTATATGTTTATTATCATCGCTATGTTGTTTAAGTGAGAAGGAGCGAATAGCCGTAAAGCGTATGCGGTTGCCAAGTCTTTCTAATGTAAGGTAAGATAAATTCGAGGTGAAAAAAAGAAATGGAACGATTACAAAAAGTGATTGCGCAAGCAGGTATTGCATCGAGAAGAAAGGCTGAGGAATTAATTCAGCAAGGGAAAGTGAAAGTTAATGGGAAAATAGTGAAGGAGTTAGGAACAAAAGTAACTCCTCAAGATAAAGTAGAAGTAAATAACATCCCTCTTGAGAAAGAAGAACCTATTTATTTTTTACTATATAAACCAACTGGTGTAATTTCGAGTGTATCAGATGATAAAGGAAGAAGTGTTGTAACAGACTTTTTCCCTGAAATCAGACAACGTTTATTCCCAATCGGGCGTTTAGATTATGATACGTCTGGCGTATTATTGATGACAAACGATGGAGATTTCGCCAATGTATTAATGCACCCGAGATATAAAGTTGAAAAAACATATGTTGCAAAAATTAAAGGGCCATTAACAGGTGAGAAAATTCGCATGTTAGAACGAGGTGTTATGTTAGAAGACGGGAAAACAGCACCAGCAAATGTGAAAATTACTTCTTGGGACAAGCGTAAAGAGACGGCAATTGTACAATTAACGATTCATGAAGGACGTAACCGTCAAGTACGTCGTATGTTTGAAGCGTTAGACTGTAAAGTAGTAAAATTAAAGCGTGAACGTTATGCTTTCTTAGAAGTAGGAAGTCTGCGACCTGGTGATGCGAGAGAATTGACACCTCATGAGGTGAAACAATTACGCGCACTTGCTTCTACAAAGCCAAGATAAGTTATAGAGTTAAAATTTCACCAGTGGAGTACTCTGCTGGTGATTTATTCAATACAACATTTACAGAAGAGAATACATATCATTTACCGAGGAGAGGAGAGGTAATATGAAAAAAAATCGCTTATTATTTCGCGTTATTATTCTGCTCATTTTAAGCGGTGCTGTAGGATTTACACTTTATCAAGGATTCTTTGCTGATAAAGAGAAAATGCAAATTGGAAAAGAAGCACCCAACTTTGTTGTGACAGATTTAGAAGGAAAGAAAATTGAATTAAAAGATTTAAAGGGAAAAGGTGTATTTTTAAACTTTTGGGGCACTTGGTGTAAACCTTGTGAGAAAGAAATGCCTTATATGAATGAACTATATCCAAAGTATAAAGAAAAAGGCGTTGAAATTATTGCGTTAGATGCAGATGAAACGGATATTGCTGTTAAGAACTTTGTGAAACAATATGATTTGAAATTCCCAGTTGCTATTGATAAAGGAACAAAAATCATAGGCACATATGGGGTAGGACCATTACCGACAAGCTTTTTGATTGATAAAGATGGAATAGTAGTCGAACAAATTATAGGTGAACAAACGAAAGAACAGTTAGAAGGATATTTAAAGAAGATTACTCCGTAATAAAGAAAGCCTTTACATAAGAGGTGCTTACCTATAGCGCCTTCGGTTTAAAAATTCTGAGTATTGCGGTAACTTGAGGTTAGAATATACAATAGTACATATAGATACAGGGGCGGTGAGAGTGTTGAAAGAAATTAAGTGTGAATGTGGACATGTTAATCCAATAGGAACTGTTTTTTGTGAAGCTTGTGGGAAACCATTTGAAAGCAATGAAAATATAAAACTATTGGATATGCGCTATGAGGGGAGTGCTCGGAGATCTCTCACGCAAACAAAAACGATAGTTGATAAAATTTGGAGCTTTTTCTCTTCTGTAAAAGTGGGTGTATGGCTCATTGTAATTACTTTAGCTGCATCGGCGATTGGAACTATTTTTCCGCAAGAAATGTACATAACTCCAGGGATTGCACCAGCTGAATATTATAAACAAGAATACGGATTTTTAGGGCAATTGTACTATCAATTAGGATTTAATAATTTATACGGTTCATGGTGGTATATGATTTTAATTGCTTCAATTGGTATTTCACTTGTGATATGTAGTTTAGATCGTGTCATTCCCCTTTATAAAGCTTTAAAGAAGCAAGGGGTGAAAAGACACCCTAGCTTTTTAAAGAGGCAGAGATTATACGGCACTGGTACACCGCAAGATGGTGATTTGGAAAGAGTCCAAATGAATTTAAAGAAAACGAACTATAATGTGAAAGTGGAAGACGGAAACATTTTAGCTGAAAAGGGACGGTTTTCACGCTGGGGTCCATATGTGAATCATATAGGTCTCATTATCTTTTTATTCGGTGCAATGCTCCGTTTTTTACCGAGTATGTACGTAGACGAAGCGCTTTGGTTACGTGATGGCGAAACGAAAGAAATACCGGGAACGCATGGTCAATACTATTTAAAAAACGAGAAATTTATAAAGGAAGTTTATGATAAAAGTAAGGACAAGGAAGTTTTTGATGAAGCAATTGACCGTGTAGGTGATAAAATGATTGCGAAAAATTTCCAAACAAATGCTGTATTGTATAAAGCAGTCGGCGAGAATATAGCAGGACAAAAACCGAAACTGGAAAAAGTAAAAGAAGCGGAAATTCGAGTGAATGAACCACTGAAATTTGATCAATTTGCTGTTTATCAGGTGGATTACAAAGAAAGTGAATTTAAAAGCATGTCCTTCCATTTGCAAAACAAAGATAATAATCAAAAGTGGGGACCAATTAAAGTGAATTTAGCAGACCCTACAGAAAAATACGATTTAGGAAATGGGTATTCTCTAGAACTATTAAGCTATTTCCCAGATTTTTATTTTGATGAGAATGGAAGACCAAATACAAAAACGAAATTACCAAACAATCCTGCATTTGTGTTTAAAATGTTTACGCCAGAAACACCAGATGGTGAAGTGAGTTTTGTTGGAATTCAGCAAAATATAGAACCTGATGGAAATAATAAATATAAAATGTCCTTTGCAGGTGTGGAAATGCAAAATGCAACAGCGCTTACTGTAAGGAAAGATTTAACGCTTTGGATTCTTGGTATAGGTGGATTTATATTTATGGTTGGTGTGATTCAAGGTATGTATTGGAATCATCGCCGTATTTGGATACAACGTGTTAATGATGAATGGTGGATTGCAGGCCATACGAATAAAAATTGGTTCAGTTTAAAGAAAGATATTGAAAGAGTACTAGAAGGAACAGCGATTCCACAACCAAACGATAAAATGAATGATAAAAAAATTAGTTAAGGTGGGGAAACGATATGGTGCAAATAAGTAGTAATTTTCTGTTCGCTGCGTTCATCTTATATTTAATTGCAACTTTATTTTTTGGAGGAGCAATTAAAGAAAAGGGTAATAAATGGGCAAATATAGGAATAACGATTACAATTTTAGGGTTTATTGCACAAACAGTATATTTTGTTACAAGATGGATTGCATCAGGGCATGCGCCAGTTAGTAACTTTTTTGAATTCGGTACATTTTTCGGCATGATGCTTGTCGGAGCATTTATTGTCATGTATTTTATGTACCGTGTAAGTATAATCGGATTATTTGCATTACCAGTTGCTCTTTTATTAATTGCTTATGCGAGTATGTTTCCAAGGGAAATATCTCCGCTTATTCCATCTTTAAAAAGTAATTGGTTACATATTCACGTGACGACGGCGGCAGCAGGACAAGCGATTTTAGCAATTAGTTTTATTACGGGCGTAATGTACTTACTGAAGAATGTAGATCAATCGACAAGAAGTAAGCGAACTTTTTGGTTAGAGACAGTAGTATATACGCTTGTTTGTACAGTTGGATTTATTGCAATCACAACGGTATTCTCTAGTATGAAATATGAAGCGAATTTTCAATGGATTGATAAAAATGAACAACAAGTGGAGATGAAGTACAATCTTCCGGCTTTAGTTGGACCGCATGAAGGGAAATTAATGACAGAAAATAAATTAGAGCCAACAGTTGAAGTCCCTGCGATTGTAAATGCGAAAAAATTAAATACTGTTATTTGGTCAGTGTTAGTCGGAACACTACTTTATATTGTATTAAGACTTGTTTTACGTAAGCGAGTATCAGCGGCACTTCAGCCGTTAGTAAAGAATACGAATAGTGATTTACTAGATGAAATCGGATATCGTTCTATTGCGATAGGGTTCCCAGTGTTTACGTTAGGAGCGTTAATCTTTGCAATGATCTGGGCTCAAATTGCTTGGACGCGCTTTTGGGGTTGGGATCCCAAAGAAGTTTGGGCACTTATTACATGGCTCTTTTATGCTGCGGTATTACATTTACGTTTATCTAAAGGATGGCATGGAGAAAAGTCTGCTTGGCTTGCAGTAATTGGTTTTGCAATCATTATGTTTAACTTTATTGTAGTAAACTTAATTATTGCGGGTTTACATTCATATGCATAGAGAAATAAAATAGGAGAGTGTATGTCACTTTCCTATTTTATTTTTGTCAACTTTTCTTCTTTTTTGAGAAAAACATGACAAAGTAGCGGTCGATTTTGTAAAATGATGTCGAGGACCAAATAGACTGTTCAAAAAAAATACATAGTTTTGGAAAAAAAATGAACAAACTTTATTATTCTTGTGAAGCATAATATGGAAAGTGAAACGTTTAAAAAAATATTTTGTTAAATGAGAATAAGTGCAACATTATATTGTAGAAGGGTAGGTGTGAACCGTTGCGCTAAAATGCGTAGCGGGTAGAAATGGAAAATGAATCAAGAATATTAATTGTAGACGATGAGGATCGTATTCGTCGCTTATTGAAAATGTATTTAGAAAGAGAGCAATACACAATTGAAGAAGCAGATAATGGTGATACAGCTTTAGAAATGGCCTTACAAAATGATTATGATTTAATCTTATTAGATCTTATGATGCCTGGTAAAGATGGTATCGAAGTGTGCAAAGGGGTTCGTGAGAAGAAAGCGACACCAATTATTATGCTGACAGCAAAAGGTGAAGAAGTAAATCGGGTACAAGGGTTTGAGGTAGGAACTGATGATTATATCGTGAAACCATTTAGCCCTCGTGAAGTAGTGCTTCGTGTGAAAGCAGTATTACGCCGTGCTGTACCAACAACATTCTTTACACAAGATACAACGACAAAAGATGTTACTGTGTTCCCTCATTTAACAATTGATAATGATGCACACCGTGTTACAGCAGATGGTAATGAAGTGAATTTAACACCGAAAGAGTATGAATTACTATTATTTTTAGCGAAAGCTCCAGATAAAGTGTTTGACCGTGAGCAATTGTTAAAAGAAGTATGGCAATACGAATTCTTCGGAGATTTACGTACAGTTGATACGCATGTAAAGCGTTTACGTGAGAAGTTAAGTAAAAAATCACCAGATGCTGCGAAGATGATTGTTACCGTTTGGGGCGTTGGTTACAAGTTTGAGGTTGTGAACGACTGATGCTTTGGAGAAGTGTAGTAGGGAAGTTATGGATGACCATATTACTTCTCGTTTCGTTTGTTCTTGGATTTGTTGCGATTTTACTTTCGCAGTTTTTTAGAACATATTATGTTGATATGAGTGAAGCTAGGCTTCAAAAAGTTGCAACTAGTGTTTCAGAGTTAATTGAAGAAGGTGCGGATGTAAAAACGATTGAGAATATCGCGTACAAATTCTCTGATCCACTTTCAAGAATCATTATTGTAGAAGATGGTAAGGAGATTTCCTCTTCACCGAAACAAGAAGGGTTAGTTACTCTAACAATAGATGATTTAAAAGAAGATAAAGAATTAGCTGCTGTATTTAAAGACAAAAAAGAAATAAAAAATAACATTAGAAAAGCTTCTAATAGTAGGAAGAATAAAAATACTGAAAATGATATTATGATCGTCGGAAAACCGGTGCAATCAAAAAATCAAAGTGCAGTGTTCGTATATGAATCATTGCAAGTGCCGATACAAGGTATGGAGAGAACGACTGATTTTATTTTCTTATCGGCTGGGATTGCGATTATATTAACAACCTTCTTTGCGTTCTTCTTATCTACTCGAATTACAGCACCGCTTCGTAAAATGCGTGAGGTTGCTTTTGAGGTGGCACGTGGGAAGTTTGATGCAAAGGCTCCTATGGTTTCTCAGGATGAAATTGGTGAGCTTGCAACGGCCTTAAATCAAATGGGGAAACAGTTGAAGTTTAATATGAATGCTTTGCAGCAAGAAAAAGAACAGTTAGCTAGTATTTTGAGTAGTATGGCAGATGGGGTTATTACGTTAAATCAAGAAGGAGAAGTCGTAGTTATTAATCCACCGGCCGAACATTTCTTACAAGTGTGGCACGAAGAAAAAGAGATAGAGCTAAGTAAAAAACTACCTTCTGAACTTGTTGAGTTATTCCATCTCGTTGTAGAAAGTGAGCAACAACAAGTTGTTGAAATTAATTTGCAAAAAGGTAACTACGTAGTTCTTATGACGCCGCTTTACAATCAAACGAAAATTCGTGGGGCTGTAGCAGTGTTGCGTGATATGACGGAAGAACGTCGTCTTGAGAAGATGCGTCAAGACTTTATCGCGAATGTATCACATGAACTTCGTACACCGATGGTCATGCTTCAAGGGTATAGTGAAGCAATTTTAGATGATATTGTGCAAACGAAAGAGGAAATTAATGAGTTTGTTCAAATCATTTATGATGAATCCGTTCGTTTAGGTAAGCTTGTAAATGAATTATTAGATTTAGCTCGTATGGAAAGTGGTCACGTAGAGTTACATATTGGTGAAGTAGATATTCATCCATTTGTCGAAAAAATTGGCCGTAAATTCCAAGGGATTGCAAAGGATAAAGAAGTTCAATTAACAGTTGATTTCCAAAGCCCAATTGAACAATATCCGTTTGATGCAGATCGTATGGAGCAGGTATTGACGAATTTAATTGATAATGCAATCCGTCATACAAATGCGGGTGGACATGTTACACTTGTAATTAATACGGAAAATAGTGGCCTTACTTTTGAAGTGCAGGATTCAGGTGCGGGTATTCCAGAAGAAGATGTTCCATTCTTGTTCGATCGGTTCTATAAAGCTGATAAAGCGAGAACGCGTGGGAAAAAGGTTGGAACTGGACTCGGACTTGCGATTGCTAAAAATATTGTTCAAGGTCATGATGGAAAGATTTTTGTATCCAGTGTCGTTGGAGAAGGAACTACATTCTCTGTATATTTACCAAATCGTATAATTTAGATATGTATGTTTTTTAAAAGTGATAATGAATAAAAGCTCTACTGTTTTTTATTTTTTTGTAAGTTCAATTAAATAAAGAATGGTAGAGTTTTTTTCTTTAATAATCAGTATGAAAAAGAGAGGTGTCATAATGAAATGAAACTTTATACAAAAACAGGAGATAAAGGGGAAACGAGTGTAATAGGTGGCCGAGTGGATAAAGATCATATACGTGTAGAAGCTTATGGCACAATTGATGAGGCGAATTCTCATATCGGATACGCGCTGTCAAAATTGCAAGAGGAATGTTTTCGTGACATTTATAACGAGCTTGAAAATATTCAACATGAACTATTTGATTGTGGAGGAGATTTAGCAATAGTAGAGAAGAAAATCCCCTATAAAGTAACGATAGAGATGGTCGAGTATTTAGAGAGAAGAATTGATTCTTATACAGAAGAAGCGCCGCCATTAGAACGTTTTATTTTACCAGGTGGTAGCGAGGGATCAGCCGCAATACACATTGCACGTACAGTTATAAGAAGAGCAGAACGTTGTATAGTGTCATTGCAAAAAGAAGGAGAAACCAATGGCATTGTTCTAAAGTATGTAAATAGGTTATCTGATTATTTGTTTGCGGTAGCTAGAGTAATAAATGCGCGTTTACAAGTGAAAGATGTGGAATATAACCGCAGTGCACTTGTTTTTCGCAATAAAAAAGAGAAGGAAGTGGAGTAATTCACTTCCTTTTTTGTATACTTTCTTCTGTAATATCCCACAATAGAGAAGGTATGACGGTTATTAGAAAACGGAGGATGTATATGAAAGCGTTAAAATGTGGCGTGGTGATATTGAGTATATTATTTTCATCTCAATTACATGTTTACGCTGAAGAGAATCAGTGGATATGGCCTGTTGATGGGCAGGTAAGTGATTATTTTGGGACAAGACATGGGAAACACTATGGTATTGATATAGCTGCGTCCATTGGAACGCCTGTTGCAGCTATTCAAAATGGTAAGGTGACAAAGTCTTATTTTTCAAGTAGTTATGGAAATGTTGTGTTTATTAAACATGGAGAATATGAGGCTGTTTATGCGCATTTAAATAAGAGATATGTAGTTCAAGGGGATAATATTTCAAAAGGAGAGCGAATTGGAGAGGTAGGGAATACAGGAGAATCGCGAGGAGCGCATTTACATTTAGAAGTGCATCAAGGAAGATGGACGATGGAGAAAAGGAATGCGATGGATCCGTTGCTTGTTTTAAATGAACAAAGAAATCAAGTCGTGTCATCATCATTATATGTTGTACAAAAAGGTGACACTTTAGTTAGTATTGCTCGGAGATTTAGTATGACAGTTGAGGAAATCAAAGTGAAAAATGGATTGCGACAAGAGCGAATCTATCCGAACCAACAACTATACGTTAAGTAAAGGAAACTTCCCAAAGTATAACTTTTGAATAGATTTTTAAGAATACGATAGTAAATGAATTTATATCGACGTTTCGACAAGAAATGTTGACTTAGCAATAACATACGAAGATAAGAGTAACCTATTCCTAACGAAAAACCGTCCCAAAAAATCTTTTGGGACGGTTTCTTTTACCAAAAAATAAAGACACATATAAATCCAGAAATAGCTAAGTAGCTATATAAGTAAAAGACTTTTGTTCTTGTTTTTTCTTTTGTCCGAAATAGTACGATAGTTGGTTCGATTAGACCAATTGTAAGACAAAGTAAACCAAGAAGCATAAAGCCAATTGAAAGAGAATACAGGGCGATTTGTGGTGCTTGAAATGGAATCATCCATTTTAATAAAAATGCAATAAGTGCAGTGTAACAAATGCTACCGATGTATTTATTCAATGGTGTATTAGAACGGAAACCAGGAAGTTTCTTGGAAAAAGGACGGGAAACAACTTCAATTTGTAAAGATGTATGTTCTTCAATTATTTTTTGAGCTTCTTTTCCTTTTTGGAAAAGGGATAAAATCCAGTTTCGCTCACCTTGGAAAATAAATTGAGAAGTTGTTAAATAGTGATCAACTTTTACCTTATTCCAACTCTTCCATGGATGACGCTCACACAATTTTAATTTACTTTCTGTTTTTTTATCGTACTGATAAATACTTATGCCATCTTGGTCAAAAGTAGCGTAGTATGTCTCTCTTGAGAATGTGCCTAGATCAATTGGACAGTAGAAAAGTAATTCTTTTTTCAAATAAAAGTATTCTTTTCTTAAGTTCTTTTTCATTGCTTCTCGAATAGAGTGTCTTTTATCTTTCTTCATGACATTTCCTCCATAATTCAGAAAATGTTCTTATCTTAACAATTCAACATCTTATCACTTTTAACGATATATGACTAGGGGGATTCATAAGAGAAATACCGAATTATAAAGTGAAACTTTAATTAGTGGGGGTTTTTTCCATCCCCCACTGATTATTAGTTGAACCAATCGGGCTTTTACGGGCAGTTGATCTCCTGCCTAACTTCCTCGCATTAGCCGAATTTCGAGGTGGGAGTCTTACTGCCCGTTAATGCGGGATAAAAAATATGGGTTGTATTGTAAAATATATTGATTGTATTTTTGGTTATATAAAGTTAATAACTTATTTTTAATAAGTTACGCTTTTTTTGTTCACAATACGATCATGTTGTTGTATAATGAAATGGAAAATAGAATATCGGTCTATCTTCGGGGCAGGGTGAAAATCCCGACCGGCGGTGATGAACAGTTAATAATTTCGTTCTAAGCCCGCGAGCCGTTAAGGCAGGATTTGGTGTGATTCCAAAGCCGACAGTATAGTCTGGATGGGAGAAGATGGAGGTTCAAGCGTTCAAAAAAGATAAGTATTTGAACGTCTGTTTGATGTGCCTTAAAACTCTCCCTTTGTGTAAATCGCAAAGGGGTTTTTTCGTTCTATGAAAAAATAGGCATAGCAGAACCTTTCCACTTTCCATGAGAAGATCGATGGAAAAGGAGAGAGAAAGATGAAACAAAAAAACAGTGTAGTGCAGATGGTGAGTGTAGCGATGCTAAGTAGTATTGCGTATTTACTAATGATGTTGGATTTTCCATTCCCAGGGCTTCCGCCATTTTTAAAAATTGATTTTAGTGATGTGCCAGCTTTAATTGCGGCGATTATTTTTGGTCCGATTGCAGGAGTAATTGTAGAAGCGATAAAAAATATTTTACATTACGGGATTCAAGGAAGCTTAACGGGAGTGCCAGTTGGAGAAATTGCAAACTTTATTGCAGGATGTTTATTTATTGGACCAGCGGCTTTCTTATTTAGAAAGTATCGTACTGTAAAGAGTTTAACGACAGGATTAATGCTAGGGACAATTACAATGGCGTTAATCATGAGTGTATTAAACTACATCATCATATTCCCAGCTTACACTTGGTTTTTAAATTCACCAGCTATGTCTAGTGATGCTATAAAAACAACGGTTGTAACGGCAATCTTACCATTTAATTTGATTAAAGGAATTGTAGTGACAATTGTATTTGTAGCGTTATTCTCACGCCTGAAAGTATGGGTGTTTGCAAAAATGAATAATGCATAAAATATAAAGTGAAACTTTAATCAGTGGGGGGGTTGTTCATCTCCCACTGATTATTAGCCTTCACCAATAGGGCATTTACGGGCAGCCCGACCCTCACCTAACTTCTTTGCTTTCGTTGAATTTTGAGGTAGGGGTCTTACTGCCCGCAAATAGCGGGATAAAATAAAACCATTAGTAGTATGGACTACTAATGGTTTTTTATTAAATAGAATGAAAATAGAAAACAAAAAATACCCCTCATCCATATGAGGGGCATTTTTTGAAGTTAATAAAAGACTATTCGAATTTTAAAGAGTCGCCATCAAATGATTCGTCAGCAACTTTAATTGAGTCAGTTGGACAGCCTTCGAATGCATCCATCATATCTTCAATTAATACATCTGGAATTTCAACGATACCTTGGTTATCGTCTAATGTTACAAATGCAATACCTTCATCATCATAGTCATAAATGTCTGGTGCAGCAGCGCCACAAGCACCACATGCAATACAAGTATCTTTATCAACGATTGTATATTTTGCCATCTTTTTTCCCTCCTGATAATATGTATGTGAAAAGTTCGTCAAAAAATTATAACCTTATTGTAAAACGGTTTTTAAAACTTTTCAACATAAAATTATAATGATAATGCTTATCAATTAGGGTGTCAACTTGTTTTTGAATTATTTCATAAGATTTTCAAAATACTTAAATGTTATTTCGTTTGATACAATAGAATATATACAAGCATGTAGTGTGAATATGATAAGTTAAATGCGATCGTATTGAAAAAGGAATGAAGTTAGACTGAAAGGTGGAAGCGGTAATGCAGCTACAATATACTTTATTATATTGTTTAAAACAATTGAATGGTGAAAGAACCGTTTCTTCGATTTATTATTTGTTAAAAGGAAAGAGATCGTCGCAAACATTACAAGATGGGAATATGTTTCAAATTTCTTTTTTGTTTGGGATTTATAAATCATTAAATAGAACTGATTATGATCAAGAAGTTGCAAAGTTATTACAGACGGATTTAGTTCAATTTATACATGATAATACATACGTGTTAACGACTGCGGGTATCATGCAATTAAACAAATGGGAAGATGAATTTGCCTTTCCGACGTATTTACATGGTTTACACTATGGTGAAATAGGTGAAACGTTTTGGAAGAGATTATCATTAATCGTTCAAACCATTTCGAATATACAACAGGCGAATGCGAAATTTATTCCAATTCAACAGGATACAGAAATAATGATGTGGGTAAAACGTTTTCTCACGGGAATACCATATACGAGAAATGAATTGGCTAAAAGATTGTGGAAGGAGATGCATACTCTTTTACAAAAAAATAATTCAGTAGAAGCGACAATCGTAACATATCGGTTAACTGGCTATGAACGTATCGGGTGTACTTTACAACAATTAGCGGAGATTACGAAACAAGATGTATTTCGAGTGTACTTTTTATTTTGGGGTACAATTCATTTCCTTATTCAAGAAGTTCGCAATAAAGAAAATGAATTTCCATTATTAGCTGAAATTATTTCTTATCCAAATGAGAAAGCTGATTTATTTAGCTTATCAACGAAAAAAACATATAATTTTTGGAGACAAGGACGCTCTTTAGAAGAAATAGCGACAATTCGGAATTTAAAGGTTGCCACGATAGAAGATCATTTTGTGGAGATTGCTTTACGAGAAAAAGGATTTTCTATTGAGATGTTTATGGAAAAAGAAAAAATAGAAAAAGTATCAAAAGTAATTGAAGCATTACAAACACGTAAATTGCGTGTGTTGAAGCAAGCGGTTGGAGAGGGAATCTCTTATTTTGAAGTCCGTCTTGTATTGGCACGGATGGAGGGTATTAATGAAGCTTGAGGAATATTTATATAAGTGGTTTGGATATTCTGAATTTCGTCCGGGACAAAAAGGAGTTATTACGGACTTATTGGAAGGAAAAGATGTTGTAGCAATGCTTCCGACTGGAAGGGGAAAGTCAATGTGTTATCAACTTCCGGGGCTTCTGCAAGAGGGTACGGTGCTTGTTGTATCACCATTATTATCTTTAATGGAAGACCAAGTTACGCAATTAAAGTATGTCGTGAAAAATCGAGTTATTGCATTTAATAGTTTTCGGACGTTAAGTGAAAAAAGAGAAGCAATGAAAAAGCTATCTTTTTATAAATTTGTTTTCGTATCACCAGAGATGTTGCAGTCGGAGCTTCTAATAAGAGAATTGAAAAAAATACATATTTCATTATTTGTCGTAGATGAAGCGCATTGTATTTCACAATGGGGATATGATTTCCGGCCAGATTATAAAAAATTAGATAAAGTAATTGAGAGTATCGGATCTCCAAATGTACTAGCATTAACAGCAACTGCTACAAAGGATGTACTGCGAGATATAGCGGAAAGTTTAAATCTAAAAAACATCGCTGAGCATGTGTATTCAATTGATCGTCCAAATATTGCGATGGAAGTGCAATTTGTGGAAACAATAGAAGAAAAAAAAGAGGCGCTTTTTGAGCATATAATGTATTTGCAAGGGCCTGGTATTGTTTATTGCTCAAGTAGGGCCTGGACAGAGCGTTTAACCGAGTATTTAAGAGGAAAAGGAATTACAGGTGTAGCTTTTTATCATGGTGGTATGGAACATGAAGAGCGTATGTTAATTCAACAACAGTTTATGAATGACCAGTTGCAAATTGTAATATGTACAAGTGCTTTTGGGATGGGGGTCAATAAGGCGAATACAAGATATATTATTCATTTTCAATATCCGACAAATGTAGCTTCCTATTTACAAGAAATTGGAAGAGCGGGGAGAGATGGTGAACCGAGTATAGCCATTTTGTTATGTAGTCCATTGGATCATGATTTACCAATTTCAATCATTGAAGATGAATTGCCAAGTAAATCACAAATACAATTTTTATTTTCGTTACTACAAGAAAGAATGTTTCAAACGAAAGTATTACCAATAGAAGATGTAGAAGAAATTTGTTATAATGCAGCAAGATTTAATGAACAATATTGGCGTTTTATCCGTTATCATCTCGAACATCTTGGAATCATACAACAGCGAAATCTTCTGCTAGAGAGCTTGTCAGATGAAATAATGCACAGATTAATAGCGGAAGTGGAAGTAAGACTGCGTAATAAATATAGTGAGCTAGAAAATATGAAGTCATGGATACAAGTTCAAGGATGTAGGCGTGAATATTTATTACAACAGTTCGGTTATAGAAAGGAAAAAGAGATAGAAAACTGTTGTGATTACTGTGGTATTGCAAAAACAGATTATAAAAAAAGACGAGCGCAACAGTCAGTTTTCGACTATAATTGGGAAACAGAGTTACAAAAGCTTTTCGGCCTAGGGAAGATGGAGGAATGATGAACATTCAAAGGCAAAATGTTGAAGATATGAGTCCGAGGGAAATAAGACTGAATCTATACATAACACAACTAATTATTATTGGTATCGGTTGTTTACTAGCATACATATTATTTCAAGATAAAAGAGAAGTTTATAGTTTGTGGAAATGGGAACCGATTTCTATACTTGTACTAGGTGGCTTATTAGCGATATGTATTGTGTTATTAGATTATGTTGCAATGCGAGTGTTTCCAGAATCTTGGTTTGATGATGGTGGCATTAACGATAGAATGTTTCAAGGAATCTCTGTCATGCATTTACTCGTTATCACGTTTATTATTGGCTTTGCGGAAGAGTTTTTATTTAGAGGTGTAGTGCAGACTCATTTTGGAATTGTAATAGCGAGTTTAATTTTTGCCGTGTTACATATTCGGTATATAACGAAGCCTTTTTTGTTTTGTTTCGTCTGCTTTATTAGCTTTGTTTTTGGTTATGTATTCGAGTGGACAGGAAATTTGTTTATTACAATCTTTGCACACTTTCTTGTTGATTTTATAATGGGACTCCAATTAAGAAAATAAATGGAAGGTGGTGGTGAACAACATGAGAAAACGAATTCCTGATTTTGAAGAGGAGTTAGAAGTTGAGCGAGTGGAAGAAGATGAAGGTTTACCGCCGCGTAGTGAAATTCGTAGAAATAAAGAGAAAAAACCAAAATTTAAAATGAATCATATTTTCGTCCGAGTTTTAACATTTTTATTCATATTGTTACCTATTAGTATTCTATGGTATACAGATAAATATACACAGGTGAAAAGTGATAGTAATAATGCTGGGAAAAGTGCGTTTGAAGTAATTTTCTTTGATTCAGCTAAGACTGAATCTCAAAAGCAGTCTGAGAAAGTAGCAACTCATATTGTGAAAGATGGAGAAAGTTTAGAAAGTATAGCGAAGCAATATTTCTCAGATGAAAACGGGATGGAAGTAATTAAAAAATATAATGATTTACAAGAAGACGAAGTGAGAGTAGGACAAGAATTAAAAATTCCTATAAAAGATAAGTCTGAGAAGTAAGAGAGCTAGTTAAATGAGTGATATATAATAGCTGCATATAAAATGAAGGACTATACTTTACGAGGAGGGAGAGTAAAAAATATATGACATGGATTATATTATTATGTACTCTCATATGCATTGGTTTTGTATGTCTTCTTGGAATGTATAAAGAAGCGATGCGTAATACTGTGCTGGAACATACATTAGTATTCGAAGAATTTCCGGAAAGTTTTCAAAAAGTTAATGTTTTTTTTATTTCGGATATTCATAGAAGGGTCATTTCTAGCTCGCTAATTGAACGAGTGAAAGGGAAAGCAGATATCGTAATTATTGGCGGTGATTTAGCTGAAAAAGGAGTACCTTTATCGCAAATCTCTTTAAATATTCAAAAATTAAGAGAAGTAGCCCCTGTATATTTTGTATGGGGAAATAATGATTATGAAATTGAATATCACGAATTAGATGCTTTATTGTTAGAGAATAATGTGAAGGTATTAGATAATACAAGAGTTGTATTTGAGTCTGAATTAGGTGAGAAAATTTGCTTGCTCGGTATCGATGATGTTGGATTAGAACGAGATCGTTTAGATTTAGCATTGGCTGATTGTAAAGAAGAAGGTTTTCGCATTTTAATTAGTCACAACCCTGATATAATAAAGAAAATGTCCGGTAAAGAACAAATTTCGCTCGTGTTAAGTGGACATACACATGGAGGACAAATTCGGTTGTTTCCATCTGAAAAACATTTAAAGGGTGGTATATATAAGCATTTTAATATGACACTCTTTGTTAGTAATGGGTATGGAACAACATTGTTTCCTCTTCGTTTTCGGGCACCTTCTCAAACACATATCATTACATTGTGTGGAGGGAAATAATGCCAACTTCAAATGGAAACTATAATATAAAAGCTGTTTCGAATATACTCGGAATTCAACCGAGTACACTCCGCGCATGGGAAAGACGTTATCATATTATTGCCCCAAAGAGAAATCATGCGGGGCATCGTTTGTATACAGAAGAGCATATTCATATTTTGAAATGGTTAATGAACAAAGTTTCTGAGGGGATGATGATTGGACAAGCCGTTCAGTTATTAGAAGAGAATCGGTTGCAGAACAACATTCAAATAGAAAAAATTACTGATAAAGAAGTTGTTTTAGTGGACGATATACTACAAGCTTTGTTAGAATTTGATGAAATTACAACTTCTGTATTATTAAACGAGGTTTTTAGTATATATTCAACGGAAAAGGTTGTTATAAGTATCATTCTTCAAGTGGCAAACAAGTTGTTAATTTTAAAAAATAATAATGAGATTACAATGTCACAATTCAAATATGTTGTATCATTCTTACAAACACGTCTAGGAATGATTTATCATAATGCATCAGTGTATTCTTCCGTTAACAAAGTTTTCGTTTTAGAAAATAATATATTAAAAGGATTTATTTTCGCGACGTATTTACGAATAAAAGGATATCAAGCAATGTATATGGGGACAAGTTTAGATGAAGAAGGTATTTTACAAGCTATTGAACAATTGCAACCTAAGTATTTGTTTATATCTTTTGATGATGAGCGAGAACTTGAAGAGGCAGTAAGATTTATTGATTTGTTGCAAGCGAAAAATAAAAATCTCTTTGTTGGTTTTATAGGAAGAAAAAGCATTGGGGATCAATTAAATCTTCAAAATATCCTTATTGGTAACACGAAAGAAGAATGGGATGGATGGTTAAGAATGTCAGAATAGTTGTTCGAAAAGAACCATCTATTTTCTATTTCATATAATAAAAATTAGATGCAATGGTTACGTAGGGAGGGTATGAGATGAGACTGGAACGTTTAAATTACAATAAGATCAAAATTTTCCTAACATTTGATGATTTATCAGAACGAGGATTAACGAAAGAAGATTTGTGGAGAAATGCACCGAAAGTACAGCAACTGTTCCGTGATATGATGCAAGAAGCAAATAAAGAATTAGGGTTTGAAGCGGATGGTCCGATTGCTGTGGAAGTATTTTCTCTACAAGCTCAAGGTATGGTTGTAATTGTAACGAAAGAAAATCAAGAAGTGGACACAGAAGATGAGTTCCGTGACGAGTTTATTGAAATGCAAGTGACTCTTGATGAAAGTGAACATATACTTTACGAGTTTGCTACATTAGATGATGTAATTAATTTGTCAAATCGCTTATATAACCTTGGTGTAACTGATGGGAAGTTGTATACATGGGATAATCGCTTTTATCTTTGGATAGAAGAAGAAGAGCAATTTCAATTATTGAAGGCGGATTTTATAGCTATTTTAGCGGAATACGGTAATCCGTCAACAGCAACAATTTACCGCATAATGGAATATGGTAAAGAATTAATGGATTCTCAAGCAATTG
This sequence comes from Bacillus sp. LBA3-1-1.1, assembly GCF_040676495.1. Lineage (NCBI taxonomy): Bacteria > Bacillati > Bacillota > Bacilli > Caryophanales > Bacillaceae > Bacillus > Bacillus sp. LBA3-1-1.1. Next base: position 33,025 of record NZ_JBEGIB010000012.1, read on the forward strand.
AACAAATATACAATTACTTTGTGAAAAAGCAAAACCTCAGCTAATGTAACGTAGCTTGAGGTTTTATTTTTATTCAGCTGAAGATTGGAAAATCTAAAAATCTATAAAGCGAAGTTTAGGCAACAAGACTAGCCGACCTGTATTTGAAGATTTGATCAGTATTTTTTGATGAAAATAAAAAATATTTAAATATTTAAGTATTTTACTTTTCTAAAAGCAATAAAAGGACTATAATAATAGTGAAAACGCTTGCAACACGAAAAAGTTTGTATATATTTGTTAGCGTTTTCTATTGCATTCCAAGTTTAACGGTGTATACTAGGCAATGAAGGTTTACTAAACAAGTGAAATTACAGGGGGTTTACTTACTATGGTAGCCGAAAAGGGAACTCAAACGAAAACACAACAACAAGGGGAACAACATTTTGAATTGTTAAATTCAACACAAATTGTAATTAATGAAGCATTAGAAAAATTGGGTTATCCAAACGAAGTATATGAATTATTGAAAGAACCAATTCGTATGATGACAGTGAAAATTCCAGTTCGTATGGATGACGGGACTGTTAAAATATTTACAGGATATCGTGCACAACATAATGATGCTGTTGGTCCAACGAAAGGTGGAATTCGCTTCCATCCAAACGTAACAGAAAATGAAGTGAAAGCACTTTCTATTTGGATGAGTTTAAAATGTGGTATTGTTGATTTACCATATGGTGGAGGTAAAGGTGGAATCATTTGTGACCCACGTGAGATGTCTTTCCGTGAATTAGAAAGATTAAGCCGCGGTTATGTACGAGCAATTAGCCAAATTGTTGGTCCGACAAAAGATATTCCGGCTCCAGACGTATTTACAAACTCACAAATTATGGCATGGATGATGGATGAGTATAGCCGTATCGATGAATTTAATTCACCAGGATTTATTACAGGTAAACCACTTGTATTAGGTGGATCACACGGACGTGAAACAGCGACTGCAAAAGGTGTAACAATTTGTATTCGTGAAGCTGCGAAAAAACGTGACATTGATATTAAAGGTGCGCGCGTTGTTGTTCAAGGATTCGGTAACGCAGGTAGCTTCTTAGCTAAATTTATGCATGATGCAGGCGCGAAAGTAATTGCAATTTCAGATGCTTACGGTGCACTACATGATCCAAATGGATTAGATATTGACTACTTACTAGATCGTCGCGATAGCTTCGGTACTGTAACAAAACTATTTAATAATACAATTTCAAATACAGAACTGTTAGAACTTGATTGTGACATTTTAGTTCCTGCTGCAATTGAGAACCAAATTACAGAAGAAAATGCTGATAAGATTAAAGCGAAAATTGTGGTTGAAGCTGCAAATGGTCCAACTACATTAGAAGCAACAAAAATCTTAACAGATCGTGGTATCTTACTTGTTCCAGACGTATTAGCAAGTGCTGGTGGCGTTACGGTATCTTACTTTGAGTGGGTACAGAATAACCAAGGTTACTACTGGACTGAGGAAGAAGTAGAACAACGTTTAGAAAAAGTAATGGTAAAATCATTCGATTCAATTTATGAAACATCACAAGTTCGTAAAGTGAACATGCGCTTAGCTGCATACATGATTGGTGTTCGTAAAATGGCTGAGGCTAGTCGCTTCAGAGGTTGGGTATAATATATAATGTTTTGAGAAAACGTGATTTCCTTTCGAGGGAATCGCGTTTTTTTGTTGAAGTATTAAATGAGGTGTTGTATATGGGGAATGAAATGATGGAACGGGTAGACCAATTAGAAGAAAAGGTTAAGGTGTTAGAGGGTGAACTTGCAAGAGTTAAGAGAGCCCGAAAAACAAGTATCGTTCGGGTGTTCGGCGAAGGATTATTGTTTTTAATATTTGGTGCATTTGTAGTTGGACCAATTATCGCGTTTATATTCACAATTATTACTTGGCTTGTTGAAAAATAGAATAAAAAATAAAAAAAGAACGCTTGTTCTACACGAACAAACGTGCTATACTTTCCTTAGATAAGCAAAACGGAAATGATTTTAAGGAGAGATAAATGATGAAAATGACAGTAGACCAAAGATTTATGATGCCAGCGGATGTTGTAGAACGAGTGGAAGTATTACGAAACAAACAAAGTAAGCGTGGCACATTATTACAATCGGTTAATAAATTTTTCGGTTTAGATACGAAAGAAGATTGTGTTTGGTTTTACGGTTTTTATGGAGTGGCTGTAAGTATTTTATTATTTATGGTATTCACATCAAATATTTTCGATTTTATCTTCGCATAAGAAATATGCGATAAGGACATTGCTACCGAATACATATAAGGAAGTAAGGTAATTTTCTACAGCGGGAGTTGGTAGTAATGGCGATGTTTCCTATAGAGCGTAACTATATTGGATATGGAAGTTCACGACCGGGAATTCCTCTTTCTAAAGTAAGGTTTATTGTAAGTCATGATACGGGGAATCCTGGTAGCAATGCGATAGGGAATCGAGATTACTTTAATGAAATACAACCGAAAGCTTCGGCGCATACATTTATAGATGACAAAACGATATTGGAAATTGTTCCTATAAATGAAGTTGCGTATCATGTTAGATATGGTGTGCCGACGGATAATGACTTATATGGTTATGATGCGAATAAGGCTGCCATTGGGGTAGAACTTTGTTATGGCGGTGAGGTTAACTTTTGGGAAGCATATACTCGTTTTACGTGGTATCATGCGTATTTATGCCAAAACTTCGGTTTGAATCCGAAAAAAGATATCGTATCACATAAAACACTTGATCCAGCTAGAAAGATTGATCCTGAGAATGTATTAGGGAAACAAGGCATTAAATTTCAGCAGTTTTTAGCAGATGTCTATCGGATGTACGTTTCGTTTAGATGACAAATATATGAAAAATGAATACAATAAAGATAGGTGCCTACTGCTGTAAGTAGGTTTTTTCTTGTTTTTATAAATAGTGTATTGGTAGAAGACTAGGAGTGAGCTGAGTATGCAGAAAGAAACAGCTATCATAATTGGAGGCGGTCCGTGCGGATTAGCAGCAGCAATTTCGTTGCAAAAGGTAGGGATAAATCCGTTAGTAATTGAAAAAGGAAACATTGTAAATGCGATTTATAATTATCCAACTCATCAAACATTTTTCTCTTCTAGTGAAAAATTAGAAATTGGTGATGTAGCTTTTATTACAGAAAATCGTAAGCCAGTTCGAAATCAAGCGCTTGCGTATTATCGTGAAGTAGTAAAGCGTAAATCTGTACGTGTAAATGCTTTCGAGCGAGTGGAGAAAGTACAAAAAGATGGAGAAGTTTTTCATGTTGAGACAACAAAGCGTGACGGAAGTAAAGAAATATATATAGCGAAATATGTTGTTGTAGCCACTGGATATTATGACAATCCAAATTATATGAATGTTCCCGGCGAGGAACTGAAGAAAGTAGCTCACTATTTTAAAGAGGGACATCCTTATTTTGATCGAGATGTAGTAGTTATAGGTGGGAAAAACTCGAGTATAGATGCCGCGTTAGAACTTGTTAAAACCGGTGCGCGTGTAACGGTTTTATATCGCGGAAGTGAGTATTCACCAAGCATTAAGCCGTGGATTTTGCCGGAGTTTGAGGCGTTAGTACGAAGCGGCACAATTCAAATGCATTTCAGGGCTCACGTGAAAGAAATTACTGAACATACATTAACGTTTACAGTTGATGGTGAAGCCTTTACAATCCAAAATGATTTTGTATTTGCAATGACTGGTTACCATCCTGATCATAGTTTCTTAACGAAGATGGGTGTTCGGATTGATGAAGAAACAGGACGTCCGATTTATGCAGAGGATACAATGGAAACAAACGCTGAAAATATTTTCATTGCAGGTGTAATTGCTGCTGGGAATAATGCAAATGAAATATTTATCGAGAACGGTAGATTTCATGGGGATGCGATTGCGCAAACCATTGCATCAAGAGAAAAATAAAAAGCAGCTGTCGAAAAAACTTCGACAGCTGCTTTTTTAATCGTGCATATACATATTTTGGATTATTTCATGAGAGCTTGTATTCTCTAATGCGACTAACAATTTAATACGTGCTTTTTGAGCGTTTAAACCGTATGTGAATATAACACCCATATCTTTTAGTTGTTTGCCCCCGCCTTCATACGAATATACATCTTGAACGATACCGTTAAAACAGCGAGACACTAATACAACAGGGATTCCTTTGCTTATTAATCGTTCTAAACTAGGAAGTGTTCGTGGAGGTAAATTACCTTGTCCAAGTGCTTCAATGACAATTCCATCTACTGGAAGGTTTTCAATCGCTGCTAACAATGTATCGTCCATACCAGCGTATGCTTTTAGAACAACTACGTTTTTAGAAACTTTATTTACTGAATATGTTTCGTGATGTACTAAAGCGTGATGGAATACAACGCCGCGCTTTGTTACCATACCGATTGGTCCATACTGTGGACTCTGGAATGTTGCTACATTACTTGTATGTGTTTTCGTTACATTTGTAGCGCAATGAATTTCGTCGTTTAATACAACTAGAACACCTTTTTCAGCAGCTTCACTACAGCTAGCGACTTTTACGGCCGATAAGAAGTTATATAGACCATCAGCACCTAATTCATTACTAGAACGCATTGCGCCTGTTACAACGATTGGAATAGTTGCTTGCACTGTTAAATCTAAGAAATAGGCTGTTTCTTCTAATGTATCCGTACCATGCGTAATGACTACGCCATGAATGTTGTCTTGTTTTACTCTTTCATCAATGATGACTTGTAATTGTAACATTTCGCTCGGTGTCATATGAGGAGATGGTAGATGGAACACATCTTCAACGATTAAATCAACATCGCCTTCTAAATCAGGAATGAATTTTAAAAGAGGATTTTTTTCACCTGGTTGTACGACCCCAGTTTCTTTATCTTCCTCCATTGCAATTGTTCCACCTGTGTGTAAAACTAGGATTCTTTTCAATGCTTATACCCCTTTCAAGTTGAAAAATACATTTAGAACATAACATGTTTTGAGTAAATTCGACAATGGAAATGTATAAAAGTATGCCTCGAAAATGACAATAAAGTTAGCTGCTATATGTACGATGCATAAAATCACGAAACGAAATGTGTAAATATAGGATAGGAGGTAGCAATTACGTTGAAAAAGATGGAGAAAATTTTTATTCGTATATTAGTAATACAATTCATTTGTCTTTGTGTTGTGCAATTGTTATTTATACATAAATCATCAGTGAAATATTTATCTAAAATTGTTTATTACGAAGGTGTAGTCACAAAAAATAAGGTGGAAATCTTACAGGTGAATAAGTAGTTTTCATTTTCTTCTATGGTGGATTATGCTACAATAATTGAGGATTTAATGACGTGAAGCAAATGGGAAGAAGCAGGGGGAGAATACCTGCTTTTCGTTTTGTTTTATAAGTGAAAAATGAGGTGTTACAATGGATAAACGAATTTCAATTGCTATAGATGGTCCAGCAGCTGCTGGGAAAAGTACAGTTGCAAAAGTTGTTGCAAAAAAACTTTCATATGTTTACATTGATACAGGCGCAATGTACCGTGCTATTACATATGCAGCCCTTGAACAAAAAGTGGATATTGAAAATGAAGAAAAGTTAATGGAAGTTGTAAAAAATGTGAATATTGAATTTCAACAAGGGGAAAATACACAACTTGTATTTTTAAATGGACAAGATGTTTCTGAAGTGATTCGTACACCTGATGTGACGAATCGCGTATCTATTGTAGCAAAGCATCGTCTTGTTCGTGAAGAAATGGTACGTCGTCAACAAGAATTGGCTGAAAAGGGCGGCGTAGTAATGGATGGTCGTGATATTGGTACACATGTACTACCAGATGCTGAAGTGAAAATCTTTATGCTTGCTTCTGTAGAAGAAAGAGCAGAAAGAAGACATTTAGAAAATATGAATAAAGGTTTCGATTCTAATTTAGAGCAGTTAAAAGAAGAAATTGCTAGGCGTGATAAATTAGATTCAGAACGTGAAGTTTCTCCTTTGAAAAAAGCTGATGATGCATTGGAATTAGATACAACTTCTTTATCAATTGAAGAAGTTGTCCAAAAAATTATGGGTATTGTTTCAGGAGTATTTGCGAAATAAAGAAAGAGGACTATCCTCTTTCTTTATTTTTTTTGAAATGTAAAGGATACGTGAATTATAAGTCTCTTTTCTTGACAAATGGGCTAATTTGTAAGAAGTTAGTTACAGAGGAAAAAAACTGTCAGAATATATTCGCTATTATATTTCAAATCATACTTTCTTCAAGATGATTTTGCTGTATACTATTTATATAGATTTAATATAGTTTCTTGTGAACTGTATTGAAACAGAATATGTGATGATAAATTCTTAAACATGCAAATGAAAACATTTGTTTTCATTTCGTATATACATAAAAATGCTTTGTCAATTCTGTAGGGAGGTATTTCCATGGTAGAGAAAATGAATGAAGAAGTTATGAATTCAAAAGAATTACAAGTTGGTGACGTTGTTACAGGTTCTGTAACGAAAGTTGAAGAGAAACAAGTTCTTGTAAATGTTGGATACAAAACAGATGGCGTAATTCCAATTAGTGAATTAGCTAACGTTCATATTGAAAAAGCAAGCGATGTTGTAGAATTAGATCAAACACTTGAATTAAAAATTATTAAATTAGAAGAAGATGATCTTGTCTTATCTAAACGTGCTGTTGACGCAGAAAAAGCGTGGGTAGAATTACAAGAGAAATTTAATTCTGGTTATGTATTTGATGTTACTGTAAAAGATATCGTGAATGGTGGATTAGTTGTGGACCTTGGTGTTCGTGGTTTTATCCCAGCTTCACTTGTAGAAGTACATTATGTAGAAGACTTTGCTGACTATAAAGGGAAAACATTAGCGGTGAAAATTGTTGAATTAGACCGTGAAAAAAATCGTGTAATCCTTTCGCATAAAGCCGTAGTAGAACTAGAACTAGATTCTAAGAAAAAAGAAGCCATCTCTTCGTTAAAAGAAGGAGATGTTGTTGAAGGGACAGTACAACGATTAACGGATTTTGGTGCTTTTGTTAACGTTGGTGGTGTGGATGGTTTAGTTCACATTTCACAAATTTCACATGAACGTGTAGAACAACCTTCTGAGGTATTAGAGCAAGGTCAAAAGGTAAAAGTAAAGGTGCTATCTGTTGATGCCGATACACAACGTATTTCTTTATCAATTAAAGCAGCTCAGCCAGGACCTTGGGAAAATGTTGCTGGCGAAATAAAAGCTGGAGATATTCGTGAGGGAGTAGTAAAACGCCTTGTTACATTCGGTGCGTTTGTTGAAATTTTACCTGGTGTTGAAGGGCTTGTACATGTATCTCAAATTGCAAATCGTCACGTGAAAAATCCAAATGAAGTATTGGAAATGGGACAAGAAGTAAAAGTGAAAGTGCTTGAAGTCCATGTAGCAGAAAAACGTATTTCTTTAAGCATAAAAGAAACGCTTGAAGAAAATAATGTAACAGAAGATTATAGCCAATATGAGCCAAATGCTGATTCGGCTACTTTCCAGTTAAGTGATATTATTGGTGAACAACTGAAAAAATTAAAGAAATAAAGAGGGGTACAAGTGGTAAGGGCAAAACGTAAATTAGATCATATTGAATATGCTCTTTCTACTGGTCAGTCTCGTACGCATGGCTTTCATGATATTGATTTTGTGCATCAAAGCTTGCCAAATTCAAGTTATGACACTATAACATGTGAAACAAAAATCGGCGAACTTTCACTAAGTTCGCCGATTTTTATCAATGCGATGACTGGTGGTGGAGGAGAGCAAACATTACATATTAATGAGCAATTAGCATATGTAGCGAAACATCATAACCTTGCTATGGCTGTAGGTTCGCAAATGGCAGCCTTAAAAAATGAAAGTGAGGCGGCTTCGTATAAAATCGTCAGAAAGGTAAACCCAAATGGCATTTTCTTTGCTAATTTGGGGAGTGAGGCAACTGTCGAACAGGCGGAGCGTGCCGTTGATATGATTGAAGCGAATGCACTGCAAATTCATTTGAATGTCATACAAGAGTTAACGATGCCAGAAGGAGACCGTGATTTTACGGGTGTACTTCGGCGAATTGAACAAATTGTGTTAAAAAGTAAAGTTCCTGTCATTGTAAAAGAAGTGGGATTTGGAATGAGTAAGGAAACAGTACAGCAGTTAGCGAGTATAGGTATAACAGCAATTGATATTGGTGGACAAGGTGGTACGAATTTTGCTGCCGTTGAAAATGAAAGAAGACAGCGAATGCTTTCTTATTTTAATAACTGGGGCATACAAACAGCTACCTCGATTATTGAAGCAACCTCTACAAATAATAACCTCTCTTTTATTGCATCTGGGGGTATACAAACAGCGCTTGACGTGGCAAAGGCAATCGCATTAGGGGCGAATACAACTGCGTTTGCTGGGTACTTTTTACGTGTTTTAATGCAAGATGGTGTCGAGAAGTTAATGGATGAAATCGATCTTTTACATACAGATTTAAAATTTATTATGACAGCGCTTGGCGCGAAGACGATAGAAGAGTTACAATCTGTACCTCTTGTTGTAAAAGGCGAAACGTATCATTGGTTAATGCAGCGTGGTATTGATACTACGCATTATAGTAGGAGATAAAAAAATCAACCGTGTGGTTGGTTTTTTTTTATAAAATGAAGAAGTGAGATATTGCGCTATATAATTCTACGAATGAAAAAAGAGAATATCTTGTGATTGAGATATTAATACGAAAACAAAAGAATTATATTATGAATAGAATTTATTAAAAAAATTACGAAAAAAGACGGTTTCATACAATGTTGAAACCGTCTTTTTTATTTTTAGTGCTGATTTTGCTTTCGAGCTTGCTCCGGTGTATCGAGACTAGTTGCACCAGGATATTGAAGTGATTGGTCGCGATCAGATTCAACGCGGCGTGATTCTCTTAGCTTTCGTTCTTGGCGATCTTTACCCATTGTGAGTTCCACCTCCTTATTAAAAGTTTTGCTGTTATGAGAAAAACTATGCACAAAGAAAAGGTAGGATTAACTTTCATAAAAAGTTCCCATAATGGAAAACATAGGAGGTGAAATGATGGATGGGAGTACTTTTTATTTTGTGGCTTGGATAGGGTGGATTGTCGTGACCTTTTTTATGAAAAAAGAACCTATTCGTTGGAAGATAAGTGCTTGTATATTAATTTTTATTATTTGTTCCCCGTTAAATGTGACGATTGCTTCTTTTACTGTATCGGTAAATGCCCTTTTGCTTTGTGTTATTTCTTTTGTAGGCATCACGCTATACTCTATTTGGAAAAAATTATACGCCTTACTTTCGGCACTTATTATTGCAATGTTATATACAAGTTTCCATTTGTTAGAAGTATATGATCCGATTTGGATTGTGGTTGATAGGTTGTTGCTGCTAAGTGGTGCACTTGTGTATGCATCAATTTTATTGTACGGGGATCGCATATTAAGATTGTGCACCTTGTATATAGGGATGTTACAAGGAGAATTGTTGGTGACGCTTATTTTTCATAAATTACATTTTCCTTATGAATATGGCAGTTTAGCCTTTTTTGATGTTGTTGCTGTTTCTACTTTATTTATGGCGATTTTACTATGGATTACAAAAGTATCAGTATATATGGAACAATTTAAGAGGAAAACGCGTAAAAGAAGGGCGAGGGTAATACATGACTGAATATACACCAGCCATTTTATGTGGCGTAATTGCCGGGACGGTAACTAGGGTGTTAATGCTTCGTACCGATACGAGGCAATATCCGACGAGGCTTCACGGGAAAATTATTCATATTGCGATGGGGTTAATTGCGGCTGCCTTAGGGGCAATTGCGATTCCGTCTATTTTGAAAAAAGATTTTTCTGCAATTACATTTCTTACGTTAGCGGCGACGCAATTTCGTGATGTGCGTAATATGGAAAGAAATACGCTTCAACAATTAGATGGATATGAGCTCGTACCACGTGGTAATACATACATTGAAGGGATTGCATTAGTCTTTGAAAGTCGTAACTATTTGGCGATGTTAACGTCGTTTGTAACAACGTTTGCGTATATAGGATTCCATTCATGGATTGCTGGGGTAATTACTGGTATGGTAAGTTTTTTCATTGCGAGAAAATTAATGTCAGGTAAAAGGCTTCATGATCTTGTAGAAATTGAGCACGTCCCACTTCGTTTTGAAGGGGCGGGACTTTATATTGATAATATTTACATTATGAATATTGGATTACCAGTAAGGCAAGAAGAAATTATGAAATATGGAATGGGATTTATTTTAAAACCGAAATCGATAGATGCGATGGTTACAATCTCGAACTTAGGACAACGTCAAGCTATTTTACATGATGTTTCTGTTGCTTTAGGAATATATAGAGATTCTGGAACGCCGGCACTTGTACCGTTAGCGAAGCGTGATTTAGAGGATGGGAGAGTTGGGATTTTTGTTCTGCCGCAAGATCAAGATGTAGAAAAAGCGATAGGGGTAATTGGAAATGTACCAACATTAGAGAGTGCTGTTCATATGTCATCAGAAGCTCCGAAAGGAAGGGGAGATAAGAGATGATGTTAGAAAGTGTTATTCTCGCGGTTATTACAACAAAACCGGAGAAATTTGCAGGTGGTGCTCCTTTGTTTACTTGTGAATCGACAGAGGAACTAGAATTTGTTGCAAATAATTTAGAGGCGATTTTAGATGGTATTGCGCATCGCTTACAAGAGAATGTATATATTATTGTGAAACATTAGCAACGTGTGGTATAATATGAGGTGTTTTGATACGTTGAGAATTATTCTGGAATGCAAATCCCTTCTTGCACAAAGAAGGGTTTTTTACATAATAAACAGAAGCAAGTTGAAAGGATGAAAGTATATGCCGAAACCAGTAATAGCAATAGTAGGCCGCCCGAACGTAGGAAAATCTACTATTTTTAATAGGATTGTTGGAGAAAGAGTTTCAATCGTAGAAGATATACCAGGAATAACGCGAGACCGTATTTATAGTGCGGGAGAATGGTTAAATCATGAGTTTAACATTATAGATACAGGTGGAATTGATATTGGGGACGAGCCGTTCTTGACACAAATTCGTCAACAGGCGGAAGTAGCGATTGATGAAGCAGATGTTATCATTTTTATGACGAATGGTCGCGATGGTGTAACTGCAGCGGATGAAGAAGTTGCTAAAATTTTATATCGTTCTAAAAAACCAATTGTACTTGCGGTAAATAAGGTTGATAATCCAGAAATGCGTAGTGATATTTATGATTTTTATGCATTAGGATTTGGCGAGCCATTCCCGATTTCTGGTACACACGGTTTAGGACTTGGTGATTTGTTAGATGAAGCTGCAAATCATTTTCCAAAGATTGAAGAAGAAGCGTATGACGATGAAACAATCCGTTTCTCTTTAATTGGACGTCCAAACGTTGGGAAATCATCACTTGTAAATGCACTTCTTGGTCAAGAACGTGTAATTGTAAGTAATATAGCAGGAACGACGCGTGATGCTGTCGATACACCATATAGTAAAGATGATCAAGATTATGTAATCATCGATACAGCTGGTATGCGTAAAAAAGGAAAAGTATACGAAAGTACAGAAAAGTATAGTGTACTTCGTGCACTTAGAGCGATTGAACGTTCAGACGTTGTTTTAGTTGTTTTAGACGGAGAAGAAGGAATTATTGAGCAAGATAAAAAAATCGCTGGATATGCCCATGATTCAGGACGAGCTGTTATTATCGTTGTAAACAAATGGGATGCAGTGAAAAAAGATGAAAAAACAATGAAAGCATTTGAAGAAAACATCCGTGCTCATTTCCAATTCTTGGATTATGCACCAATTGTATTCTTATCTGCGAAAACGAAAAAACGTACACAAACGTTATTACCGGTTATCAATGAGGTAAATGAAAGTCATAGCATCCGTGTACAAACGAACGTATTAAACGATGTAATTATGGATGCGGTAGCGATGAATCCAACACCAACTCATAATGGTAGCCGTCTGAAAATCTTCTATGCGACACAGGTTGCGGTAAAACCACCAACATTTGTTATATTTGTAAACGATACAGAATTAATGCACTTTTCATATGAGCGCTTCTTAAAGAATCGTTTACGTGAAGCGTTCGGTTTTGTAGGAACGCCGATTCACATTATCGCTAGAGCAAGAGACTAATGGAGAGGATGTGATTTTATGACAAAAATCACAGTAGTAGGAGCAGGTAGCTGGGGAACAGCGTTAGCGATGGTATTAGCTGACAATGGACATGATGTACGTATTTGGGGAAATCGTCCTGAACTCATGAATGAAATTAATACGAAACATGAGAACAGTAAATATCTTCCAGGGATTACATTGCCAAGCACAATCGCAGCCTACTCTTCTTTAGAAGAAGCGTTAGTAGATGTAAATACAGTCCTGCTAGTAGTACCGACGAAAGCGTATCGTGACGTATTGCAAGAGATGAAGGGGATTATTACGGAACCAATTACTTGGATTCATGCAAGTAAAGGAATCGAACCAGGTACGTCAAAACGTATTTCGGAAGTGATTGAGGAAGAAATTCCAGAGAACTTGATTAAAGATGTTGTTGTACTGTCTGGACCGAGTCATGCTGAAGAAGTAGGTTTGCGCCAAGCGACGACTGTTACGTCTGCAGCCAAACGTATGGAAGCGGCTGAAGAAGTACAGGATCTGTTTATGAATAGCTATTTCCGTGTATATACAAACCCAGATATCGTTGGAGTTGAGCTTGGTGGTGCGTTAAAAAATATTATCGCATTAGCTGCTGGGATAACGGATGGTCTAGGGCTAGGTGATAATGCAAAAGCGGCATTAATGACACGTGGTTTAACGGAAATTGCTCGTTTAGGAAGAAAAATGGGTGGGAATCCGTTAACGTTTGCTGGTCTAACTGGTATGGGAGACTTAATTGTAACTTGTACAAGTGTTCATAGCCGAAATTGGCGCGCTGGAAATATGCTTGGAAAAGGGCACTCTTTAGAAGAAGTGTTAGAAAGCATGGGTATGGTTGTAGAAGGTGTAAGAACAACGAAAGCTGCTCATGAATTGGCAGAGAAAATGGAAGTTGAAATGCCGATTACAGCTGCTTTATATGACGTGCTATTCAATGGGAATAATGTGAAAGATGCAGTAGGCTCATTGATGGGACGTGTTCGAAAACATGAGGTTGAGGCGATACCTGATTTGTTATAAAAAAAACGGTAGAAGTACATTTTGTACTTCTACCGTTTTTTTATTTTCTGGGTTTTTTCACCAATTTTTCATTTCTGCATAGGATGAAGAGTAACTTGAGGAGAGGGTGAAAAAAATGGATAACAACATTTTTAGTAACATTGAAAAAGAAGCGAAAGTGAATAAAGAAGATATTTTTAAACTAGCATCATCTGTACAAAATGCGAACTTGCGTGATGAGCAAGTGCTTCGTCAATTGATTCATCAAGTTGCTCTAATGGCAGGACGTGAAGTGCCGAAAGAGCAAGAGGATCAAATTGTAAAAGCTATCATTAACAATAATATGCCAGCGGATTTTGGTTCGTTAAGTAAAATGTTTAAAAAATAAATTATGAGAAACAAAGAGTTTAGAGAATGCATATGATAGTCATGAAAGAATGGGAATAGAGCTGGTAAGGGCATATTTGGTCAACCGAAGCGCATCATTTCGTGCTTCGGTTTTATTATTTTAAATAAATTTCGTCAATTCACGGCAAAATGATGAAATTTATTTGTTTAAAGATTTTAATTTGTTAAAATAGTATAAAAATAGATTGAAAGTAAAGGGGTGTATATATGTCGGAAGGGCTTATGAAAATGTGGTTTGCTTTAGGGGCAATTGGATTTATGTTTCTTGCAGTAAGTTTTATTTTATTAAGTAGGCATAAAATGAAGAATAAAATTTTGAAAGGGATTACAGCTTTAGTAGCCTACACCCTCATGATTGTATCTGGAATTATTATTTTCCTTGTTGTATTTAGTGGCCCTATTGAGCAGTAGAGGATGTGTAGTCTGTAAATGTTACAAAAGGAACAGTCCATACTAGCAGGAAAAGGTGATTACCAGTGAAAAAAATCCATATTATTTTAATATTTTGTTGCATAAGCATTTTGACAGGGTGTATGTATCCGAGAGAAAATATGAAACAAAACGCTATTCCTTATGAAGATCAGTTACAAGTTGTTCAAAAAGCTATTACTACATATAAGGAACAAACGAATGGTTTATTGCCAATTAAGACGCGTGATATGAGTACGCCGATTTATCAAAAATATCCAATTGATTTTCAAAAAATTGCTCCGAGATACATACAAGAGGCACCAGGGAATGCGTATGAAAGTGGGGGAGTGTATCAATATGTATTAATAGATGTTGAAACAAATCCGACAGTAAAGTTAATTGATGTTAGGATGGCGGAACAAATTCAAGAAGTGGCATTAAAGTTAAGGATGTATCGTGATGAACATCAATATCCACCTTTTAAAAAAGTGATTACAGATGGTGTTTATGAATTAGATTTCAAAAAACTAGGGTATAAAGAGGTACCTCAAGTGACAAGTCCGTACTCTGGAAAAAGTCTCCCTCTTGTAATCAATGAAAAAGGAGAATTATTTGTTGATTATAGAATTGATTTATATGAAACGTTGAAAAAAAATGAAGGGCAATTTAAAGAAGGGGAAGATATCCGGAATATACTATTAAAAGATTCCCCGTTTGTCCCTGCATATTCTTTACCTTACACAGTGGAAAATGGCGAACCAATTTTTTTAAAATCATAAGTCATGAACCTTTCTTTTAGTGAATAAGTTCTAGAAGAAAGGTTTTTTATGTTATACAACTTGCGATGCAAACAAAAGGTATTTTTTAAATAGTCATATGAAATTGGACAAAATTATATGATATATTGTCCGAACTTCTTGAATACCATTATATTATATCAGATATTATAGGCAACGTTAGAGAAGGTATTAGTTGACTATAAACGTGGAATTATTCCCAAAAATATTGAGGGAGGGAATCACTTGGAAAAGGTAGATATTTTTAAAGATATTGCGGAACGCACAGGCGGTGATATTTATTTTGGAGTTGTAGGAGCTGTTCGAACAGGGAAATCAACATTTATAAAAAAATTTATGGAACTTGTTGTTATTCCCAATATTGAAAATGAGTCAGACCGTCAAAGAGCGCAGGATGAACTGCCTCAAAGTGCTGCTGGTCGTACAATAATGACGACGGAACCGAAGTTTGTTCCAAACCAAGCGGTTTCTATCGAAGTAGATGAAGGTCTTGAAGTGAATATTCGATTAGTAGATTGTGTTGGATATACGGTTCCAGGAGCAAAAGGCTATGAAGATGAGAATGGTCCGCGTATGATTAATACTCCTTGGTATGAAGAGCCTATTCCATTCCATGAAGCTGCAGAAATCGGAACACGTAAAGTAATTCAAGAACATTCAACAATTGGTGTCGTTATTACAACAGATGGAACAATTGGTGAAATTCCAAGAAGAGATTATATAGAGGCAGAAGAACGCGTTGTAAATGAGTTAAAAGAAGTAGGAAAGCCTTTCATTATGATTATCAACACTGTACAGCCATATCATCCAGATACGGAGCAGTTACGTCAAAGTTTATCAGAAGAATATGATATCCCAGTAATTGCGATGAGTGTAGAGAGTTTAAGAGAAACAGATGTGTATAACGTACTTCGAGAAGCGTTATTCGAGTTCCCGGTTTTAGAAGTGAATGTAAACCTTCCGAGCTGGGTAATGGTGCTAAATGAAGGGCATTGGTTACGCCAAAGTTATCAGGAAGCGGTTCAAGAGACTGTAAAGGATATAAAACGTCTTCGTGATGTGGACCGTGTCGTTTGGCAGTTTAGTCAATATGAATTTATTGATCGAGCAAGTCTAGCTGGCATCGATATGGGGCAAGGTGTGGCAGAGATTGATTTATATGCGCCAGATGAATTGTATGATCAAATTTTAAAAGAAGTAGTAGGAGTAGAGATTCGAGGGAAAGATCATTTATTAAAGCTTATGCTTGATTTATCTCATGCGAAAACAGAGTATGACCAAGTGGCGGATGCCCTGCGTATGGTAAAACAAACCGGATATGGAGTAGCAGCGCCTGCATTAGCTGATATGAGCTTGGATGAGCCGGAAATTATTCGTCACGGTTCAAGGTTCGGTGTTAAATTAAAAGCGGTTGCGCCGTCTATTCATATGATTAAAGTGGATGTAGAATCAACATTTGAACCAATTATCGGTACTGAAAAACAGAGTGAAGAACTAGTTCGTTACTTGATGCAAGATTTTGAAGATGACCCGCTATCAATTTGGAATTCTGATATATTTGGGCGCTCTCTTAGCTCTATTGTTAGAGAAGGAATTCAAGCGAAGTTATCTCTAATGCCAGAAAACGCTCGTTATAAATTAAAAGAAACGCTAGAAAGAATTATTAATGAAGGATCTGGCGGATTAATTGCGATTATATTATAAGAAAAAATCCCTCTAATTGCAGAGGGATTTTTTTCTTTTTGGGTACGTAATAGAAAAATAAACAGTCATTATCTAATATTTTGTTGTAAATTGTCAAGTTTCATCAGAATTTCACATTTTAAGAGTAACAATTTCCTTAAAAATATTGAATTATAAAGGAGAATCGTATAATATAGGCGTTGA
Organism: Bacillus sp. LBA3-1-1.1; assembly: GCF_040676495.1. Taxonomy (NCBI): domain Bacteria; kingdom Bacillati; phylum Bacillota; class Bacilli; order Caryophanales; family Bacillaceae; genus Bacillus; species Bacillus sp. LBA3-1-1.1. The sequence goes on from NZ_JBEGIB010000012.1 coordinate 49,810, forward strand.
TAATGATTTATCTACATCTTTGTAGTATAGAATTTGTAAAAATTGCCTACAAATGAAAGTAAGACTCATTTTATGATCATTATACAGTCTTATCTTTGGGAGGAGGTGAATGGCATGAACAAGACAGATTTAATCAATGCTGTTGCAGAAGCAAGTTCCCTTTCTAAAAAGGACGCAACAAAAGCAGTGGACGCTGTTTTTGATTCTATCTTAGAAGCTTTAAAACAAGGTGATAAAGTACAACTAATCGGATTCGGTAACTTCGAAGTTCGTGAGCGTGCGGCTCGTAAAGGTCGTAACCCACAAACAGGTGAGGAGATTGAAATCGCTGCAAGTAAAGTACCTGCATTCAAACCTGGTAAAGCGTTAAAAGATGCGGTTAAATAATCCTTACATATTAACAGGGAAGAAGAGTTTCCTTTTTGGAAACTCTTCTTTTTGCTTTTAAAAACATAAATATGCTAGAATGTGTTCGTATCACTTTTAGGTTTTTCGGGAGGGCTAGCGGATGGCAAAAGTTAATTTAGAACAAATTGAACACGCAGTACGTCTTATTTTAGAGGCAATCGGAGACGACCCAAATCGCGAGGGAGTACTTGATACACCGAAACGTGTTGCGAAAATGTACGCAGAAGTATTCTCAGGGATGCATGAGGATCCAAAAGAGCATTTACACAAAGTATTCGGAGAAGATCACGAAGAGCTTGTACTAGTAAAAGATATACCATTCTATTCGATGTGTGAGCATCATCTTGTTCCTTTTTATGGAGTTGCTCACGTTGCATATATTCCGCAAGGTGGAAAAGTAACGGGACTAAGTAAATTAGCTCGTACTGTAGACACAATTGCGCGTCGTCCGCAACTACAAGAACGTATTACATCAACAGTAGCTAACTCTATTATGGAAGTACTAGAGCCGCACGGTGTAATGGTAGTAGTAGAAGCAGAGCATATGTGTATGACGATGCGTGGTGTGAAAAAGCCTGGTGCAAAAACAGTAACGACTGCAGTGCGCGGCGTGTTAGAAAATGATGCAGCAGCACGTAGTGAGATTTTATCGTTTATTAAGACGAAGTAAAGAAAAGCGGGAAACTGCTTTTCTTTTTTTTATATGCAAAAAAATGATATATTTTTAGTATGAAAGAGCAAGAATATAAAGGTTGAAAATTATTTCTGCCTTTTGTGGAAATGAATGTTTGTAGTTGTTAGTGATGAAGATGATTCGTATGAATGAAAGTGGAGGCTGCATTCGGTGACAGTTTGGCAGAAGTAGCCAAGTTTTGGTTATAGAAAATAGAATGTATGTGTTATAATAAATTTTATGAATTAGAAAACAAGGGTGATTTTTTGTGTGTGACATCTACGGAGGGTATGCGGGTATTAAAGAGAAATTGATGGAGAAATTACGCCATCCTTATTTTATAAACTATATTGAAGAACCATTTATTGATGAAGAAAAAATAGCGCTGTTATACGGTGCATTAAAGGATGCAAATATACATAAAGAACAAATTGATCATTATGTAGTAACGATTATGCTTGTACAAATTGCTCTTGATACACATGAAAAAGTATCAAATAAAGCAAACGAAGAGACGAGTGGATTCCATAAGCGTCGTCAATTGACAGTGCTTGCAGGCGATTATTATAGTGGTCTATACTATTACTTATTGTCAATGAATTGTGATATTATCTTAATTCGCGCACTTGCTGAAGGAATTAAGGAGATTAATGAGCATAAAATTATGCTATATCAAAAAGCCCATGTGACGATTCAAGACATAATGGAAAGTGTAGTAATAATTGAATCTGCGCTGTTGCAAAAAACATGTGATCATTTTCATTTATCCAATTGGAAACCATATATAACTTATGTATTAGGAAAAAATCGTCTTCAAAAAGAGTGTCAATTGTATGCTGATAAACAAAATTCACCTGTTTTTCAAGCGGTTCAAAAAATCTCATTGGATGATGATAAAAATCTGAAAACAGTTATTAATGAATGGCTTATGGAAATGAAAAAGCAGGAAGAAAAATTTTTAGAGAATCATACAGAAGTTAATGAAATAATTTCTATGTTAAGAGATAAATCAAGGACATAAGCAACTTTACATTGGAAGAAGGTACGAGCATGCAACAATCAAAAGAAGAAAGAGTACATGACGTATTTGAGAAAATTTCTGATAAATACGATGTGATGAATTCTGTAATTAGTTTTCAAAGGCATAAGGTATGGCGCAAAGAAACGATGCAAATTATGGATGTGAAACCTGGGAGTAAGGCACTCGATGTTTGCTGCGGAACAGCTGATTGGACAATTGCGCTAGCAGGAGCTGTAGGAGAAAATGGAAAGGTTTACGGATTAGACTTTAGCGAAAATATGCTAGCTGTCGGTAAACAAAAGGTAGAAGCTTTAGAATTAAAGCAAGTAGAACTTATGCATGGAAATGCAATGGAACTTCCTTTTGAAGATAATACGTTTGATTATGTAACGATTGGTTTTGGGCTACGTAACGTTCCGGATTACATGCAAGTATTAAAAGAAATGACGCGTGTAGTAAAGCCTGGTGGAAAAGTAATTTGCTTAGAAACATCTCAACCAACAATGATTGGTTTTCGTCAAGGGTATGTCTTATACTTTAAATATATCATGCCGTTATTTGGAAAGATGTTTGCAAAAAGTTATAAAGAATATTCATGGCTTCAGGAATCCGCTAGTACATTCCCAGGGATGAAAGAGTTAGCGAGTATGTTTGAAGAAGCTGGGCTTAAGAATGTGCAAGTGAAACCATTTACTTTTGGTGTAGCAGCTATGCATTTAGGCTTTAAACCAGAATCAAAATAGAAAAAAGACGTTTTAGGTTAAGGTGAACAATATGAAGTTACAACTTATGTACTCTTTTTTACGATCGGATATTAATGTTATAGAAAAAGAATTGAAGAAGACAGTTGCTTCTGAGCAGCCGTTAGTAGAAGAAGCGGCATTACAGCTTATTGAAGCAGGTGGGAAGCGGATTCGCCCTGTTTTTGTTTTGCTTGCAGGGAAATTTGGTGATTATAAGTTAGATGCAATTAAGCATGTTGCGGTTGCATTAGAACTTATTCATATGGCTTCTCTTGTTCACGATGATGTCATTGATGCTGCGTTTTTACGACGCGGTAGCGCGACAGTGAATGCGAAATGGGGAGATCGTATTGCAATGTATACAGGAGACTACTTGTTTGCGAAGTCTCTTGAATGTATAACAAATATAGAAATTCCAGATGCACATCAGGCACTATCTCATACAATTTTAGAAGTTTGTAAAGGTGAAATCGAACAAATTAAAGATAAGTATAACTATGATCAAAATTTAAGAACGTATTTAAGAAGGATAAAACGAAAAACAGCATTATTAATCGCTGCGAGTTGTCAGTTAGGAGCGATTGCTGCTGGTGCTAATCGTGATACTGTAAATCGTCTATTTTGGTATGGATATTTTGTTGGTATGTCTTATCAAATTATTGATGATATTTTAGATTTCGTATCGACAGAAGAGAAGCTTGGAAAGCCTGCTGGTGGTGATTTACTACAAGGTAACATTACATTACCTGCTTTGTATGCCATGGAAGATCCAGTTCTTCGTGAGAAAATTATTTCTGTGAATGAAAATACAGCAGCAAGTGAAATGAAAGAAATTATTGATGATATTAAAGCGAGCGAAGCTATTGATAAAGCATTTTCGTTTAGTGAACGTTATTTACATAAAGCATTAGAAATAATAAAACCACTCCCACGTGGACAGGCGAAGTATGCTTTGCAAAATGTCGCAAAGTATATTGGAAAACGAAAATTTTAGTGTTTTTTCTAAAAAATAAAATAATCTCTCTATTTCAAAACTATTGCACAATTGTGATAAGGGTGTTAATATGTGTGTGGGGATATACAATTACATACATAATTCAGAAGTGGAGAGATTTTTTATGGAAAAAACATTTCTAATGGTAAAACCAGACGGTGTACAACGTGCCTTCATTGGGGAAATTGTAGCTCGTTTTGAGAAAAAGGGCTTTCAATTAGTTGGTGCAAAATTAATGCAAGTGACTCCTGAAATTGCTGAACAACACTACGGTGAGCATAAAGAAAGACCTTTCTTTGGTGAATTAGTAGACTTTATTACATCTGGCCCTGTATTCGCGATGGTATGGCAAGGTGAAGGTGTAGTAGATACAGCACGTAATATGATGGGTAAAACACGACCACATGAAGCTGCTCCTGGAACAATTCGTGGAGATTTTGGTGTAACTGTTGCGAAAAACATTATCCACGGTTCGGATTCTTTAGAAAGTGCAGAGCGCGAGATTGCTATTTTCTTTAAGGAAGAAGAATTAGTAGACTACTCAAAATTAATGAATCAATGGATTTACTAATTATTTTAAAATAATTTGTAAACGCTTTAATAACTGTGATAATAGTAAAAAGTGCAAGAAGAATAGGGGTATTCTTCTTGCACTTTTTTTATTTTGATTTGTTACGAAGTTAGGACTGTTATGATATATTGGTATGTAAAGTAAAAGGTATAACGTTATGAAAATGATAGGATGATTACAAGTAGGATAAAGCAAGTAGTCGATTTACTATATAATTTCAATGTTTTCTTATAGAATGATGAAAGATACCATTGCTACTTTATGTAGCGGGATAAATACATATGCGAAAAGAGGAATAACGTATGCGATATATTACAGCTGGTGAATCCCACGGTCCGCAACTTACGACAATTTTAGAAGGTGTTCCGGCAGGATTATCTTTAGTAGCGAATGATATAAATGAAGAATTAGCTAGAAGACAAAAAGGATATGGACGCGGTAGACGCATGCAAATTGAGAAAGACCAAGTGCAAATTGTAAGTGGTGTTAGGCATGGGAAGACGATGGGATCTCCAATTGCACTTGTTGTTGAAAATCGTGATTTCACCCATTGGACAAAGGTTATGGGCGCAGAGCCGTTAACTGAGCAGGAAGAGAAAGAAATGAAAAGGCAAGTTACGAAACCTAGACCTGGACACGCAGATTTAAATGGTGCGATTAAATATGGTCATAGAGATATGAGAAATGTATTAGAGCGTTCTTCAGCACGTGAAACGACAGTTCGTGTTGCAGCTGGTGCAGTTGCAAAAAGGATATTAGCAGAATTAGGTATACAAGTAGCGGGACATGTTATCGAAATTGGTGGTGTACAGGCAGAAAATATTACGTATAACTCTATTGCGGAATTACAAAGTACTACAGAAGCATCTCCTGTACGTTGTTTAGATGAAGAAGCAGGTAAAAAGATGATGCAAGCAATTGATGATGCGAAGGCAAATGGTGATTCTATCGGCGGTATTGTTGAAGTAGTTGTAGAAGGTATGCCAATTGGAGTAGGTAGCTATGTACATTATGATAGAAAATTAGATGCAAAATTAGCAGCGGCAATTATGAGTATTAACGCTTTTAAAGGTGTTGAAATTGGAATTGGTTTTGAAGCTGCGCATAGACCTGGAAGTGAAGTGCATGATGAAATCCTTTGGGATGAAGTGCAAGGGTACAGAAGAAAAACGAACAATGCAGGTGGAGTAGAAGGTGGTATGACAACTGGTATGCCGGTTATTGTGCGTGGTGTGATGAAACCGATACCGACATTATATAAACCGCTTCAAAGTATTGATATTGATACGAAAGAACCTTTTACAGCGAGTATTGAACGTTCAGATAGTTGTGCAGTACCGGCAGCTAGCGTTGTGGCTGAAGCTGTTGTCGCTTGGGAGCTCGCGACATCTTTAATTGAACAATTTGGATTAGATCGTATCGATCTTATACGTGAAAATATTGAGAAACATAATGAATATGCGAGGGGATTTTAATGGAGAACATACATATTCAAACGAAATCAAAAGAATATGATGTACATGTTGGAAAAGAAGCGTTGTCACAGTTAACAACGCTTATTCAAAAGATGAATCCTGCTGTATCTAACATAATGATCATTTCTGATGAAGCTGTTTCATCACGACATTTACAGACCGTTGTTGATGCATTACAAGTAGAGCAGGACGTGTTTTCGTTTGTTGTACCGAGTGGCGAAAAAGAGAAGTCTTTTGAAAATTTTTATGCGGCTCACACTTCGGCTCTTGAAAATAAATTAGATAGAAATTCTTTAATTATCGCACTTGGAGGCGGAATGATTGGGGATTTAGCTGGCTTTGTTGCCGCGTCGTTTATGCGTGGTATTCGCTTTGTCCAAGTTCCAACGACTTTATTAGCTCACGATAGCGCGGTAGGCGGGAAAGTAGCAATTAATCATCCACTAGGAAAAAATATGATTGGTGCATTTCATCAGCCAGAAGCTGTTGTATATCATACGCCATTTTTACATTCACTTCCTGAAAAAGAGTGGAGATCAGGTTATGCAGAAGTGATAAAGCATGCTCTTATTGGTGATGTAAAGCTATATCATTGGTTAAAAGAAGAAGTGCAAACATTAACGGATCTTCGTGATGAAAAATTAATTCACATATTAACGAAGGCGATTCCTGTAAAAGCGAACATTGTGTCGCAAGACGAAACAGAAAAAGGTGTACGGGCCCATTTGAATTTTGGGCATACGTTAGGACATGCTCTTGAAAAAGAGTTAGGATATGGAAATATTACTCACGGTGACGGAGTAGCGGTTGGGATGTTATTTGCCTTATTTTTAAGTGAGCAAGTGTACAAGGTTGATCTTGCTTATGAAGAGATGAAGCAGTGGTTCTTGAAATACGGCTATCCGAAAATGCCAAGTGATTTGAATGTAGAACGCCTCGTTCAACTGATGAAACAAGATAAGAAAGCGAATGCAGGAACAATTCATATGGTACTTATGCAGGAATATGGGGTAGTGAATGTCGTATCTATTTCAGATGAGACTGTTCATATTGCGTTAGAAGCATTTCAAAAAGATATGGTCTAGAAAAGTTGTAGAACAGGTATGAAATGCATATGTAGAGGTATTCTCGTAATGGTGACGGTTATGATTAAAGGTGACAGTAAGGAATTATAAATCATATCAATGACTGGGGGAAGAAAAGTGAGAGTAAAAGAGCAATTGTTAACTTTGAGAGCATATGTACCTGGGAAAAATATTGAAGAAATAAAAAGAGAATATGGATTGTCAAAAATTGTGAAGTTAGCGTCGAATGAAAATCCATTTGGCTGCTCTGCGCGTGTGACAGAAGCATTAACTTCGTTAGCCAATCAATATGCACTCTACCCGGACGGGGGGGCTTTTGAGCTTCGGGAGAAAGTAGCAGAGCATTTAGGTGTAAAAGCGGAACAACTGCTATTTGGTAGTGGATTAGATGAGGTCATTCAAATGATTAGCCGTGCATTACTACATGAAGGAACAAATGTTGTAATGGCAAATCCTACGTTCTCGCAATACCATCACCATGCTGTTATTGAAGGAGCGGAAGTTCGGGAAGTACCACTTGAAAATGGTATTCACAATTTAGATGCAATGTTACAGCAAGTAGATGAGAAAACGAAGATTGTATGGATTTGTAACCCGAATAACCCGACAGGTACATATGTAGAAAAACAAAAATTACTTTCATTTTTAGAATCAGTTCCAAAGTCAGCGCTCGTTATTATGGACGAAGCATATTATGAATACGCTGGGGCAGAAGATTATCCGCAAACATTGCCTCTTCTTGAAAAATACGAAAATCTTATGGTGCTACGCACATTCTCAAAAGCATATGGATTAGCTGCTTTTCGTATTGGATATGCGATTGGGGATGCAAAGCTTATAGGGCAGCTAGAGGTAGCGAGACTGCCATTTAACACATCAACTATCGCCCAGGCGGTAGCATTAGCGGCAATAGAGGATCAACAGTTTTTACAAGATTGTGTGAAGAAAAATACCGAAGGATTAAATCAATATTATGCATTTTGTAAGGAATATAACGTGTTCTATTATCCATCCCAAACGAATTTCATTTTCTTGAAACTCGGTATACCTGGTAATGAAGCTTTCGAACGATTAATGAAAAAAGGATATATCGTTCGCTCTGGTGCAGCATTTGGTATGCATGATGGTATTCGTATTACTGTTGGATTAAAAGAAGAAAATGATGAGATTATTGAATTGCTTACGGAACTTGTAAAAGAACAAGTGAAGAAAGAAGAAACGTATTCTTAAGAAATAGTGAAGGCTCCTATTACAGGGGTCTTTTTCATTTGAGCTGCAATAAGGGGAGTTGTTTGCACGTTCAAGAAATAAAACGTTACAATAGAAGTAGACGTATAAGAAGAACTATTGTACATATAACTTATTTAAAATGTGAGGAGGATACAGTTTGAAACTAGTAGGACGAAAAAATAGTTTGAATGGGAAAATTGTTGTTCCAGGAGATAAATCTATTTCGCATCGCTCTGTTATGTTTGGGGCGATAGCAGAAGGGACGACGAAGGTATCAAATTTTTTATTAGGAGAAGATTGTTTAAGTACAATTGCATGTTTTCAAAAACTAGGTGTCAAGATTGAACAGAGTGGTAACGATGTCACGATTTACGGTAAAGGATTACATAATTTACAAGAACCGAAAGAAGTATTAGATGTGGGGAATTCAGGGACGACTATTCGTCTTATGCTTGGGATTTTAGCTAATACGCCGTTCCATAGTACGATAATCGGTGATACATCAATTGGAAAACGTCCTATGAAACGTGTTACAGAACCGCTTAGTATGATGAACGCTCAAATCGACGGTAGAGAAAATGGACAATATACACCTTTATCTATTCGTGGTGGAAAGGTGAAAGGTATGCATTATCATTCACCAGTAGCAAGTGCACAAGTGAAATCAGCAGTTTTACTTGCAGGTTTGCAAGGAGAAGGTGTAACTACAGTAACAGAGCCTATGCAGTCTCGTGATCATACAGAAAGGATGTTACGTGCATTTGGGTGTACAGTAGATGTTAATGAACGTACCGTGTCATTACAAGGTGGTCAACAACTGAAAGGAGCAGACATAGAAGTTCCAGGGGATGTTTCTTCAGCTGCATTTTTCTTAGTAGCTGGTGCAATTGTTCAAAATAGTAAGCTTGTATTGGAAAATGTCGGTTTAAATCCAACGCGAACAGGGATTTTAGATGTTTTAACAAAGATGGGTGCACTTATTTCTATCGATAATATGAGAAATGAAGAGTTTGAACCGTGCGGGGATATTACGATTGAAACATCGAAACTAAAAGGAATAGAGATTGGCGGATCGCTTATTCCGAGATTAATTGATGAAATTCCTGTAATTGCTTTATTGGCAACACAGGCAGAGGGAATTACCGTTATCAAAGACGCTGAGGAGTTAAAAGTAAAAGAAACAAATCGTATCGATACTGTTGTGGATGAGTTAGGAAAATTAGGTGCGAAAATTGAAGCTACACCAGATGGTATGATTATATACGGTAAACAAAATTTAAAAGGAAATACCGTTAATAGTCACGGCGATCATCGTATTGGGATGATGCTAGCAATCGCATCTTGTATTATAGATGGAGAAGTAAAAATAGAGAATAGTGATGCGGTCGCTGTATCGTATCCGAACTTTTTTGAACAATTAGCTGCGCTATAAGAGAAAGCATAGGAAGAGGCAGTTCATCCAAAAGGTTGCGTTCTTACATTTAGTTGCTTATGATAAATGAACAGAAGAGAAATATTTTTTTGAATTAAAGGAGACGTTTATGCAAAATTTTGAACAAGCTGTTTCTTATATTGAAAACGGTGAAGCAGAAAAAGGATTACAATTATTAAAAGAACAACTACGAGTTGCTAATGATGAAGAGAAGTATGATATTGCTCGTTACTATCATACACTTGGGTTTATGGATGAGGCGTTAGCAATTATAGATGATTTACGCTTGCTATATCCGGAAGAAAGTGAGTTTACGCTATTTTTAGCAGAATTATATATTGATTTAGATAAAGAAGATGAAGCGATCGAGGTACTTCATGATATTCCAGAAAATGATGATTTATATGTTCAATCGCTATTACTTGTTGCGGATTTATTCCAAATGCAAGGTTTTGATGATGTAGCTGAACAAAAACTATTAAAGGCAAAAGAAATGATGCCAGACGAACCTGTTATTACGTTTGGATTAGCAGAATTATATAGTAGTAAAGGTGAAGAGCAAAAGGCGATTACTTATTATGAATCGTTACTAGCAGAACATAAAGTTATGGGTGGTGTTGTCATTGCTCTTCGTCTAGCAGAAACTTTAAGTGCGATTGGAAACTGGGAAGAGGCGATCTCTTACTATGAAGCTGGGCTAGAGGAGCAAAAAGATATTCACTCGTTATTTGGATATGCTTTCACTTTATATCAAGGGGAAGAATATCAAAGAGCAATTGGTGCTTGGCAAGAATTAAAAGAATTAGATCCTGAGTACGCTTCTTTATACATGTATTTAGCGAAAAGCTATGAAAAAGAAGGTATGCTTCAAGAAAGCTATGAAACACTTCACGAAGGAATTAAGGTTGATGAGCTTTCGGTTCCTTTTTATGTAGAATTAGCGAACATTTCAGCGAAATTAGGTAAAATAGCGGAGGCTGAAGAAGTGCTTCAAAAGGCGCTTGAGCTAGACCCAGGACATTTAGGCGCGACATTAAAATATGCGTATATTTTAAAAGAACAAGAGAAATATGAAGAGCTAATTGCAGTTGTGGAGCGTACAATTGACAGTGGAGAACCAGATACACAACTACTTTGGGATCTTGCATTTGCAAAAAAACAATTAGAAATGTATTCTGATGCATTAAAACACTATGAAAGTGCATATACTTCTTTTAAGAATCATCCAGATTTCTTGGAAGAGTACGGTTATTTCTTATTGGAAGAAGGAATGCGAAAAGAGGCGAAAGAAGTATTTACTCAGTTAATACAACTAGACCCGACACAAATTCATATTGAAGAATTGTTATATAATTTAGAGGATTTTTCGTAAGTTGGAAGGAAACTGAATGCCGCTTCTTGAATCTAAAAAGAAAAGAGAAAGACAGAGGAGGGACTTAATCGCTATGAATACCCCTGTTTCTGTAAACGAGAAGAAGGACTTTGTAAAATGGTTTTTGAATAATTACCAACTGAAACAGCGTGAATGTGTATGGATTTTGAATTATTTAATGAGTCACGATCAATTAATGCATAAAGTCCACTTCGTAGAACATGCAAAATATTGTCCACGTGGCTTAGTGATGTCAGCGAATTGTGTGAAAGACACACCGTTTCACTTTTTCAAACAAAATGTAATGACAACAGATGCAGAAAAGTCGTTTCATGATATTCGTTTGAATCGAGATGAGGATATTTATATTCAACTTAATTTTAAGTCATCGTTCCAAAATGCAAATTATGTAGCTGTATTAGAAGAAAACCCATATTTGCCAAAGCACATTGAAGTGAATGAAAAAGATCGATTGCTTGCAGAACGATTTTTAGAAGAAAGTGTATTCTCATTTAGAAGAGATCGTCTTTTGAAACAAATTGATGAAGCCTTGGATAAGCAAGATAAGGAAGCGTTTCATAAGTTAACAGCAGAGTTAAAAACGTTATAGAATTCATTTTAATTATTAAATCTTTACAAATTTCGGTCTTTTTAAGAAAAACTACCTAATAAATAGGTAGTTTTTCTTTTTTTACCTCTTTTAGTATGGTTTAATATATATAAAGTGAAAGTTCTGTCATTTCGAATGAGGGAGGGAAGAAATTTGAAATGGATTGTAAAAGATGTGGAACAGTTTGAGCAAGCAAGAGAGTATGTAGATACAGGGATTATACCCCTTTTGTCTATTTCGACAGCAAAAGAAATGAAAATGGTTGTAGAACAAGGTGAATTTATTGAGGCTTTGAGTATGGAGCTGGAAAGGGAGTATAAAGGAAGAGTGCTTTTACTGCCCGCATTTACGTATTTAGTAGAGAGCCAAAAGAACGAAAAAGATCGTTTGCAAGAATGGACAAATCATTTGCAAAGACAAGGTTTTAAGCATATTGCCTATGTGACAAGTGATTTTTCATGGAAAGAAGATATGCAAGAGTTGCAGGGGGATTTATTTTGGTTTCCATCGTTATCATTAGAGCAATTTAGTGACCAGGCGAAAAGAGAGGTTATTCGTGCCCACATAAAAAATATTATGGTAATGTTGGAAGAAAGATGGGTAAAATAATAATAAACAGAAAGTTCTTATTATTATGAGTAGTATGATATTGACCTATACAAGAGGGTATTATATCATGATAGTGTCCTAGTTTTTATTTTTTATATAATATTTTCACGAGGGGACAATTTCTGATAGAGGGGGGAAATTTTCGTGAGCGAGAAAGAACATCGTGTGTCAAGAAGACAATTTTTAAATTACACACTTACAGGGGTAGGAGGCTTTATGGCAGCGGGTATTTTAATGCCGATGACGCGGTTTGCGCTTGATCCGGTGTTAAGAAAAGAAGCGGGAACAGATATGGTTGCTGTTGCACAAGTAAAGGATATTACAACAGAACCGAAGCGCTTCGATTTTAAGGTGAAGCAGGTTGACGGATGGTACAAGTCTGAAGAGCCAAAATCTGCTTGGGTGCATAAAGATGAAAGCGGAGACATCGTTGCATTTTCTCCAGTGTGTAAACATTTAGGTTGTACAGTGAACTGGAATTCGGACAAAGCACATCCTAATCAATTCTTTTGCCCATGTCACGGGGGACGTTACACAAAAGATGGGATGAACATTAAAGGCACACCGCCTCTTGCTCCGCTTGACGTATACGAATCCAAAGTAAAAGATGGAACACTTTATTTAGGAAAAGCGAAGCCAAAAGGGGGTGCAAAGTAGATGTTAAATAAAATTTATGATTGGGTGGACGAACGTTTAGATATTACACCGATATGGCGTGATATAGCTGATCATGAAGTACCTGAGCATGTTAACCCGGCGCATCACTTTTCTGCATTCGTCTATTGCTTTGGAGGACTTACCTTTTTCGTTACCGTAATTCAAATTTTGTCTGGAATGTTTTTAACGATGTATTATGTGCCTGATATTAAAAATGCTTGGGAATCGGTTTACTATTTACAAAATGAAGTTGCATACGGGCAAATTGTTCGTGGTATGCACCACTGGGGCGCTAGTCTCGTAATTGTAATGATGTTTTTACATACACTCAGAGTCTTCTTCCAAGGTGCGTATAAAAAGCCTCGTGAGTTAAACTGGATTGTTGGTGTTCTTATTTTCTTTGTTATGTTAGGTCTTGGTTTTACCGGATATTTATTACCATGGGATATGAAAGCGTTATTTGCTACGAAAGTAGGGATTCAAATCGCAGAGCAAACGCCGCTCATTGGTCCTTATATTAAAACATTACTCGCTGGTCATTCCGAAATTGTTGGCGCTCAAACATTAACTCGCTTCTTTGCTATTCACGTCTTCTTCTTACCAGCAGCACTTCTAGGTTTAATGGCCTTCCACTTCATCATGATTCGCAAACAAGGTATTTCCGGTCCGTTATAAGAGATTGCTAAATTAAAGGGGAAAGAACAAAAGGAGGGAGATTATGCATCGCGGCAAAGGGATGAAGTTTGTAGGAGATTCTCGAGTACCAGTAGCTCGGAAACCAAATATTCCAAAAGATTATTCGGAATATCCAGGGAAAACAGAAGCGTTTTGGCCAAATTTCTTGTTAAAAGAATGGATGGTTGGTGCAGTTTTTTTAATCGGTTATTTATGTTTAACAGTGGCGCATCCGTCACCGCTTGAGAGAATGGCGGATCCTACAGATGCAGGGTATATACCACTTCCAGATTGGTATTTCTTATTCTTGTATCAGTTATTAAAGTATTCGTATGCTTCAGGCTCATTTACTGTAATTGGAGCATTTATCATGCCTGGGATTGCGTTTGGAGCATTACTGTTAGCTCCATTTCTTGACCGAGGCCCAGAAAGACGCCCGTTGAAACGGCCTGTGGCAACTGGATTTATGCTTTTAGCAATTGCATCAATTATCTTTTTAACTTGGGAATCTGTAGCGCACCACGACTGGGAAGCTGCAAAAAAACAAGGAGCAATTGTAAAAACAGCACCAGTTGATAAAAATGATGACGGCTACAAGTTAATGCAAAAAAATACTTGTTTAACATGTCATGGTGACAATTTACAGGGCGGGGCGGCAGCACCGGCTTTGCAAAACTTAACTTTAAAGCCAGAAGAAATCGCTAAAATTGCGAAAGATGGAAAAGGTTCAATGCCTAAAGGGGTATTTAAAGGTACAGATGAAGAACTGAAAAAGCTTTCGGAATTCGTTGCAAAGTATAATAAAAAATAATCGAAAAGCTGACTACAAAATCTGTAGTCAGCTTTTTATTTTGATGAAGGAAAGTTTGCTATATAATAGAGTAGAGTTCGATGAAAGAATTACTTTGTTTGAAAGGTGTTGGACATGCAGCTTGGTTTACTTGTATGCAATGTTAAGGCAACGTTCGGTACTATTAGTTTTATTGGTTGTTAACATATTAGGTACAATTTACGGATTCATATGGTATGGAAATCAATTAAAAGAAACCTCACCTATATTTTGGCCGTTTGTACCAGATAGTCCTATGGCGAGTCTCTTTTTTGTCTTTGTTCTAATTGCTTTTTTGATAAAGAAGAACTGGGGATTAATAGAGGCGTTAGCGATAGTTACTTTAATAAAATATGGTATTTGGGCTGTTGTTGTAAATGGGGTTATGATTTATGTAAAAGGCCCTATTGGTCTTATGGGATATATGTTAATGTTATCTCATTTTGCAATGGCGGTGCAGGGAGTGTTATATGCTCCGTTTTATCGGATAAAAAAATGGCATTTCATTGTAGCTGGTATATGGACGTTACATAATGATGCAATTGATTATTTATTTTGGCAAATGCCGAGATACGGAATTATGCATTTGTTTGTAGAGAAAATTGGTTATTTTACGTTTTGGCTAAGTATTGCTGTACTGTGTATCACATATTATTATTGCTTACGTGAGAACCGAAAACAGTTTTCTTTATGATGGTGAGGACATTTAGGGGGAGAAAATGAAGAAAAATAAGAGTGGTATAAACATATTGGATCGATTGATCACTTTAGTTGTTTCATATAGCATAGCATTTTCTATTTTCGCTCTCGCGACAATGGTAGTTGTATATGGAAAATGGCTGTATTATTTTGAAATTGATTTCTTAAATATTCCAGACTTAGCGGATATGACGAAAGATGAAATTAAAAGAAACTATGATGTGCTTATTACATATTTATCTCCGTTTTATGAAGGTGCATTACAATTGCCGACATTAGACATGTCTACAAATGGTCGCATTCATTTTGTGGATGTTAAAAATATTTTAGTAAAGATTCAATATATAATGTATGGAACGATTGTAATTGCTTTATTAGGAGGAACGTATTTACTAAAAAAGAAAAAAGAAAAGTTTTTACTTCACGGAGCGATTCTTACAATTCTTTTTCCGATAGCTCTTACGTTACCGATTGCCATTGATTTTGAAAAGAGTTTCGTATTATTTCATAAGCTTTTATTTAGTAATGATTATTGGATGTTTGATATTGAAACAGATCCGATTATTTTAATGTTACCGGAAGAATTCTTTATGCATGCTGCATGTATTATTTTATTATTGATTTTAAGTGGAAGCATACTTTGTTACGGTGTGTATAAATATTTAGTGAAAAAGAAAAGGGTTTCAAAGAAAAAATTCTCTGTTTAAAGAGAATTTTTTTGTTTTCATAGAGATAATATATTTTTTGATTTTGTTCTGTTCTATTCTTGTCCAACTCCACATATTTTGTACTAGTAGTTATAGGGGGGACCGGGATGAAGAGAACATTAATTGGACTGATAGCATTTCTAATTATAATGTTTCCAGTACGTATATATGCTGAAGAGTGGAGTGAACTAACTGGATTGCTAGATGACTCTTTACAGTTAGTAAAGAAAAATGAAGATGAGAAGGCAATACAAGTACTGCACCATTTCTCAGAGCAGTTTCTATCAAAGGAAAATGAAAAAAATTCAAAAGTAACTCCGGGACAAATTAGAGTCGTTTCTTTGGCGTACGACAGGGCGAAACAATCTCTCGCGGAAGATTTAGATAAGCAAGTTAAAGTTGATAATATGTTAGCGTTACAACTTGCTGTTGATGCACAAGTATCTAAATATCAGCCACTTTGGATGGAAAGAGAAAGAAAGATAATGGATGCTTTTTCTCAAGTAGAAAAAGCGATGAAAAAAGAAGATGATGGACAGTTCCAACAGACGCTAAATACATTTTTAAATGAATTTAATATTATTTATCCGAGTTTAATGATTGCCCTGCCAGAAAACGAAGCACAGCGTGTAAATGCACATTTATCTTATTTGGATGAATTTCGTAACGTTATGTTAAAAACGAAAGGTGGACAAATGCAACTAGGGATTATTAAAGGTGATTTGCAAAAAATATTTCATACAGTAAAAAAAGATGAGATTGCTCCCTCTCTCATTTGGTTTATGACTATTACTGGAGGACTTATTTTGTTCACTTTAACGTATGTTGGATGGAGAAAGTATAAAGGCGACAGAGAGAAACGGAGAAGTAACTTGCATTCTAAAGATAGATAATGTGTATAAATAAAGATACGGATTGTAAGGTTTATTTATTGACAATGGTGTAAGAAAAAAATAGAATGAGAAGTACTATAATTAAAACTTCAATGGAGGTTTATGATGTTTTATTTAATTTACTTCGCGATCATTTTGATCATACCGTTGTATGCACAGTCAAAAGTACGTAGTGCCTATAGCAAGTATTCACAAGTTTATTCAACTTCAGGTATGACAGGAGCGGAAGTTGCTCGGAAAATTTTAGATGAAAATGGATTGTACAATGTAGCTGTAGAAGAAACGCCGGGTCATTTATCGGACCATTACGATCCAACTGCAAAAACAGTTCGATTATCAACAGATAACTATTATGGACATTCAGTTGCTGGTACAGCTGTAGCAGCACACGAAGTAGGACATGCAATTCAAGATGCGAAAGATTATAACTTCATGCGTGTACGCCATTCGTTAGTGCCAGTTGCTAATTTTGGTTCAAACATGTCATGGGTTTTTGTACTAATTGGTGTATTTGCACAAATGTCTGGTTTGTTGTTACTAGGAATTATTTTAATGGCAGCAGGTGTTATTTTCCAACTTGTTACATTACCAGTTGAATTTGATGCATCAAAACGTGCAATGCAACAAATTGAAGCACTTGGTATCGTATCGACAGATGAGTACGGTCAAGCTCGTAAAGTATTAAATGCGGCAGCATTAACATATGTAGCAGCAGCTGCTGTAGCAGTATTTGAATTATTACGCCTTGTATTAATTTATACTGGTATGCAGCGTAGCGACGATTAAAGACTATCAATTATGATAGTCTTTTTTTTGTTTCGTGGAATGAATCTTATAACATGTTACAAATGGAAATAATAGAAATAATATGGGGTATAGAACTATTTAAAAAAGTAAGTATCTAATGTTGAAAGAAGGTGACAGACATAGAATATCCAGAGCATTTAGTTAAACAAGTGAGGGAGCGAAGTGCTACATACCAATTAGAAGGTTTTTTAAGTGGACAGGGTCCTAGAGATCCGAAATTAATGCTTGTTGGAGAAGCGCCTGGTGAAACGGAAATTCATAATGGTATCCCGTTTAGCGGGAGAGCCGGAAAACATTTAATGGAGTTTTTAGAACGTATTCACGTTACAAGGGAAGAGGTATATATTACGAGTGCGGTTCGGAGTAGACCTTATAAATGGCGAGAGAAAAGGGAACGAAATGGCGAAATAATACAGAAGAAGTACAATAGAACACCAAATCAAGGAGAAATACTAGCTCATGCACCTTTGTTAGACTATGAGTTGGAACTTATACATCCGCCTGTTATTGTGACACTTGGTAATATTGCATTACAGCGTTTAGTTGGTAAAAATAATAAAATTACGAGTGTTCATGGTGAATTGTTAAAGCAACCCGTGCAGCAATTGAAAGATAGTAGCGATACAGAGTTTATATGGACAGAAAAAGAATATTATATTTTTCCGACCTTTCATCCAGCTTCAATTTTTTATAATCGGAGTTTATTGGAGCTTATTTATGAGGATTTGGAGGAACTTAAAAGGTTTGTAATAAAAAACTAGAAAAGCTAAAGAGCTTTTCTAGTTGAATTTAATTATGTAACGGATTTTTATTTTCATCTAGTGTAAATCCTTCGCCAACGACATCATGTACATCACTTACAGCAACAAAGGCGTGAGGGTCTACAGAAGTGATGATATTTTTTAATTTCACGATTTCGTTTTTTGCAACGACACAATATAGTACATTTCGTTCAACTTTTGTATAGGATCCAACTGCTTTTAAAAAGGTAGCTCCGCGCTCCATTTCTGATAAAATTTTTGCAGCAATTTCATCGTTTTTATCAGAAATAATAGTTGCTCCTTTTGCTGCATAAGCTCCTTCTTGCATAAAATCAATAACTTTAGCCCCGATAAACACAGCAACTAACGTATACATGCCCTCGCGGTATGATAAATATGTAAGAATAGAGACAATAATAACGACCGCATCAAACATAAACATCGTTTTTCCCATACTCCAGCCAACATATTTGTGGGCTAATCTTGCGATAATATCAACGCCACCAGTAGTCCCGCCATATTTAAATATAATTCCAAGTCCTATACCGATAAATGCCCCTGCGAATAAAGCAGCCAGTGTCATATCATTTTGCAAGTTTAAATGTAAGTTGAGTACTTCGTAGCGCTGGAAAATCCATAGGAATAAAGATACGCTAAATGTACCGATTAATGTATATAAAAATGTTGTTCGGCCGAGTAACTTCCAACCAATAAAAAATATAGGGATATTTAAAATTAAGTTTGTATAGGAAGGGTCAAGCGAAAATAGAAAATATAATAATAGCGTAATACCGGTAAACCCACCCTCTGCAAGATGGTTTTCAATATTGATATTTACAATACCGAAAGAAAAAATAGCGGAACCGATTAAAATAAAAATGATATTTCGAATCTTCAAGTTTGCTTTCATATAGAAATCCCCCTAATTATGTAGATTGCATTGCTCCGCTGATACGGTAAAACATAATGATAAGTAATTTCTAGTTGTTAGTAAAAATAGTGCAGGCTGTAAAATCGCAAAAGAAAGTTTCACTTTATTCCTTTAGGCAAGAAGATTCCATCTGATTTGTGTTACGGGTGAAACCCAACAATTAAGGTGGAGAGGAATTGCCGTCAGAAGGTAGACCAAACACTTTTTTTCGTTCATAACAATTTTTTTGAGGGCGAATATTTGTTTCTTTTTATCTTACGATATAATCTGTCGTAGATAAAGAGGGAATATATCGTAAGAAAACGAAATTGGATAATAATAATCATTCGGTTACTTGAATCAAAAGGAATCACGATGAAGACTATGTTCACATTTTGTTCCGTTCAGTTCCAATATTGATTTGTCAATAGTAATGAACCTTCTAAGAAAGGTGGTGAAAACAATGGCTAAAAAGAAAGCAGTGAAAGTATTACGTAAACAAAAGAAAAGTGAAAACCTGCAACGATTCACTCAAAAACAAAATATCGGACGAGCTTGCCTTACTGCGAAAGAATTCCGTTTACTGCAACGCATGTCACATAGTTCAAAAGCATTGCGAAATGTTGGATTGTACACGATTAAACAAAATTATTTGAACCATAATAAAATGGCTACTGTAAAAGAAGTAGACACTGCTATGCAAGCCGATATGAACTACTCGGGCATTCAATCAAACTCTGTTCAAGCGATTCGTAGAGCCTTATTTACAGAAGTGAAGAGCTTTTTTAAAGCATGGGAACAGTGGAAGAAAAAACCTGAAACCTACACAGGTCGTCCTAAGTTTCCGAATTATTCTCGTTCAACTGACAAACGTATCATTGAAATCTATCAAGTTCCAAAAGTGGATGATAACGGGTATTGGATGATTCCGATGAATGTTGCATTTAGAAAAAAATTCGGTTCCATTAAAATACGTATGCCTAAAAACTTAAGAAATAAAAAAATCTCCTACATTGAGATTGTGCCGAAGCAAAAAGGCCGGTTCTTTGAGGTGCATTACACATATGAAATGCACGTTTCTCAAATGAAGAAACACTCCACGACTACTAGTAACGCTTTGAGTTGCGATTTAGGTGTAGATCGGTTATTAAGTTGCGTAACAAATACAGGTGATGCATTTTTAATTGATGGAAAAAAATTAAAATCCATTAACCGGTATTTCAACAAAATGATACGTAATCTACAACTGAAAAATGTGGAAAATGGACTTTCTAAACGCGTTGTAACGAACAAAATGGCTGCACTTTGGCATAAACGGGAAAGACAAATAAATGGTTACATTTCACAAACTGTAGGCCTGTTGTTCAAAAAAGTGAAAGAATGCAACATAGATACAGTTGTCGTAGGGTATAACGCTGGTTGGAAACAAAAATCTGATATGGGAAAAAGGAATAATCAAACATTTGTTCAAATCCCATTTCATAAACTGGTTGCCGCAATTGAGAATAAATGTGTAAAAGAAGGCATCCGATTTTTGAAACAAGAAGAAAATTATACTTCAAAAGCCAGTTTCCTAGACAAAGATAGGATTCCTGTTTGGTCTAAGGATGATAGGACACATTATAGATTTAGTGGCAAACGAATCACTCGTGGTCTGTACCAAAGTAAAGCAGGCACATGTATCCATGCTGATATTAATGGTGCATTGAATACATTGCAAAAATCAAAAGTTGTAGAATTGGATGGCAATCTTAAAGTGAAAACGCCGGTTCTATTAGAAGTACAAAAACGTAAGGCTGTTGCTTCGTGCATAGCTTAGTGGGTGCGTCAACCATCCATGTGTACTCGACTTGTCGGGGCTTGTAGCACACGCCGGAGTCATCTGAGTGGTGGCTTCTTCCATAAGGAAGAACTGCTCTTGATAGACGAAAAGACCTAGCGTTCTAACTCAAGCCTCTACTGAAACGTTTCAACTCAGTGGGAGGAGTTGACTATAGTCTATCCAAAAAAGGGTAGCAAATATGTGTTTTGCGGGGAATAATATTTGTCAAATCGCGATGAATTGGCTAACATGAAAGAGGAAGGAATAAGAGGTGACTAGTATGGAAGCAAAAACGATGAAAGATATGCAGAAGGAAGTAGATGCATATATCGGTCAATTTAAAGAAGGTTATTTTAGTCCGCTTGCAATGATGGCTCGTTTAACGGAAGAAATGGGAGAGCTTGCAAGAGAGGTTAATCATTATTATGGTGAGAAACCGAAGAAAACGACTGAGATAGAACGCAGTATTGAAGAAGAGCTTGGAGATGTATTATTTGTTATGATTTGTATGGCAAATAGTTTAAATATTGATTTAGAAACAGCGCATAACATTGTAATGGAAAAATTTAATACACGTGATAAAGATCGCTGGACACGTATTGATGAGGGAGAGAAAGAATAATGAAAGAAATTAAAGTAATTATCGCTGGACCAAGAGGGCGTATGGGACATGAAGCAGTCCTTCTAATGGAAAGAACAGCGCATTTCAATTTAGTAGCAGCAATTGATTATAAGCATGGCGGAGAAAAAATTTCTGATTTACCTGGAATGCCAGCGCTAGATGCACCTATTTACGCGGATTTACATACTTGTTTAGATGAAGTAGAAGCAGATGTATTGTTAGATTTAACAACACCAGAAATTGGAAAGAAACACGTGACACTTGCAGTTGAACGTGGGCTTCGATCTGTTATTGGTACAACTGGATTTACTGAAGAAGAACTAAAGCAATTAACAGAAAATGCAAAAGAAAAAGAAGTAGGAACAATTATCGCTCCAAACTTTGCAATTGGTGCAGTTCTTATGATGAAATTTTCACAAATGGCAGCGAAGTACTTCCAAGATGTTGAAGTAATTGAATTACACCATGACCAAAAATTAGACGCACCATCAGGTACGGCTGTAAAAACAGTAGAATTAATCCGTCAAAATCGTGTGCCAAAAGAGCAAGGACACCCTAATGAAACAGAACAATTAGAAGGAGCACGTGGTGCAAATGTAGACGGTATTCACATTCATAGCGTACGTCTACCAGGGCTTATTGCACACCAAGAAGTCATGTTCGGCGGAGATGGACAAATGTTAACAGTTCGTCATGATTCATTCAATCGTGCATCATTTATGTCAGGTGTAAAACTATCAATTGAAACAGTAATGAACCTTGATCATCTTGTGTACGGTTTAGAAAATATTATCGACTAAAGGGGAGACAACGGATGAAAATTGCCTTAATCGCACATGACAAAAAGAAAGATGATATGGTTTCGTTTGCGTACGCATATAAACCAATCTTTGAAAAACATGAACTTTTTGCAACAGGAACGACAGGCCTTCGTATTATGGAGGCAACTGGTTTAGTTGTAACAAGATATCAATCTGGTCCTCTTGGTGGCGACCAAGAAATTGGTGCTATGATTGCAAAAAATGAGATGGATATGGTGATTTTTTTCCGGGATCCACTAACAGCGCAGCCGCATGAACCTGATGTCAATGCGTTACTTCGTTTATGTGATGTATACGCCATCCCACTAGCAACGAATATGGCAAGTGCTGAAATGCTAATGCATGCATTAGAGCGGGGAGATTTAGATTACCGAAAGTTAAGAAAATGAGGGGAACAATTATGAGTGGATTACATATATTAGCGTTTGGTGCTCATGCCGATGATGTTGAAATCGGCATGGCAGGTACCATTGCAAAGTATACGAAACAAGGATATGAAGTAGGTATTTGCGATTTAACAGAAGCTGATCTTTCTTCAAATGGAACGGTAGAACTAAGAAAAGAAGAAGCAAAAGCTGCAGCTCGTATTATGGGAGTAAAAACGAGAATTAATTTAGCAATGCCAGACCGTGGTTTGTATATGAAAGAAGAATATATACGTGAAATTGTAAAGGTTATTCGTACATATAAACCGACGCTAATTTTCGCACCATATTACGAAGATCGTCATCCAGACCATGCTAATTGCGCGAAACTTGTGGAAGAAGCTATCTTCTCAGCGGGAATTCGTAAATATATGCCTGAGATTTCGCCGCACCGTGTAGAGTCTTTTTATAATTATATGATTAATGGTTTTCATAAACCGAATTTTTGTATAGATATTAGTGAATACCTTTCTGAAAAGGTGGAGGCGTTAGAAGCGTATGAAAGTCAGTTTTCAACAGGAAGTGATGGTGTTAAGACACCATTAACTGAAGGTTACGTTGAAACAGTAATTGCTCGTGAGAAGATGTTTGGGAAAGAAGTTGGAGTGATGTATGCCGAAGGATTTATGAGTAAGAAACCGGTTTTATTACATGCTGATTTAATAGGGGGATGTAAATGAGATTGAAAATAGGTATTACATGTTATCCTTCTGTAGGTGGTTCTGGTGTGGTTGGAACGGAATTAGGAAAGCAATTGGCGGAACGTGGGCATGAAATTCATTTTATTACATCGGGTGTACCATTCCGGTTAAATAAAGTGTATCCAAACATTTATTTTCACGAAGTAGCAGTAAATCAATATTCAGTATTTCAATATCCACCTTACGATTTAGCGTTAGCAAGTAAAATGGCCGAGGTTGCTCAAAGAGAAAATCTTGATATTTTACATGTGCATTATGCAATCCCTCATGCTATTTGTGCATATTTAGCAAAACAAATGATTGGAGAGCGTATTAAAATTGTTACAACCTTACATGGAACAGATATTACTGTGTTAGGTTCCGACCCTTCGTTAAATAATTTAATTCGCTTTGGTATTGAACAATCTGATGTAGTTACTGCTGTGTCACATTCGTTAATTGAAGAAACGAATGAACTTGTAAAACCAGATAAAGAAATTGAGACGGTATACAATTTTGTAGACGAACGTGTGTATTTCAAACGTGATATGTCTCAATTAAAAAAAGAATATGGTATACGAGAAAATGAAAAAGTGTTGATTCATATTTCAAATTTCCGAAAGGTTAAGCGTGTACAGGATGTTGTGCAGTCATTTGCCAAAATTGTAAAGGGAGTAGATGCGAAATTGCTTCTTGTTGGGGATGGACCAGAGTTCTGTACTATTTTACAATTGGTGAAAAGTTTACATATTGAGGAACGTGTCTTATTCCTAGGAAAGCAAGATAATGTTGCAGAGCTTCTTGCGATGAGTGATTTAATGCTACTTTTATCAGAAAAGGAAAGTTTTGGTCTCGTTATATT
The DNA here is from genome assembly GCF_040676495.1 of Bacillus sp. LBA3-1-1.1. Classification (NCBI taxonomy): domain Bacteria; kingdom Bacillati; phylum Bacillota; class Bacilli; order Caryophanales; family Bacillaceae; genus Bacillus; species Bacillus sp. LBA3-1-1.1. The sequence continues at coordinate 74,203 of NZ_JBEGIB010000012.1, forward strand.
AGAAGCGATGGCGTGTGGTGTGCCTAGTATCGGAACGAGGGTTGGGGGCATTCCAGAGGTCATTCAACATGGTGAAACAGGATATATATGTGAAGTTGGAGATACAGATGGAATAGCTAAGCAAGCAATTCAACTACTAGAAAATGAAGAACTTCACCGTAATATGGGGGAGCGGGCGATGAAATCTGTATATGAGCAGTTTCGTTCGGAAAAAATCGTTTCACAGTATGAGGCGATTTATTATGACATACTAAGGGATGACAAGAATGGAAAGATTTAAAAAAGCTAGTTCAATTATTGAGATATTAAAACAGCACGGACATGAGGCTTACTTCGTTGGTGGAAGTGTACGCGATCTTATTATCGATAGACCAATTGGAGATATCGATATCGCAACCTCTGCCTTACCAGAAGAAGTAATGGCTATTTTCCCAAGACATGTTCCGGTTGGTCTTGAGCATGGAACTGTAATTGTTGTAGAAAATGGTGAACCGTATGAGGTAACTACTTTTCGAACAGAAAGCGAATATGAAGATTTTCGGAGACCTAGTAGTGTTCAATTTGTCCGTTCATTAGAAGAGGATTTAAAACGACGTGATTTCACAATGAATGCAATTGCAATGACAGTGGAAGGCGAAATGATTGATTTATTTGCTGGGCAAGAAGCGATTCGTCTGAAGGAAATTACAACGGTTGGAGATGCTGCAGACCGTTTTCAAGAAGATGCACTGCGAATGATGCGTGGTATTCGGTTCGTAAGTACGTTAGGTTTCTCTTTGGAAACAAAGACGAAACAAGCAATTGAAACGTATGGGCATTTGCTCGAACATATAGCGATTGAAAGAATTACAGTTGAGTTCGAAAAGTTATTGACGGGTATGTATTGTGTGAAAGGGCTTCAAGAATTGGTAGAAACGAAGCTATTTTCTCATCTGCCATATTTACAAATGTCAGAAGAAAGGCTCTTGAAAGCTACGCAGTATAAATGGGATTCTTTTGAAACAGATATTGAGGCGTGGGCATTTTTCTTATATTGTATCGGAGAAGAGCATCCAGCTGTCTTTTTACGTCAATGGAAGTTCTCGAATAAAAAGATTAAGGATATTGTAGCGGTTTTATTAGCAATTCGTTCTAGAAAGGAGAAGGAATGGGATACAGTCCTTCTTTATAAAACTGGAATTCACATCGCTGAAATGGCAGAAAGAGTATATGAAGCGATAATAGAAAGTTATAATAGCGCGTCTGTTAAGCAAGTACAATCATTATTTCATGCATTGCCGATAAAAAATCGTCAAGAAATGAATGTGACTGGTAACGATTTATTAAGCTGGGCAGATAAAAAGCCAGGTCCGTGGGTTGCCGAAGTGCTTCAAAACATTGAAGAAGCAATCGTACAAGGAGATTTAGTCAATAAGAAAGAGAATATAAGGGAGTGGCTAGAAAAATGCAATCTACTATAAGAAAGCAGTTATTACAAGTTTTTTCTGAAGCAGATGGTGCATTTGTATCTGGTCAAACACTTAGTGACAAACTTGGCTGTTCGAGAACCGCTGTATGGAAGCATATGGAGGATCTTCGTAATGAAGGGTATGAACTAGAAGCTGTACGCCGCTTAGGGTACCGAATTGCTAGTAAACCAGATAAAGTAACTGCTAATGAGATTCAATTAGGATTACAAACAGAGCGTATCGGTAGAACGGTTTATTTTGAAGAGTCGGTTGAATCTACTCAGCATATTGCAGCAAGACTTGCTTATGAAGGCGCAGAAGAGGGAACAATTGTTGTTGCTGAACAACAAACAGCAGGTAGAGGGCGTCTAAGTAGAAAATGGTATTCTCCAAAAGGAACAGGAATTTGGATGAGTATTATTTTGCGTCCATCTATTCCAGTTCATCACGCCCCGCAGCTTACTTTATTAGCGGCTGTTAGCGTAGCGCAAGCAATTGAAAAATGTACCGGTGTAAACGTAGGGATTAAATGGCCAAATGATATTTTAATTCAAGGGAAAAAAGCTGTCGGTATATTAACGGAGATGCAAGCTGATCCAGATAAAATTAATGCTGTTATTATGGGAATTGGCATTAATGCAAATCAGAAACAAGAACATTTTGATGAGGAAATTCAGCAAATTGCAACTTCATTAGCAATTGAATCGGGTAAGCCGATTGTTCGTGCGGAACTTATGCAACAAATTTTCTTGCAACTAGAGAAATTGTATGAAGAGTATTTAAAAAATGGCTTCTCTGTTATTAAAATTCTGTGGGAAAGTTACGCAGTAAGTATCGGAAAAGAAATTACAGCTCGAACGATGAAGGAAACTATTAATGGGCTAGCAAAAGGGATTACGGAGGATGGTGTATTGTTACTTGAGGATCATCAAGGACAAGTGCACCACATTCATTCTGCCGATATAGAAATTAAGTAAAAGAAGTTCCTATTTTGGAGCTTCTTTTTGTCATTTAGATACTGATAAATTTCACATACCGTAATAGGAATAGAAAATTATTTTTTCAAAAAAATGTAGCAATTCCTTTTCAGAGTTTGCTATAATTAGTTCGAATATGGGCAGTATCAAAGCGAACTGCACCATTATTTTACGCAGTATGAAAAAATAATAATTTGGATTCTGCCTTGATCCAATAACGGACTGGGACAGAGGGATGAATAATGCCGACTAACACACAACCCTTCTGCCCTTTTATGGCCAGAGGGGTTTTTTATATGATTTCGGCCATCTCCTCTCTCCTGCATAAAGGAGGAGTAGTTTTTGAAAACAAAAACAGATTTTTTGAAAATGAAAGAGCAAGGTGAGCCGATTACAATGCTAACGGCGTATGATTATCCATCTGCTAAATTAGCAGAAGAAGCTAAAGTCGATATGATTTTAGTGGGTGATTCTCTAGGAATGGTTGTACTTGGGTATGATTCAACAGTTCCAGTAACAGTAGAGGATATGATTCATCATACGAAAGCTGTACGCCGCGGAGCGAAAGAGACGTTTATTGTAACTGATATGCCATTTATGTCTTATCATGTCTCATTGCAGGATACGATGGTTAATGCACGTCGCATTGTTCAAGAGAGCGGGGCACATGCATTAAAGGTAGAAGGTGCTGGAGAAGTTATATCAACTATTCATTACTTAACGAATGCGGGAGTTCCCGTTGTGGCGCATTTAGGTTTAACTCCTCAATCTGTAGGAGTGCTAGGTGGGTATAAAGTACAAGGGAAAGATGCTGAAAGTGCAAAAAAATTAATAGAAGATGCGAAGAAATGTGAGGAAGCTGGTGCAATAGCACTTGTGTTAGAGTGTGTGCCAATGCAATTAGCAGAACTTATTTCAGAGCAGTTAACAATTCCTACAATCGGAATTGGAGCAGGAAAAAAAGTAGATGGGCAAGTTCTTGTATACCATGATCTTATCTCGTACGGCGTAAATCGTGTTCCGAAATTTGTGAAGCAATATACGTCTGTTCAAGAGGAGATTGTGCGAGGGATTTCGCAATACGTTACTGAAGTAAAGACAGGGCAATTTCCTGAAGAAAAACATTCATTCACAATGAAAGAGGAAGAATGCTTAGCGTTATACGGAGGAAAACAATAATGAAAATCATAACTACAGTGCAAGAGATGCAGCAAATTACAAACGAACTTCGTACAAGTGGAAAAAGTATCGGTTTTGTTCCAACGATGGGGTATTTACACGAAGGGCATGCTACTTTATTACGTAAGGCAAGGGAAGAAAATGAAATTGTAGTTTTAAGTGTATTTGTAAACCCACTACAGTTTGGGCCGAACGAAGATTTAGATCGATACCCACGTGATATTGATAGAGACGAAAATGTAGCAAAAGAAAATGGTGTTGATTATTTATTTTATCCGAGTGTAGAAGAAATGTATCCAGCAGAACAAACGACAACAGTAGAAGTTGTGAAGCGTACCGACGTATTATGTGGCAAACAAAGACCTGGTCATTTCGCTGGTGTTGCGACTGTACTAATGAAACTATTTAATATCACATTGCCAACGCGTGCTTATTTCGGTATGAAAGATGCACAGCAAGTCGCTGTCATTGAAGGGTTTGTTGCTGATTTTAATATTCCAGTTACGATTGTACCAGTGGATATTGTAAGGGAAGAGGACGGATTAGCGAAAAGTTCTCGTAATGTGTACTTATCACAAGAAGAGCGTGAAGAGGCTTCTCATTTATACCGCAGTCTATGTATAGCGAAAGAAAACATTGAGGCAGGCGAACGTAATTCAGAAATCATTACAACTCTTGTGCAAGAGTATATTGAGACATATACGAAAGGCACTGTAGATTATGCTGATTTATATGCATATCCTTCACTACAAGTAATGGATAAAATTGAAGGACGAATCATTTTAGCAATTGCAGTTAAATTTGAGAATGTACGATTAATTGACAATATAACAGTAACGGTTAAATAAGGGGGAGCATCTATGTTTCGCACAATGATGAGAGCGAAGTTACATCGCGCAACAGTAACAGAAGCAAATTTAAATTATGTAGGTAGTATTACAATTGATGAAGATTTAATGGATGCAGTAAATATTGTAGAAAATGAAAAAGTACAAATTGTAAATAACAATAATGGTGCTCGCTTAGAGACATATGTTATTAAAGGAGAACGCGGTAGTGGTGTTGTTTGTTTAAATGGTGCAGCTGCAAGGCTTGTACAGCCCGGAGATAAAGTTATTATTATTTGCTACGGCTTAGTGGCAGAAGAAAATGTTCATAAACAAGAGCCAAAAATTGCAGTGTTAGACGATGATAATCAAATTATTGAAATGTTAGGTGCTGAAAAAGCGGGCACGATATTATAAGTAGGAAGGCTATCTCTATTCTGGAGATAGCTTTTTTGTGCATCTTTTCATTAAGATGAGATAAAACGTGGTATAGTAACATTATATAATTTTGTGTTTGATAGGCAAGAAATTGAGGTGTTACATATATGAGTAAGCGTTATGTCGTTGTTGATTTAGAGACGACAGGGAACTCCTGGAAGGATGGGAAGGATAAAATCACCCAAATTGCGGCTGTTGTAGTGGAAGATGGAGAGATATTAGAGATTTTTTCATCTTTTATTAATCCGAAGAGAGAGATTCCACCATTTATTACAGAATTAACAGGGATTGATGAGAGTTTGGTTAAGCAAGCCCCGTTATTTCAAGATGTAGCCCCGATGATTGTTGAGCTATTACAAGGTGCAGCTTTCGTTGCACATAACGTTCACTTTGATTGGAATTTTTTAACGGAAGAATTAAGGCAGGCTGGATATACAGAAGTACATTGCCCAAAAGTTGATACAGTTGAGTTGGCGCAAATTCTTTTGCCGACAGCTGATAGTTATAAATTACGTGATTTAGCTAAGAAACATGAACTAGAGCACGATCAACCACATCGTGCGGATAGTGATGCTCTTGCAACAGCGGAATTGTTTATACAATTTTTAAATGAAATCGAAAAGTTACCGCTTGTCACGTTGCAATCGCTTTATGAATTAAGTGATGTTTTCCAAAGTGATATAGCTGATGTGCTTTCTGAAAATATTTTAAAGAAAATGATGCATGGTAAAGAAAGGGCAGAGGGGTATGAAGTGTATCGAAATATTGCGCTTCGAAAGCGGAATTATTCTTTAAGTCTCAGTGAAACATGCTCATCTAAATTTGATGCTTTCTTACATAAGACAATGGATAAACTTGAGTTAAGTATGCCAAAGTTTCAAAAAAGAGAAAGCCAACAGATTATGATGAAGGAAATATATACAGCACTAAGAGATTCTAGGTTTTCACTTATTGAAGCAGGAACAGGTACGGGGAAGACACTTGCATATTTACTTCCAAGTATTTATTTTGCAAAGAAAAAAGAAGAACCTGTCATTATAAGTACACAAACTGTACAACTGCAACAACAAATACTAGAAAAAGAAATACCGTTATTACAGAAAATAATGTCATTTTCATTTGAAGTAGCTCTTCTGAAAGGAAGAAAGCATTATCTTTGTCTACACAAATTTGAATATGCTTTGCAAGAGGAAGAGAAAAATTATGATATGGCGCTCACAAAGGCAAAAATTTTAGTATGGTTATTGCAAACGGAAACTGGCGATCGTGATGAATTAAATATTCCTGAGGGCGGCAAGTTACTTTGGAACCGTATTTGTAGTGATGTACATAGTCCAGGCGGGATGCAAAGCAACTGGTATAGTCGTTGTTTTTATCAAAGAGCAAAGAATAAAGCATTATTTGCAGATATCGTTATTACAAATCATGCGTTATTATTTCAAGATTTTTCAAGTGAAGAACCACTGTTTGCTTCATGTGAACATATTATTTTTGATGAAGCTCATCATATCGAGGAAGCGGCGAGTAGAACATTAGGTGAACAGTTCTCATGCATGTATTTTCAATTAGCTTTATCTCGTCTTGGTACGCTAGAAACAGATGATGTACTTTCTAAAGTATATAAAATGATGAAAAAATCAGAGCAAGCATCTCGTTCGACTTTCCGTATGGTGAGTCATAGTTTGAAGGAATTGAAATTTGATGCGGATGAACTATTTCAAATGTTACGGACTTTCGTATTTAAACAAACAAAGCAGGAACAAGGGATGAGCAATATGCCACTCATTTATCGATATAACACGGAAGTAGAGAAAGGTAAGTTATGGGATAGCATTACTGAGTTAACAAATCGATTTGTGTATGATGTAAGAAAGTTATTGACTACACTTGAGAAGCAAGTTGAAATATTGCAAAGTAAATTAGAATGGGAGATGCATGTCGTTACAGGTGAATTTATGCATTTAATTGGGTTGTTGAGAAAGATGGCACAATCTTTACAATTACTCATTTTAGAAAAAAATTCATACGTGACATGGATGGAGACTGAAACGAAGGGAACGATTCATTCAACAGTTTTATATGCGCAGCCCGTTCATATTGGCGAAAGATTTGCTGATGAATTTTTAACCCAGAAAAAGAGTGTTATTTTCACATCAGCAACGTTAACAGTTAATGATTCATTCGACTATATAAAAGAGGAGCTAGGTTTACATGATTTTGCTCCCAATACATTAAAGGTGCCATCACCATTCCGTTTTGAAGAGCAAATGAAATTAATGGTTTCAACGGATGTACCTTTTATTAAGAAAGCAAGTAATGAAGAATATATTGAGTCTATATCGGCACATATTGCGAAAATAGCGAAAGCTACAAAAGGTAGAATGCTCGTTTTATTCACTTCGTATGAAATGTTGAAAGAAGCGTATACGAATTTGAAAAATGATGAGACATTAGAAGGATATTTATTATTAACGCAAAGTGTGAATAATAAGAGCCGAAGTCGTCTAATCCGCAAATTCCAGGAGTTCGACAAATCGATTTTGTTAGGAACAAGTAGTTTTTGGGAAGGGATAGATATACCTGGAGATGCCCTGAGTTGTCTTGTCATTGTCCGTCTTCCTTTTACCCCTCCTCATCAGCCGATGATGGAAGCAAAAGGAGAGTGGTTAAAAAATCAAGGAGAAGACGTATTCGCTAAGTTGGCGCTCCCGCAAGCAATCTTGCGTTTCAAACAAGGGTTTGGTCGTCTTATTAGAACAAATACAGATACGGGAACTGTATTTGTATTAGATCGTCGTTTGACAAGCTCTTCTTATGGAAAACGTTTTTTACAATCAATCCCAACTGTCCCGCTCTATGAAGGTCCTCTAGAAGAATTGTTAGAACAATTAAAGGAACGGCCAAATGAATAAAATTGGAATAAAAATACGCCTGAAGTACATTTAAACTTCAGGCGTAAAAAATGTGGGTAGGAGGAATTTTATTTTTCTTACTTCTTGTATACAAAATGTATTGGTTTTCGACTTGAAACCTTTTTTTGCTGTACATGTCCTGCTATAATAGATGGGTGATGAAGCAGGGGTTGTAAAGAATGTACTCTTATTGTAACCGCATTGCGTTCTTCTATAATTAGAAATTTTTATGTAACGGAGGAGTTTTTTTCATGGATAAGAAAATCGAAGTCCTATCAACGACGCGTATTAAATATTCGTCTGACTTGTATAAAATCGTTGATAGTTTGAATCGTACGTTAAAAGAGCAGGACCTCATGTTCGGATTAGCATTAGACGAAAAAGATAAAGATACAGCTGTATTTACGATTTACAGAACGTAGTGATACAATGAAAAAGTGGATCTTTGCAATCGTTATCGTAATCGTTGCTAGCGGAATATATGGGGCGTATGTTTATAATAAAGCAATGGAAAAGAAAATTCCTAAAGAGGCAAAATCTGTAGAAATTGCTAAAGAAAAAGCAAAGCTTACAAAGGTAAAATCTGTGGATTATTATAATGGAAACTCTTCATATACAGTCGTGCAAGGTGTAGACGAAAAAGGAGAACAAATTATTGTTTGGGTGCCTGATAAAAAAGGAAATGTCCTTGTGAAGAAAAAGAGCGAAGGTATTTCTGAAAAAGAAGCTTTGCAAAAATTGGCTGAACAAGCTACAGGAGAAGGTGCTGAGCCGAAGCCGAAACCAAAAGAAATTATAAAAGTAAAATTAGGTGCTCAAAACGATATTCCATTGTGGGAAATTACATATATTGATCAGGAAGATCGTTATACGTATTACTATTTAGAGTTTCAAAATGGGGTTTATGCTGGACACTACAGCATTGAAAAATAGATGTAGGGGGAACTACAAATGAAATTAGCAAAGCGAGTAGCTGCTTTAACACCATCTGCAACTTTAGAAATTACAGCAAAGGCACAAGCATTAAAAGCAGAAGGTCATGATGTAATTGCATTAGGAGCAGGAGAACCTGACTTTAATACGCCAGAACATATTATGGATGCTGCGCATAAAGCGATGTTAGAAGGACATACGAAGTATACACCAACAGGTGGATTACAAGCGTTAAAACAAGAAATTGTGAAGAAGTTTACTCGTGATCAAGGAATTGCGTATGATCCATCTGAAATTATTGTATGTAATGGTGCCAAGCATGCATTATATACATTATTCCAAGTGTTACTTGATGAAGGAGATGAAGTTATTATCCCAACTCCTTATTGGGTAAGTTATCCTGAGCAAGTAAAGCTTGCTGGTGGTAAGCCAGTTTATGTAGAAGGTCTAGAAGGCAATGAGTACAAAATTACAGCAAAGCAGCTGCGTGAGGCAATTACAGAGAAAACGAAAGCAGTTATTATTAATTCACCGAGCAATCCAACAGGGATGATTTACAGCAAAGAAGAATTACAACAACTTGGAGAAGTATGTTTAGAACATGATATCTTAATCGTTTCAGATGAGATTTATGAAAAATTAATTTATGGTGACGCGGAATATACTTCAATTGCCCAGCTTTCTAATGCATTAAAAGAACAAACACTTATTATTAATGGTGTATCTAAGTCTCATTCTATGACAGGTTGGCGCATTGGATATGCAGCAGGAAATAAGCAGCTTATTAAGGCGATGACGAACTTAGCGAGTCATAGTACGTCAAACCCTACTTCAATTGCTCAATACGGTGCAATTGCTGCGTATGCAGGCTCACAAGAACCTGTAAAAATAATGCGTCAAGCGTTTGAAGAAAGATTGAACATTATTTATGATAAATTAATTCAAATTCCTGGTTTCACTTGCATTAAGCCACAAGGTGCTTTTTACTTATTCCCAAATGTAAAAGAAGCCGTAGCATTAGCTGGGTATGATACAGTTGATGAGTGGGCAAAAGCATTATTAGAAGAAGAAAAGGTGGCTCTCGTTCCAGGTACAGGATTTGGTGCACCAAATAACGTTCGATTATCGTATGCGACATCTCTTGAGCAAGTTGAGAAAGCATTAGAACGAATTCATACGTTCATGAAAAGTAAAGTACAGGCTTAATCGTCTGTTTCTTGTAGTAAATGGCAAAAAACCTCCCTATATATAGGGAGGTTTTTTTGACGAATTGTGGCAAAAAGAAATTGCTAAAGGTGTGTTATACTAGAAAGCGAGGTGTTTGGTGATGAAAAAGAAAATGATGTTACAATGGTTTGAACAGGGAAGCATAGCGATTCCTAAATTGCTTATGATGCATTATAAAAAGCTAGGTTTAAATGAGACGGAATTTATGGTAGTACTTCATGTACACACATTTTTAGAATCAGGTAATTCGTTCCCGACTCCTTCAGAGATTTCAGAACGGATGACGATAACAGAAATGAAATGCATGGAAGTGATTCAGACTTTAATCCAAAAAGGTTTTTTAGCACTAGAAGGTGGACAAAGATCTGAAGCGATGATGTGTGAAAGTTATTCTTTACAACCACTGTGGGAAAAAATATTGCACTTTTTAATGAATGAATCTATAGAGGAAGAGCAAAAAGAACAAAAACAAATTCAAGTAAATTTATATACAGTATTTGAAAAAGAATTCGGAAGACCACTTTCGCCATTTGAATGTGAAACATTAGGGATGTGGGAAGATCAAGATCAACACCATCCAAATTTAATTCAAGCGGCTCTTCGTGAAGCTGTTATGAGTGGTAAACTTAATTTCCGGTATATTGATCGTATTTTGTTTGAGTGGAAAAAGAACGGAATTAAAACGGTAGATCAAGCACAAAATCAAGGCCAGAAATTTAGAGCGAATCAACAACGCACACAACAAACGACAAAACAAGAGACGAAATTTACTGGGAAAGTGCCTTTTTATAATTGGTTGGAGCAGTAGTGTAGGAGGAAAGATATGTTGAACAAAACGCAAATTCGTTATTGTTTAGATACAATGGCGGATATGTATCCAGAAGCGCATTGTGAATTAATTCATGATAATCCATTTGAACTTGTAATCGCAGTGGCATTATCTGCACAATGTACAGATGCACTTGTGAATAAAGTGACGAAAAACTTATTTCAAAAATATAAAACACCAGAAGATTATTTAAGTGTGTCTTTAGAAGAATTACAACAAGATATACGATCCATTGGATTGTTTAGAAATAAGGCGAAAAATATTCAAAAATTGTGCCGGATGTTACTAGATGATTATAACGGGAAAGTTCCAGAAGACCGTGACGAGCTGACGAAATTACCAGGAGTAGGGAGAAAGACAGCGAATGTAGTTGTTTCGGTAGCATTTGGAATTCCAGCGATTGCTGTTGATACGCATGTAGAGAGAGTAAGTAAACGGTTAGCAATTTGTAGATGGAAAGATTCTGTGTTAGAAGTGGAAAAGACATTGATGAAGAAAATTCCAATGGATGAGTGGGGAGTTACACACCACCGTATGATTTTCTTTGGACGTTATTACTGTAAGGCGCAGCGACCACAATGTGAAGAGTGCCGATTACTAGAAATATGTCGTGAAGGAAAGAAACGAATGAAGGGGAAATAAAGGATGGAGCGAGTTATAGAAATACCGAAAGAGTTTCGGTACGTACCATTTTTTAAAAAGAATGCAAATTCGATTACGTATAATACAGACCAGTCTTTTGAAGAAATAATACAAAATACTTACTTTATATTTGATATTGAAAGACAATATGAGCCGTGGAATGAAATTGAAACAAGTATTCCGGCGGTGTTAAATGTATGGAAAAGCAGGCATGAAGAAATTGCTACACTATTTCGAAACCGAAAAAAACAAGAAGCTGAGGGCCCGATGATTCTTTTTGCAGCACACTTGCTATCGGTTGTATATTGGCTAAATGAGAAGCCTGTTCATAGTTTGAATGAGATGCAAGTAAATACGAATGAATTGGAAGCACAACCTGTTAATTTTGTAGAACGATACTCATTTATTACAAAGAAACCGAGTAATTATCATTCATATATTCAATTAGCACAGCTGTATATTGAAATAGAAAAGCTACATGTTAAGAAAATGATAACAAAAAAGAAGTCCTTTTCTCGTTAAGAGTAAGGACTTCTTTTTTGTTATTAAGACTCTGATGTAACAACATCTCCGTCTGCGTGAGGTGTATCTCCTCCGGTATTCTGTTGGTGCTGCTCTTCTTCAGCTTTTTTTCTAGCTTCTTCGTCAGCTTTTCTCTTAGCTTCTTCGTCAGCTTTTCTCTTAGCTTCTTCGTCAGCTTTTTTCTTAGCTTCTTCGTCAGCCTTCTTCTTAGCCTCTTCTTCAGCAGCTTTCTTTTGAGCTTCTTCTTGCTGTTTACGTTGTTGTTCTTGCTGTTGCTGCTCTTGTTGTTTACGCTGATCTTCTTCAGCTTTTTTTGTAGCCTCTTCTTGTTTTAGTTTATCTTCATTGGCCTTTTTCTGGGCCTCTTCGTCAGCCTTTTTCTTAGCTTCTTCGTCAGCCTTCTTCTTAGCCTCTTCCTCAGCTTTTTTCGCATCTGGAGTTCCGCCAGGCGCGGTGAATGATGCACCAATTGCAGGACTTGTTCCAGTACCCTTTTTCGCTACTACAGAGAAGCTGTAAGTAACACCTGGTTTAATACCACCAAGAGTAGCAGTCGTACCGCTTACTGACAAGCTACCACTAGAACCGTCAGTAGCTTTATAGCTTGCTGCGTATGCATCAACATTTGATGATGGTCCAGACCAGTTCAGTGTCACTGTGCTAGCTCCATCGAAAGCGACATTAAGACCACTAGGTGGATCTACTTTAATTTGTTTAATTGCATCTTTCTTCGCACCTTTTACGTATAACTCTCCGTTTATTTCTTGAACAGAAGAAGGACGTTCAAAACGAGAGTTATCTGTAGCGAATTTGCTCATCATTACTTGGAACATTTGCTGTGCAATTCTAGTAGAGCGATCGCCAATGTAATTTTCTGGGCCATCTTTTTCATAACCAGTCCATACAGTCATTGTATATTGTGGGGTATATCCAGCGAACCAGCTGTCTCTGTTTGCGTCATCTGGGATACCATATTTTTTTATAACTGACTTATCAAAGTTTTGTGTTCCGGTTTTACCTGCTACGTCTACACCTGAAACATATGCTGTTGGACCTGTACCACCAGAACCAGGTTTTACTACGTCACGAAGAACGTCAGTAATCATGTAAGCTGTATAGTCGTGCATTGCGCGTTGTTCTTTCGGTTTAAAGCTTTTCTTTTTCCCGTCTGGGAAGATAACTTCTTTTACGAAGTGAGGTTTATTATAAACACCATCATTTCCAAATGCTGCATAGGCACCTGCTAATTCTAATGGAGAACTATCGTTACTACCGATTGCTGTTGATTCATATACCTTTCCTTCTTTAAATGTCATGCCTAAACCTTCAGCAAAGTCTTTTGATTTATTAAGACCAACCGCTTGAGCTGTCTTTAAAGCAGGGATATTTAAAGATTTTTTCAGTGCTTCACGTAGTGAAACGTCTCCTTTATAACTACCTGTAGCATTTTTAATCTTTGTGCCATCAGAGTAAGTATAGTCAGAGTCATTTAATTGATGATAAGTAGACCATTGAAGATTCTCAACGGCTGGACCATAATCGAAAACTGGTTTCATTGTTGAACCAACTTGGCGTTTTAAATCAGTTGCCATATTATGACCTTTGAAAGTAGACTTACTTTCTTTACGCCCAGCACCAATTGCTCGAACTTCTCCAGACTGTGTATCCATAAATACGAATGATCCTTGGAATTGATCGTCCGGATACTTAATAAGGTTGCCATCCATAATTTTGTCAGCGTAATCTTGAGCATCTTGATCAAGTGTTGTATGAATCGTTAAACCATCTGAACCGATATTTACATCCGGATATTCTTTTTCAACTTCTTTTACAACAGCATCTAAAAATGCTTGGTACTTCATTTCAGTCACTTCTGAAGATGGAAGAAGTCCTTGTGTTACAGGGATTTGCATTGCGTCATTCATTTCTTGTTTCGTTATATACCCGTGTCGATTCATTAAAGATAATACGATATTACGACGTTTCGTTGCTCGCTCAACGTTTTCTTCTTTTGTTGGGTCATAAATGTTAGGACCTTGGGGTAAACCGGCGAGCATTGCAGCTTCATGTAATTGTATGTCTTTTAAATCTTTACCGTAATATTTTTTAGCCGCTGTTGAAATACCATAAGAGCGATTACCTAAGTTAATCTTATTTAAGTACATTTCTAAAATTTCATGTTTTGAGTACTGTTGCTCTAACTTATAAGATAAGTACCATTCCTGCACTTTTCTCTTTGCAGTTTTGTCCATCGTTAGAAAATAGTTTTTAACTACTTGCTGTGTAATCGTACTACCACCTTGTGAGCCAAAGCCACCAGTGACATTTTCCATAATTGCCATTCCAGTACGTTTAAAATCAATTCCATCATGCTTATAGAAGCGAGCATCCTCAGTCGCAAGGAATGCACTTTCAATTACTTTGGGAATTTGATCGTAAGTAACATGGGTTCGTTTTTCAGCACCGTATTCATAGAAGAAATTCCCGTTTTTATCAAGGAATTTTGTTGATAAAGGATTGACAAGTTTTGATTTGTCTAATTTCGGAGCGTCCTTTACCATAACAAAGAAAGCCGAAACGCCAGCTACGAGGCCGACGATACCAAGAAGTAGACAACCTATAAGGAATTTCTTGAAAAAGGAACCTTTTTTCTTTGGCTTTTCTTCTTTATGAGTTTCTTTCGTTTGATTTTTTACATGATTTCGTTCTGTACGAGAACGATAATTATCTGACATTATACTTTCTCCTACCTTTCATTCTCTCCCCCAAAAGTCGAAAAAAGAGCCTTAGTGATGACTCTATCACGAAAAATAAACCGTGTCTAGTACGCGGATATAATCAATTCGAGGGTGATAACCGCATGATAATAAAGACCCATGCTCTTCTATTTCTTGTTTTGTAATCGATTTACGTCCACCAGTATTTTGACGATTCCAAAATGCAATAATATGTTTTGCATCTAATAAATAAAATTCATCAAAAAGTGTAAATTTAATAATAACAAATGCAATTCCATTATGAGCGACTACTTGCTTCATATGTTCAATTTGATGAAGGTGGAAGTTTTGAAGTGGAAAACTGGTTTTATTTTTAGTTTCTTTCGCTTCAAAATCGATGTATTTCCCTTTGTATACACCGTTGTAATCTGTTGTAGAAGGTTGTTTGAAATACGCTTCTTTTACCACTGCAGCACTTCGAGCGGGGTAATCTACTTTTACAATTTGAAGAGGTGTAGGTTTTTTATGTACGCATGCAATATTATGGGTTAAGTAATATTGATTGGTTTCATTCAATTCCTCTTCAAGGGACATACCTCTATTACTGTAAGTATGTTTTTTTATTGGTGTCTTATGAGGTTGTGAAGCTTGATCGTACCTTTTTCCATTTGGGTAACGAATGGTCATATTGTGTCCACTCCCAACTTGTTAAGAATTACTTACAAAGGTGATTATATCAAAAAATGAAAAAAGATGTGACCTTTTTCAAGAAAGGTATGGTACTTATTCATGTTTAGCTGGAACGATTACGAAAAAATTAAACAAAACCGTAATGATATTTTGTGTACAGAAGAGGAGAAAGCTATAGTTCTTAATATTAAGGAGAGAACGGATGTAGCTAACGTGGATAACATTTCACGTACACAATCTTACCAAGAATATTATTTGAGAAATAAAGAAATCCGATGGTCTTTTTTAGCAAGTATGGTCTCAAGGAATGGGGGATGGAATATGACAGATTTAGAAGGAGAATATTATTCTAATCTTCTGTCCCAAACAGTTAAGAGGCGATTATTTCTATGTTATGAGAAAGCCAATTGGCTCATTTTCTTAGATGCATTTCCTCAACTATTACTGTATGAAGAAAGTAAAAGGCGATGTGAGCCGCTATTTCATTTGTTACAATTTTTCAACATATCAATTTTTATGGAAAAAGAATGGTCATATTTCTGGGAGAAAAAAGATATCAATAGGCTTATGACGGCACTTATTATTAATGAACAAAATAAAATTCAAAAACCAGTAATCGAGAATACATACTTTCAAAAACATGTATTTGATACGGCAGTGTTCAAATTTCAAGAAATACTTCACATTAGTGCAGTTGTTTTTCCAATGATGGAAGGGAGAATGTATGGGTTTTCAGTTTATCAATTTGAAACGTTACAAAAACGTATAGAACTTGGGAAGAAGTTAGCTTGGTTATTATTTCATTCAAAGTATAAAGATTCTTTTTATAAGTTTGCATTGCAAACTAGGCATACGGGATCAAGGATGGATTATGAATGCAATATAAGAGAGATTAGAAAATCAAGTACACCGGCTCTTAGAGATGTGTACGCTATTGTCGCTCACGAAAAATTAATTGAAAAAGATTGGTTTAGTGAAGGGATGGAAGTGGAGTCGTTATTTGTACTTGAAAAACCAAAGGGAGGAATTAATATAACAGAATGGTATAAAATGAAGAGGGAGCAAATACATACTCTTTCTATATTAAGTAGTTTTGTTAAAAGAATAGATGAGTTCATGATATAATCAAAAAGTCCCGCCTTCCTACATGAAGGCGGGGCTTCTTGATTAAAAGTAATATGTTCTTCAACAAATTACTTTTTACTTCGCTATTTGCTGGCAGTACGACTTTAACCTCAGCACTTATTGAAAGCAAGTAGGGAAGGTTAGACTGGAAATTAGCTATTTGTGGGCGGTAAAACTCCCACCTCAAAATTCGGCTGGAGCAAAGAAGTTAGGTGGAAGCCCTGCTGTCCGTAAACGCTCGATTGGTGAAGGCTAATAATCAGTGGGGATGAACAAAACACTCACTGATTAAAGTTTCACTTTATGTAGCGGGGAAATTTGGACCATCAAGCTTTGGATTACCAGTCTCAGGTTTGTTTTGTTGTTTGTTTTGTTTTTTCTTTTTTTCATTTTTATTTTTTGCCATCGTAATACACCTCCTTTTTGTATTGTTACCATTTCTAAAAATGGCATACAAAATGATTTCTTTGACGAATATCAACTAGTTTTGTCATGTGAGCAGGAGTAACTAATCAATCGGCGAAATTACATGACAAAGGAAAGGCAAAGAAGGGGGCGTTTTAAATATGGCGATGGTTCAGAAGGAAGATGTTATGAAAAAAATGGATCAAATGTTAAGTTCTCTCGATTTGCTGGAAATGAATATTGGGATTAGAATGAATCACGCATTGAAGGATAAAGTTGAAAAAATATGCAATAAGATAGAAATAACAGAAATGCATATTGAGCATATGGAAAATAAATTAGTGCATCACGAAGAAAAAGGGAGCTGGGTAAAGACATTTCAAAACGTCGTAGTCAGTGCATAATAAGGTGGGAATAAAATGAAATATGAAGCATTAATCCAGTCTTCGGAGAAGTTAATGCAGTATAATGATGAAGCCAATGTAAAAAAAAGAGAAATGGATGAATATGATTTTTATAAGGATATGAAGCCATTTGTTGATATGGTAGATACGGAGTTAGAGGTGTGGAAAGAATTAGCTTATATATGGATAAAGGAAGAGCGGCCTAAGTATATACATGTGCAACAAATCGATCAAGTGTATGAGAATTTACAAACTAATGTGCTACAATGTTTTGTTAATAAGGGAAAAGGTAAACGTTTCTTTGAAACTCATCAAGCTATTTCGTATACTTTGCAAAATATCGTAGATCAATGTAAGTAACAAGAGGGGGAAAACCCTCTTGTTTTTTTAGGCTTCTGTCGCTGTTGTAGGTTTTGTTGCGCCGTTTATTTCTAATTCACGTATTAATGTTCGGTAATCTGAGATGCATATTTTTCCTTCGAGATAACAATGTCTCGCAAAGTCTAGCAGTTCATTTGAACTTTCTGTACAGTACCCCTTTTTTTGAGAAAACGCTTGTTTTAAATCCCCTAATACCATGTTGATTCCTCCCCCATGAGAATCTTCTTCCTTATTATCATAGCATGGAAGGGTTTACTTTCTAATTTTTTTAAAAATTTAAACTTCCGACAAAAACAGACAGATACTCCGTCACACATTTTATTTTATAGGTACATATTCTATATGTAGAAACTTATGTGAAGGAGGAGAGTATGCATGTTTCAACAACCTAATGTATATCAGCAAACAAATCCATATGCACAGCAAAATATGTACCAATATAATGAGGATACATATTTACGATATAATATGTATCCTTTCGAGCCTCATTATGGGAACCAAAATTATTATCAACCATTTGAAGTGTCGTTTGGGAATCAACAACAGCAGCCACAATCACAATCACAACAACCCTACATGAATCAGCAACCACAACCACAACAACCCTACATGAATCAACAGCAGCAGTCACAATCACAACAACCCTACATGAATCAACAACAACCTTATATCAATTCGCAATATTATATGCCGCCACCATCTCCCTATGGAAATCAACAAGCGATGTTTTATCCACCAAAACAACCGTATCCAACTATGAATAAACAAAAGCAACAACAGCAACCGAGTCAATTTTCTAGCTTTGTTTCCCAATTTAAAACATCAGATGGCAACTATGATGTAAATAAAATGATGAACACAGCTGGACAAATGATGAATGCGATGAATCAAGTGACGGGTATTGTGAAACAAGTTGGAGGTTTTTTTGGTAAATAATAGTGGGGGGTATCTATAATAGTATTATGTATGAAGTAGGGCAATAGTCAAATTTCTATGAAATAAATGGGTGTATATAACAAACGGCTTTACCTCTTTTCTCATATTGTAAAGAGTAATCAGATTTTCTTTATGAGAGAGGAGAGAAAAACTATGCATCATTGTCATCCTTGTTTTGGAGGGCATAAGCCTGTAGGACCTATTTGTACAACTGCTCCTGTCATTCATCCGACTAAGCAATGCGTAACACATTCTTTTTCAACAACGGTGGTGCCACACATTTTCCCAACACATACAACACACGTACATCATCAACAAATTAAAAATCAAGGCTTCTTCCCACAAACAAACTCGAACGTAAACGTTGTAGATCCTGGTGATCCAGGATTTGGCGGTGGATCTGTTGGTGGATTTGGCGGTGGATCTGTTGGTGGATTTGGCGGTGGATGTGGACCATGCGGTCATGGCCATCATCACCATGGGCATCAAATATCACCATATGGACCAGGACCGAACGTATCACCATATGGACCAAATATCGGACCAAACGTTGGTGGAATGTTTAAAAAGTAAATGATATGTTAGAACTAGCGAAATGCTAGTTCTTTTTTTGTAATTGGAGTGTTGATATGAAAGTCGTTGCTGTAACAGGATATAAGCCGTTTGAACTTGGAATATTTAAAAATGATCATCCAGGAGTAGAGTGTATAAAAAAGGCGCTTCATCGTAAGTTAACTGCTTTTGTAGAAGAAGGTTTGGAGTGGGTTATTATAAGTGGTCAGTTAGGAGTAGAGCTATGGGCTGCTGAAGTTGTTTTTGAAATTCAAGTAGAATATCCAAATTTAAAATTAGCTGTATTTACTCCTTTTTTAGAACAAGAGGAAAATTGGAAGGAAGATAACCGTGAATATTACGAATTTATTCTTTCACAAGCAGATCATATTGATAGTATTACGAAACGGAAGTACGAAAGCCCAGAGCAATTTAAATTAAAGAATCAATTTTTTATTGAAAAAAGCGATGCACTTTTAGCTGTATATGATGAAGAAAAGTCTGGGAGCCCTAAATATATTGTAGAAGCAGCTAAGAAAAAAGGAGAAATAGAAAATTATCACAGTTATTTCATTCTTTTTTCTGATTTACAAGATATAATGGAAGAGGAACAGTGGAATAATGCAGAGTAATATGTAATATAGTACTCGTATATTTGATTGACAAAAGGCGTTGTTTCTGAAAAAATTTAGTTAATGAAAGCTTTGGCAAAAATTTGAGGTGAAGAAAATGATTTCGGATAAAATTAAATTAACAGCGAAAGATATTTTAGAAAAAGAATTTAAAACAGGTATGAGAGGTTATCAACAAGAAGAAGTAGATAAGTTTCTTGATATGATTATTAAAGATTATGAAGCTTTTCATAAGGAATTTGATCAATTAAAACAACAAAATGCTCGTTTGAAACGTGAATTAGAAGAACAAAAAGTAGCGGCAACACAAGTTCCGCAACAACCAGTACAAACACCAGTTGCACAACCAGTATATAACAATACGAATACGGATATTTTAAAACGTCTATCTAATTTAGAAAAAGCTGTATTTGGAAGTAAGTTATACGAATAAATTAGGGTAACAAAAAGGTTAAAGTAGTTTACATAGAAAAAAACATTGCAAAATCTTTTTGTTTCCACTATACTAATGTTTGTCATAA
Organism: Bacillus sp. LBA3-1-1.1; assembly: GCF_040676495.1. Classification (NCBI taxonomy): domain Bacteria; kingdom Bacillati; phylum Bacillota; class Bacilli; order Caryophanales; family Bacillaceae; genus Bacillus; species Bacillus sp. LBA3-1-1.1. The sequence goes on from NZ_JBEGIB010000012.1 coordinate 94,500, forward strand.
CGTTTGGGTAATCGCTGCAACGCCAACGTTGTAGAGGAAAGTCCATGCTCGCACGACCTGAGATGGTCGTAGTGTTCGTGCCTAGCCAAGTCATAAGCTAGGGTATTCTGGCTGTGAAGCTGGTTTAACGGCAGGGAAAAAACCTAAGTCCTTTCGGATATGGTTTGACTACCTTTAAAGTGCCACAGTGACGAAGTCCTTGAAGAAATGATAGGAGTGGAACGAGGTAAACCCCACGAGCGAGAAACCCAAATAATGGTAGGGGAATCTTTTCTAAGGAAATGAACGACGGAAAAGGACAGGTTTTCATAACCTGTAGATAGATGATTACCACCGGAGTACGAGGCGTGGGCCGTTTGCAGTACAAAGGAACAGAACATGGCTTACAGAACGTTATGAACCAACTATGAAATAACTCAGCTCTCCTTTGTTAGAGGAGGGCTTTTTATTTGTATGAAGTTATAAATTATGAGTTAAAATGGTTAATGAGATAATTCTTCGTAAAATGTAATAATTAATAGGACAAATTGCTATTAATTATTGTTTGATTATACATAAGAGGTGAATGCAAATGGGAAAAGTTACTTTAATTGCAACAGCGGCAATGGGTATTGAAGCGTTAGTTGCCCGAGAAGTTCGTGATCTTGGTTATGAATGCCAAGTAGAAAACAGCAAAGTAACATTTGAAGCAGATGAAAAGGCGATTTGTCGCACGAACTTATGGTTACGTACTGCGGACCGTGTGAAAATTAAAGTTGGCGAATTCAAAGCAACAACATTTGATGAGCTGTTTGAAAAAACGAAAGCATTAAACTGGGGAGATTATATTCCGGAGAACGGGGAGTTCCCTGTTATCGGTAAATCTCTAAAATCTGAGTTATTCAGTGTTTCGGATTGCCAACGTATCGTTAAAAAAGCTGTCGTTGAAAAATTAAAAACAACATATAAACGTACAACTTGGTTTGAAGAAGATGGTCCGTTATTCCGTATTGAGATTGCAATGCTCAAGGATATTGCAACATTAACAATTGATGCGAGTGGTGTAGGACTTCATAAACGTGGATACCGCATGGATCAAGGGGAAGCTCCTTTAAAAGAAACATTAGCTGCGTCTTTAATTAAGTTAACAAACTGGAAGCCAGATCGTCCTTTCGTTGATCCTTTCTGTGGATCTGGAACAATTCCAATTGAAGCTGCGTTAATTGGACAAAATATCGCACCAGGATTTAACCGAGGCTTTGCATCGGATGAATGGGGCTGGGTTGGTAAACAAAATTGGCGCGAAGCTCGTCAAGAAGCTGAAGATTTAGCAAATTATAATCAACCATTGCAAATCATTGGATCTGATATTGACCATCGTATGATTCGAGTTGCTCAAGATAACGCAGAAGAAGTTGGATTAGGGGATCTTATATCATTTAAACAAATGCAAGTAAAAGATTTCACGACAAAAGAGGATTATGGCTATGTTGTAACGAATCCTCCATACGGAGAACGTTTAAGTGAAAGAGCGCTTGTTGAAAAATTATATAAAGAAATGGGAGAGGTATTCCGCCCATTAGATACGTGGTCAATGTATTTATTAACAAGTTATGAGGCATTTGAGAAGTGTTACGGAAAAGATGCATCGAAAAAGCGTAAACTGTTTAACGGATTTATCCGTACAGATTACTACCAATACTTCGGAAAACGTCCACCGCGTAATTCATAGTATAAAACTCCTCCAGCGTGCATATACTGGCTATTATGTAATGCGTAAAGGAGGAAGTGATATGGATAGTTTCCAATTATCGATGATTCAAAAAGCTATTCACCGTACGTATGATGAGCTCGGAAAAGAAGTGGATAGTCATGGCGTAATTGTAGATGAAATACAAAAAGCGCAGGAAGAATATTTATCAGCTCTTTCACATGAAACAGCGATTGATAAACGGTATTTAAAGTCATTAATATAGAAGAAAATTTTCCTTTTTCGAAAGGAAAATTTTTTTTCGTGTATTTCTATGTATTGCAACAGGGGAAAGTAGCTGTATACATATGTGTAGGAGCTGCTATATCTTTTTATAGAAAAACTGTTTGGTTGGAGGCTAAGGATGTTTACTGAGAAGAGATTACCATTTGAAGTAGGAAAACAAGACAATTTTTATGATAAGTTGAATGAGTGGATTGGAGATGTGTTTTACGACATCCTTCCGGAAAAAGGCTTTGAAGAGCGTGATGAACAAATTTTTATGGCGTTTCAGTTAGAGCGTGCTTTCCAAGAGAAAAAAGTTATGTTCGCAGAAGCGGGAGTAGGAACAGGGAAAACAATTGTATATCTTCTATATGCAATTTGTTATGCACGTTATACTGGGAAGCCAGCTATTATCGCTTGTGCAGACGAAACGTTAATTGAGCAGCTTGTGAAAGAAGAAGGGGACATTGCTAAGTTATCTGAAGCATTAGGACTATCTGTTGATGTAAGACTTGCGAAATCAATGGATAATTATTTATGTTTACGAAAACTAGAAGATGTTATGAGTGGGCGTGCTCCAGAAGTAATTGAAGACGTATATTATGAATTACCACAGTTTGTATTTGATCATGGTACGATGCAAAACTTTACTCACTATGGTGACAGAAAAGAATTTCCGCTTTTAAATGATGAGGAATGGTCAAAAGTAAATTGGGATTACTTCCAAGATTGCTTCACTTGTGATTCTCGTCATCGTTGTGGACAAACTCTTTCTCGTGAACATTATCGTAAAGCGGCAGATTTAATCATTTGCTCTCAAGACTTCTATATGGATCATATTTGGACGTACGATGCTCGTAAACGTGAAGGACAAATTCCATTACTACCTGAAAGTAGCTGTGTTGTATTCGATGAAGGACATCTTGTAGAATATGCAGCTCAAAAAGCTTTAACGTATCGTTTAAAGCAAACGATGATGGAGCAACTTTTAACGAGATTGTTACAAAACGATATTCGCGAAGAGTTTGCACATTTAGTGGAAGAAACAATTTGGCAAACAGAGCGATTCTTTGATGTGTTACAAGAGAATAAAAAGGAAATTGCCGGTTCTGATCGTTTAGAAATTACTGTGACAGAAAAGGTAACTGCAGAGGCGAATAGACTTTATGCTAAAATCGGTGAAGTCGGTGACGCATTAGTATTTGAAAGTGAAATGCATACAGTAAACACATACGACTTAAATATCGTTGATGAACATTTAGATGTGTTAGAACATTCGCTTCGTCTGTTCATGCACGAGAAAAATGTAATTACATGGGGTGAAGAAGGTGATGGGGCCTTCACGTTAGTTATTATGCCGCGTGCAGTTGAAGAAGTGTTACAAGAAAAAGTATTCTCAAAGAAGATTCCGTATATTTTCTCTTCTGCTACATTATCTAACAACGATTCGTTCGCATTTACAGCAAATAGCCTAGGGGTAAAAGATTACTTATCATTCTCAGTTGCCTCACCGTTTGATTATGAGGAGCAAATGGCAGTAAACTTATTATCGCATACGAAAGAAAATGAATGGGAAAGAAAGTGTCAATATACACTTGAAAATATACAGAAAACAAATGGACGTACACTTGTATTATTCCGTACAACACAAGAGCTTGCAGCGTTTAAAGAATATGTAAGTAAAGAGCAAATGTCAGTTCCGTTCCTATATGAGGGGGATCAAGAAATTAGTCAGCTCGTTTCTCGTTTCCAAAATGAAGAAGAGACTGTACTTTGTGCCGTTCATTTATGGGAAGGTTTAGATATTCCGGGCTCATCATTATCACATGTTATTATTTGGTCATTACCATTCCCTCCAAACGATCCTGTGTTTGAAGCGAAGCGTAAACATGTAAATGATCCATTCTGGGATGTAGATGTACCATATATGATTTTACGTCTTCGTCAAGGGATTGGCCGTTTAATTCGTACGAGCGACGATAAAGGTGCTATATCAATCTTCTTATCTGATACAGAAGATGAGAAAGTGGTAGAAGCGGTGAAAAACGTACTACCAGTAGAAGGTAAAGAATTATAAGGAGAAAGCTTGGCGCTTGCCAAGCTTTTTTTCTATTATAAAAGGAATTTAGATTTCCATGTCGAATTAAGTTTGAGGTAGAAAAAGGAGGTTTTTATACGATGACAGTAGCTACATATGAAGTAGAAAAACAATTTTTAACATATGTGAAGAAGATACAGAATTACGGAGAAGCATTAAGCTTAATGTTTTGGGACTTGAGAACAGGTGCGCCTAAAAAAGGTGTAGACCAGCGTTCAGAAGTAATTGGTATGCTTTCATCAGAAGTGTTTGCCATGTCGACTTCAGATGAGATGGGGAACTATTTAACAGAGCTTGAAGCTTTAATACGTGAAGACAAACTTTCTGAAACGACAAAGAAAATGGTTGAAGAGTGTCGTAAAGAATATGATAGAAATAAGAAAATTCCACAAGCTGAATACGAAGCGTATGTGAAATTAGAAGCGAAAGCGGAGAGTGTGTGGGAAGAAGCCCGCGAAAAATCTGATTTCGAAATGTTCCGTCCGTATTTAGAACAAATAGTTGAATTTAAAAAGAAATTTATTACATATTGGGGTTACGAAACATATAAATACAATACATTATTAGATATGTATGAGCCGGGTATTACAGTAGAAGTGTTAGATCACGTATTTGGTCAACTACGTGAGCGTATCGTTCCGCTCGTAAAAGAAATATCGGAGTCGCAAAAGAGATTAAAGACAAGTGCTTTATCAGAACATTTTTCAAAAGAAAAACAAAAAAACTTTACATTAGAGCTATTAAAGCAATTGAATTATGACTTTGAAGCAGGTCGTCTCGATGAAACGGTACATCCATTTGAGATTACATTAAATAGAGGGGATGTTCGTATTACGACACGCTATGACGAAAGAGATTTCCGTATGGCAGTGTTTGGAACAATTCATGAATGTGGTCATGCTGTATATGAGCAAAATATTGCAGAGAAATTTGAAGGTACACCGCTATGTAGTGGAACATCTATGGGTATTCATGAGTCACAATCATTATTCTTTGAGAACTTTATCGGTCGTAATAAATCATTCTGGAAGAAAAATTATGATTTATTAAAAGAGTATAGCGAGGGTCAATTCAATGGTATATCAGTAGATGAGTTTTATGATGCGATTAACGAATCGAAGCCATCGTTCATTCGTATAGAAGCAGATGAGCTTACATATCCGCTTCACGTCATGGTTCGTTATGAACTTGAGAAAGAATTGTTTGATGGTACATTACAAGTGAAGGATTTGCCAGCGGCTTGGAATGATAAGATGGAAGCATATTTAGGAATTCGTCCAGAAAACGATGCACAAGGTGTATTGCAAGATGTTCACTGGGCTGGTGGTTCATTTGGATACTTCCCATCTTATGCGCTTGGTTATATGTATGCAGCGCAATTTAAGGAAAGAATGATAAAAGACATTCCGAACTTTGATGCATTATTAGAAGTAGGAAACGTAACACCAATTCGTGAATGGTTAACAGCAAATATTCACCAATATGGTAAAACGAAAAAGCCGCTTGAAATTTTAAAAGATGTAACAGGTGAAGGGTTAAATGCAAACTACTTAGCTGATTATTTAGAAGCTAAATATAAAGAGATTTATGAGTTATAACACAGGAGCTGCTTAATTGCAGCTCTTTTTTATGAGGGAGTGTGAGAAATGGGCTATATATTTACAGTAATGTCGCAAACGGAAGCGGAAGAAATTGCATACAACTGGCATTATGAAGGGGAGTATTCTTTTTATGATATAGAGGCAGATCAAGAAGATTTAGCTGAATTTTTACATGATGAGAGTAGAGGGGACGACACATTTGCTGTGAAGGAAAATGGTACTCTTATTGGCTTTTTTAGCTTTTTCAGAATGAATAGTCGAACGGTTGATATCGGACTAGGAATGAGACCTAATATAACTGGAAATGGATTCGGTTTAAAGTTCGTAAAAGCTGGACTAGATTTTAGTGAAGAAAAATATGGTTGTAACTATATAACACTATCAGTAGCGACATTTAATGAAAGAGCAATTAAAGTGTATAAAAGAGCAGGGTTTGAAGCGGTTGGAACGTTTATACAGAAAACAAATGGTAGTTGTTTTGAGTTTTTGAAAATGAATTATATATGTAAAAATGATTAAAAAACAGAGGAGAGCTTCTGTTTTTTATTTTGATGTAGCAATAAATGATGTTTGTTTTTGTGCTCGCTGTAATTGGAGGTTTTGAAATTTTGGAAGAGGATGTGTATGATTGAAGTTTAGTAGTAAATAGCAAGTTTAGTAAGGAGAGGTAGAGATAGTATGATTACAATTAAAACGAAAAACGAAATAGATTTGATGCATGAATCTGGGAAATTACTTGCTTCATGTCATAAAGAAATTGCGAAAATGATGAAGCCAGGTATAACTACAAAAGAAATTGATACGTTTGTTGAAATGTATTTAAGAGATCATGGTGCTACATCTGAACAGAAAGGTTACAACGGGTATCCATATGCAATATGTGCATCTGTAAACGATGAAATGTGTCACGGTTTCCCGAGAGATGTACCTTTACAGGAAGGCGATATTGTGAAAATTGACATGGTAGTAAACTTAAATGGTGCGCTTTCAGATTCTGCATGGACGTATACAGTTGGCGATATTTCTAATGAAGCAGAAAGGTTATTGTTAGTAGCTGAGAGTGCATTGTACAAAGGGATTGATCAAGCGGTAATCGGTAATCATGTAGGAGATATTGGCCATGCCATTGAAAGTTATGCAAATGCTGAAGGTTTTTCTGTCGCAAGAGATTTTACGGGACATGGAATTGGTAAAGAGATTCATGAAGAACCAGCAATTTTTCATTTTGGTAAACCAGGGCAAGGGCCTAAGCTGCAAGAAGGAATGGTAATTACGATTGAGCCGATTGTAAATGTAGGTATGCGATATTCTAAAGTTGATTTAAACGGATGGACTGCAAGAACGATGGACGGTAAATTATCAGCTCAATATGAGCATACAATTGCGATTACAAAAGATGGGCCAGTCATTTTAACGAAGCTATAATAGAGAATGTAAGAGTTTGCAAAACTCGAACGAAAATAGTGTTTTTGTAAAATTTGTACGTGTTTTTTTAATAAATACTTTCCAAATTATAAAAAGTGCGTTATAATCCTTCTATAAAATAAATAGTTAGCTACACTCATATAATCGCGGGGATATGGCCTGCAAGTTTCTACCGAAGTACCGTAAATACTTTGACTATGAGTGAGGACGAATATATTTGCTTGTTTAGCATTCTTTTTTTGCGAAACTCCAAAAGCGCGTCTCTCACTTGTAACGAGTGGTGGCGGCTTTTGGAGTTTTTTATTGCATAAGAGGGGGAACAAACATGAAAGTATTACAAGAAAAGATTTTGAACGAAGGAAAGGTTTTATCTGGTGACGTATTAAAGGTAGATGCATTTTTAAATCATCAAATTGACCCAGTACTTATGCAAGAGATCGGAAAAGAATTTGCTAAACGTTTTAAAGAAGAGAACATTACAAAAATCGTGACGATTGAATCTTCAGGCATTGCACCAGCAGTTATGGCTGCATTAGAGCTTGGTGTAAAAGTAATCTTTGCAAGAAAACGTAAATCGTTAACGTTACAAGATAATATGTATGTGGCGAAAGTATATTCATTTACAAAACAAGAAACGAACGAGATTTCATTATCTCGAAATCATATCGATGAAAATGATCGTGTGTTAATCATTGATGACTTTTTAGCAAACGGCCAGGCTGCTTTAGGATTAATGAGTTTAGTAGAGCAAGCTGGTGCAAGTATTGCGGGAATTGGCATTGTTATTGAAAAAGCATTTCAAGATGGAGGAAAGAAGCTGCGTGAACAGGGTGTTCGTGTTGAATCACTAGCAGAAATTGCATCACTTGATAACGGCACAGTTACATTTGTACAGCAAGAAACTGCGGAGGTGAATTAACAATGAAGCAGCACCCATTTAAAATAGCATCGCTTGGTATGCAGCACATGCTTGCCATGTATGCTGGCGCAATTATTGTTCCTCTTATTGTCGGCGGAGGACTTGGTTTAAATCAACAAGAATTAACGTATTTAGTATCGATTGACTTATTAATGTGCGGCGTTGCAACGATTTTACAAGCATTATCAAATCGCTTTTTCGGTATTGGACTTCCGGTTGTACTTGGTTGTACATTTACAGCGGTTGGACCGATGATTGCAATTGGTAAACAATACGGTGTGTCTTCCATATATGGGGCAATTATTGCTGCGGGATTATTTGTTGTTATTTTCGCGAAATTATTTGGGAAACTTGTAAAACTATTTCCTCCTGTAGTAACAGGGTCTGTTGTTACAGTCATTGGGGTTACACTTGTTCCAGCAGCTATTAATGATATGGCTGGAGGAGTAGGCAGCAAAGATTTCGGAAGTCTTGAAAATTTAGCTTTAGCATTTGGAGTTTTATTATTTATCATCATTATGTATCGTTTCTTTGACGGATTTATCCGTTCAATCTCTATATTACTTGGTCTGTTGTTCGGTACAATTGCTGCGGCATTTATGGGGAAAGTAAGCTTGCAAGCGGTTGGAGAGGCAGATTGGTTCCATGGTATTCAGCCATTTTCCTTCGGTACACCAACATTTGAATTAACACCAATTATTACAATGATTCTCGTTGCTTGCGTAGGGATTGTAGAAGCAACAGGTGTATATTTTGCATTATCTGATATTTGTAATAAAAAGATCGGTGAAAAAGAATTAACAAAAGGTTATCGTGCAGAAGGATTAGCAATGGTTTTAGGTGGAATTTTTAACGCATTTCCATATACAACTTACTCTCAAAACGTAGGACTTGTTCAATTAACTGGAGTAAGAAATCGCGTTATTATTTATACTTGCGGTGGTATGTTAATTGTTCTTGGGTTCATTCCAAAAATCGCAGCTATCACAACAATTATTCCGAAATCAGTACTTGGCGGTGCAATGCTAGCAATGTTCGGTATGGTTATGGCATATGGTATTAAAATGTTAAGCAGTGTTGATTTTGGAAAACAAGAAAATTTATTAATTGTCGCATGTTCTGTCGGAATCGGACTTGGAGTTACAGTTGTTCCAACGTTATTCTCACAGCTTCCTGAAAATATTCGTATTTTAACGGATAACGGAATAGTTCTAGGAAGTGCGTCAGCAGTACTTTTAAATATCGTATTTAATATGGTGCCGCAGCGTAAAGTGAAAGTAAAAGAAGAGCCTGTTTCGATGCAAAGTGTAGTAAGAGAAGCGTAAAAAAGCAAGGTCTCATTATGAGACCTTGCTTTTCTTTTTAAGTGGCATCATCTTACCGTACGTACCAAGGCGCCAAATGTATTCAAGTGGCCCATATTGGTAACGTGAAAGCCACCAGCGGCTAATAAAGATTTGTAACGTATAAAAGCCGATGCAAAATAGTGGTCCCACCCATAATGGAGCGGGATAATAATTTTTGAAAAATAGGCCGAATACAAGTAACGTAACAATCGTATGCGTGATGTAATTTGTTAACGCCATTCGTCCGACATATTGGAACGGACGTAATAATGTTTGCCATCTTTCTTTTTGTAATAAACGCATGAGCGTGAAAATGTAGAATATGAATAATGTTTTTCCACTAAACATTGTAAAGGCCTGCATATAAAATGGTTCATAAGATGGTTTTGATAAGAAGTAACGGACCATGAAGAACCACATTGGTAATGTCAAAATGAACATAATGATTTGCCATTTTTTAAGCTTTGGATCTAACTCTTTCGTGCGGCGGAAAATATCTTTTTTGCCGGCGTATAAACCAAGTAAAAATAGTCCAACTGTTTCTGGGAGCATGAATGCGTTTAGTCCAATTCCTTCAGAATAAAATGCATGGAAACGATTTTGTATTTGTGACACCCAGTCTTCAAGTGGCATGATCGGTAAGGAAAACCCTAACTCTGCCTTTGGTACTAAGGCAACCACTATACTAGCGATTAGCATGAAAAACTGAAAAATACTTAATAAAACGATTGCCCATATTAAAATGGTACGAGGTTCTCTCTTATAAAATAAAAATAAGAAAAATCCAGCGATTGCATAAGTATGTAAAATGTCTCCGTCCCATAAAAGAACGTAATGTAAGAAACCAAATAATAATAAAATAAGTAAGCGACGAACAAATAAAGTTTTTGGGCGATCTGTTTTCGCTTCAGCACGAGTCATAAAAATGTAAAAGCCTAGGCCGAATAAAAACGAAAAGATTGTATAAAATTTGGTTTGAATAAACATATCGTAAAATAGACGGATATAGCTATCTAGCCCCTCATAAACTCCTGAAAGATCACGTGAGTCAATCCCAGCGATAACAGGCCAGTTAACAAGAAAAATACCTAGTACAGCTATTCCTCTAATAATATCGATGGAATGTATCCTCTCGCCTTGTGAAATATTTTGTGTCATTATTTTCCTCCTTGTTAAGTAATTCCCTTTTATTATACAAAATGTAAAGAGGAGGGTATATAGGTAATTTCCAATTTTTAAAGCTGTTAAGTTGTGTATTATGAGATATAATAAGAGTGCACAGCAAGTTTTAAACTTCTTTAAAACAGGCAGTAAAGCTCCTTTTCCCGAAGGAGCTTTCTTTTTTAGAAATTTGTTGATAATGATTCTCTTTAATGATAAAATGTATTCAAAAGTGATAATCATTATCAAAAAAGGTTGGTGTATTAATATGGTGTATGCACTTGTTGCAGGAACGATTGCTATATATGTTGGTGTTACAAAGTATGTATTAAATGGAGTAGGAACAACAAAATGAATAATATTACATAAAATCCCTTTCATTTGTAAAAAGAATGAAAGGGATTTTTTTATTTTTAATGAGAATATGCTGAAAATTTAGTATGATAGTAAAGTGAAACTGTAATCATGGGGATGCTCAGTCTTAAATGATTATTGTCACACAAATAGCGGGATAAAGTATATACATCTTGGATAAAGGGGAACAAGGGGATGACAAACATAGTACAAACAAACGGTATGAAAAAACTTGTTTGTTTTTATGAAGAGTGGCAAAAACATGGAGATGCAGAGAATAGTTTGAAGTTGTTTGAAGTGATTCAAAAATATAAACAAGAACAGCTTATGATAGCTTTTTGTGGTCATTTTTCGGCAGGGAAATCGACGATGATGAATCATCTATATAAAGCGCAATTACTACCGACAAGTCCAATTCCAACGAGTGCTAATGTCGTTAAAATTGAAAAAGGTTCTGATCGCGTTGTTGTTACGATTAAGTCTGGAGAGCAGTATGAATATGACGGCGCATATTCAGCAGAAGAATTAAAACAAATATGTAAAGACGGTGATGAGGTAATTGGTGTTCATATTTATCGAAATGATGCACCGATTCCTGACGGAGTTATGTTAGTTGATACGCCAGGAATTGATTCTACAGATGATGCTCACCAATTAGCAACAGAATCAACACTGCATCTTGCAGATGTTATTTTTTACATGATGGATTATAACCATGTCCAATCAGAAGTAAACTTACAATTTGTTAAAGAATTGAAACAACGTAATAAAACGGTTTATCTTGTTGTAAACCAAATAGATAAACATAAAGAAAATGAACTATCTTTTGAAGAGTATAGAGAAAGTGTAAAACAATCTTTTGCTAACTGGGATATTGAAGTGGATGGTATTTTTTATACATCATTACGAATGATGAATCATCCATACAATGAGATTCAAAGTTTAGAAGTACTAATCTCTTCTATCATGAAAGAAAAAGAGCAGTATGTAAGTAAGGGAATGGAGCGAGAAACAGAATATTTACTGCAAGAACATTTCTCATTTATTCTTTCTGAAAATGAAAAACAGCTTATAAAATATGCGGAAGAATTAGTCTTACCGCTGTCGCTTTCAGAGATTGTTGAAAAGAAGGAAGAGTTAATTGAAAATAAAAATCGAGCATCGAGTAAAGCGTCTGATGTAAGAAATGAATTTATTAAAGGTTTACAAGCTATATTAGATAACGCGTATTTAATGCCATTTGAAATGAGAGAATTGGCAAATGAGTATTTAGAAACGAAATTAACGAAATTTAAAGTTGGTTTGCTATTTGCGAAGGGAAAGACGGAGCAAGAAAAACAGAGACGTGTGGATGCTTTTCATTCCACCCTTCAAAAGACTGTTGAAACGCAACTTGATTTTCATGTGAAAGAATTCATTGTAACCTTCTTAAAGGAAGAGGGATTATTTACAGAGGAAATTGGGAAGGACATATATGCTCTAGAGATTGCTTTCGGGCCGGAATTATTGGCTGAGACAATTAAACAAGGGGCTGGCTTTACTGGTGATTACTTACTTCTATATACCGCTGATGTTGCAAATGAGTTGAAAAAAAGATACTTTATGAAATCTCAGCAAATCTTTGGGAAAAGTACGGGTACATTGCAAAAAAAAGCGAAGATAGAAGTTGCTCGTATTGAAGAAGAGATTGAAAAATACACGATGTTACAAACAGCAAAAGAAACGAAATTACAATACATTCAGGCGTATGAGGAATATGAGAGCTATTTAGGAGATGTTTGGAATGAACATATTTCTATACCAGATGGATTGCGAATAGACGAAATATTACAAAGTGAAAAACAAATTGTTAGTGAGAAGTTTACGCTACAAGAGCAAGAAATCGTAAATGATAACGAAATGGCTAGTGAAGAAGAAATTAAAGGGACGGCAGCTTTAAATATTCAGCGTATATTAGAAAAAGTGAAGAAAGCTGAAACAATATTAGATCCATTGCCTACACTGAAACATTTACAGCAAGAAGTAGTTGGAAAAAGACAGCGTGTAGAAACGAAGCAATTTACAGTAGCATTATTTGGAGCTTTTAGTGCTGGGAAATCATCATTTGCTAACGCATTGCTCGGTGAAAAGGTGCTTCCTGTATCACCAAACCCAACGACAGCAACGATTAATCAAATTTTGCCGGTTACAGAGGAAAAACCACACGGAACAGTAATTGTTCAGTTTAAATCAAAGCAAGCACTATTAGAAGATGTGAAAGCTGTTTATAAGCTGTTTCATTATGAGATTACTACGTTAGATGAAGCGTTAACGCAAATTGATAAAATTATGAAATATCCTTCACCGAGCGGGAAGCAAAAAACAACATTTAGCTTTTTACGAGCGGTACAAAAAGGATATGAGGCAGTTGCTGCTCATTTAGGGGAACAAGTACAAGTAACGTTAGAAGAATTCTCTGATTATGTAGCTAATGAAGAAAAATCATGCTTTGTTGAATATATGGAGCTTTATTACGATTGTGCTTTAACAAGACAAGGAGTAGCTCTTGTAGATACACCAGGAGCTGATTCTATTAACGCCCGCCATACGGATGTTGCATTCCAGTATATTAAAAATGCGGATGCTATTTTATTCGTAACATACTATAATCATGTTTTCTCTCGTGCAGATCGTGAATTTTTAATTCAGCTCGGTCGTGTAAAGGATACGTTTGCGCTTGATAAAATGTTCTTCTTAATTAATGCGGCCGATTTAGCAGAGTCTGAAGAAGAACTTGAAATGGTAAAAGGTTATATTGCAGATCAGCTCTTGCAATATGGTATTAGAAATCCGCGTTTATTTGCAATTTCAAGTTTATGTGCGCTTGAGGAAAAACAAGGGAAAAGTATTGACAAAGAAAAGTATGGCGTCTTACAAAACTCTGGGATTGCTAAGTTTGAAGAATCATTTACATCCTTTATGATGAGAGATTTAATGCTTGTATCTGTGCATGCTTTATATGGTGCATTGCAAGGAGCAAATCAGCTTCTAGTAAATATGATAAATGGCGCAAAGCAGGGAAATGATGAGAAAGTGAAGCAAACAAAAAAATATGAAGCAGAGCGTGATCAGCTACTTCATATTATTTCATCATATAGTGTGCTTGCTGAAGAACAAGCAATGCAAAATGAAGTGAAAGAATTGCTTTATTACGTACAACAACGCTTATTCCTGCGCTATAACGATGTGTTTACTGAATTTATTAATCCAGCATCACTTCGAACGGATGGGAATGTAAAAACGCAGTTGCAACAGTGTGTAATGGAATTAGTTTCATTTATTCAACATGATTTATTACAAGAAATGCGTGCGACATCATTACGTCTTGAAAGATGGATAGATGAAGCGATGAAGCGCGCGAAGGATGAAATTGTTGTGAACTGCAAAGGAGAAAATGAATCGATTTCTATGGGTGGAACAGTAGATTATGAATATAAAGTTATTACACATAAAGAGCCATTTCCTTCAATAGAAATAAAAGATTTCAAAAAGGCACTAGCGCGTTTTAAAAATGAGAAAAGCTTTTTTGAAAAAAATGATAAAGCTTTTATGCAAGAAGACGCTAAAGGAGTACTAGAACCTTTCGTATCAAACTATGTAGCTGATGAAGAAGATTTATTCGTTCATCATTATAAGCAAGAGTGGGATACAAAATGGAATTTATTCCAAAAAGTGATGCAACAAGATGTTGAGAAATATTATGAAAGTATATTATTTGCTTTAGCTGAAACAATTGATGTAACACTATATGAGCAAAGTAAAGAAGAGCTTCAAAAGCAGTTAATAGAAATAGAAAAAGAAATTTATGTTATATAGTCGCTATGAAAAAAAGATTCGTTCAATTTTCTTTTGTAATACAGTATCTAAAGATTTTACGAACCCTGCGAATTCATCAGTAGAAATCATATGAGTAAGAACTAAGCGTCTGCCGTCTGGTGTTTCACCGCATAAGACGAATGAAGAAAACTCATATGTTTTGTTTTCGACTACTAATTTGGGATAGGAATATGTGTCGCTCTTCTTTTTCTTTCCATCAATGGAGATGACGTTGCATTTTTTCTCATTGTTGTCCATGGTGAATCCCTCCTTTCTATTACTTATGGTAGACAAGGAGGGTTTAGAACAATAGAGAAGGGGGAATTTTTATGGATGTTGTATTAAATCGTGTTTCTAAAGATAATGTGCCAAAGTCTTTACTCTTGCTTGCTGATCCAAGCGAGCGGCAAATCGCTACATATATACAGAGAGGAATGGTATATGTAGCTAAAGTAGAGGGGAAAGTGGTTGGTGTATATGTGTTGTTAGAAACAAGACCAAAGACGATGGAAATTATGAATATTGCGGTTGTAGAACATATGCAAGGGAAAGGTATTGGTAAGAAGATGTTGTTGCATGCGATAGAAATAGCTAAAGGATATGACATGCACAAAATTGAAATTGGGACAGGTAATTCTAGCGTTTTACAACTTACGTTATATCAAAAATGTGGATTTCGTATTTTTTCTATTGATTTTGATTACTTTTCAAAGCATTATGAAGAAGAGATTATTGAAAATGAGATTGTATGTCGTGATATGATTCGGCTTGCAATGGAATTGAATAAGAACGTATAACTTATTTAGGGGGAAGAGAAGATGGAAGTACATAAAGCAATTACAGCACATTCTCGTAAACAAAATGAAAGTGTAAAAGCATGTTTACAATTAGATGCGCAGCGTGAAGCAGCTATTGAAGTAGCCGTATCTCTTGCGTCAAAGGGGAAAGAATTTTCGGTTGATGTCATTAATGTTGTAACAAAGCAAATTAATGATCTTGCAAAAAATGGTGTTACACTGCAGCGTAAATTTGTTACAGAAGAAATGGTTATGGAGTATGTAAGTCGTTTGCAAGAGAAAGAAGGTCGTTAAAGATGATAGTTACAGTCGAATGGTTACGTGAACATATAGAAGATGAGAATGTCCGTATAATCGATTGTCGTTTTGATTTAGCGAATCCTAATTGGGGTAGAGAAAAGTATGAGGAAGAACATATTCTTCATGCGTTATATTTTGATTTGAATTTAGATTTATCAAGTCCTGTAACAGAACATGGTGGTCGCCATCCATTGCCGAATATTGAGGAGTTTGCAGACAAGCTTTCACAAGCTGGTATTGGTGAACATACGACAGTAATTGCATATGACAGTCAAGCGGGTGCAAATGCTTCTCGTCTCTGGTGGTTATTAAACTATGTAGGACATGAGAAAGTATATATATTAGATGGCGGATTTCCAGCTTGGAAAGAGAATGGACTACCGATAACAACGGAAATTCCTGTTGCTATACGAAAAACATTCAAAGCAAATGTACAAGATCATATGCTTGTAACGATGGAAACGGTGAGAGAGAATATTCATGCAGGTGCAGATGTTACGTTAATTGATTCTAGAGAGCCAAAACGTTATGCTGGTGTAGAGGAACTAGTTGATCCAAAAGCAGGACATATTCCGACAGCAGTAAACTATTTTTGGAAGGATGGAATTGTACAATCAGGACAATTTAAGAATGAAGCTGGACAACAAGAACGATTCCGAAATCTTTCGAAAGATAAGGAAACAATTGTATATTGTGGTTCTGGTGTTACAGCCTGTCCAAATATCCTTGCATTGAAATTAGCTGGATTCCAAAATGTTAAATTGTATGCAGGTAGCTGGAGTGATTGGATTTCTTATCCAGAAAATCAAATTGCAAAAGAAGAAGATTAATCACTTGCATGCAAAAATAATTTGTATTAAAATAAGGTCACAAGCAAGAGATTGCTCGAAAAAATTTGTATTTTACACATTGGAAACAATGTGATAATATAACGACAAGTAAATAATACATCCTGCGGTGTGCGTAACTTATTTATGTCTAAAACCGATGTTAGTTATACGGAAGCTCAATATTTAGCGACCATCATCAAGCCTTCCTTGTGGAGGAAGATGTACGGTAACTGTGAGGGCATCCACCTGCGAGTAGCGGGTTTTTGGACATTTACGAGGAGCGGCACGTGCGGGGGTCTTATTTCAACTAACATTATATAAAATTCCTACGGTGTACGTAGCTTATGCATGTCTTAAACCAATAAGTTTAATATGGAAGTTCAATATTTAAATGTAGCTAACATGCCGTCTTTTTAAGAAGGAAGTTACAAACATTTGTGAGAGCATCCACCTGTGAGAGCAGGTTTATGGACATCTAGAGAGAACGGCATATGTGGGGCTAAATAAAAACCTTACGTTTTATACGTAAGGTTTTTTTGTTGCATAAATATATCTACTTTATCTGGATTCACCTGTGAAGTTTCCATAATAAATATAGCACTTTCTGTCTTCATCAATCTCTCTTGAATCTAAAGTGAACTCCATATGCATGCCGTCGCGCTGAATATATATAATATCTGAATGAAGAGATGGTAAAATTTCTTCATAGTTCCATATATCTTTACTATCTATTATGCATGAACTCGTTTCACTTAGTTCTCTAACTTCAAAACCGATGTGGGAGTATGTAGGGTCTGAAGGGTCATTTGCAAACTCTTCTTTTTGAATATATATAACTGCTGTTCCGTCTGGATCTACTGAAGTTGCAGTAACAACATATGTATTTTTATCTTTTATAAAATATTCACAAGTCATACGTGCGATGATTTCAGGATTAGAAATATTTGCGTAGTTCCATAAAGCAGGATACCCTTTCGTTTCGTTATTAAGTCGATATTCTAAGCGCATTTTATCCCTCTTCTTCCTTTTTCTTCTACTTTATCATGCCATCCTATATAATAGGAATAGAATTTAAAAAGGGGAGTGCGAAGGTGACAAAAACGAAATGGCTAGTAGGTGGTGTCGTAACGTCTTTAATGACTGGCACTTTATTTGGCTGCGCACAAGATCTTCCCCCAAAACCGAATGATAATAGTTGTTCAGATTGGGATTGGGATGATGAACTTGGGGTATGGCAGTGTGATGATAGTAGTTCAGGTTATCGTGGGCATTACTTCTATGGTGGGAGTTACTATCAAAATAAATCCACTTTTAAAAATTCATCGGCGTTTAAATCTTATCAATCGTCTGCGGAATTTAAAGGTGGAATTGGAAGCGGTTCAAAGGGAGGATTTGGGGGCTAAAATATGTCGCAATACATAAGGGATCGAAAAGAGTTTTATTCGAAATATCCGAATTTTTGGTCGGATTTATATGAAAGTGAGTATAGTTTGTTTCATGTTTTTCCAATAACAGAGCAAACTATGAAACAGTTGCAAGTAGCGACTGAACGAATGGGGGAAATATTTTTTAAGACTGCTAGAATTTTTCGGAGTTTATCTGACGAGCAGCTGTTGGAATTTGGTTTTCCACCTACAAGCTTGCCTTTTATTAGGATGAAAGGACTGTATCCTGAATCTGTTATTTCACGATTTGATTTTGCCTTAACAGATGATAATTGTATTAAAATGCTTGAGTTTAATAGTGATACACCAACTTTTATTGTAGAATGCTTTCAAATGAATGGGGAAGTTTGTGAAGAGTTAGGCTATGGTAATCCAAATGCAAATGAAGAGCGTTTACTGTCTTCTGGTATTACAAAGGCTGTAATGGAAGCGACAAAAGGGATAGAGACTCCAAATGTCGTTTTTACATCTCATCATGAACATATAGAAGATTGGAATACGACTATGTATTTGAGTCAGTTATGTCAAGTTGAAAATAAAGTGATGCCAATGTCGGAGCTTAGAATTACTGATGATGCTTTAGTAGATGGAGATGGTGTACGAATCGATGTTTTGTATCGTCAAACATATCCGATTGAAGATTTGATTGAAGATCGAGATCCGGAAACAGGGGATTTGGTAGGAGTGGAACTTTTGCAACTTGTGAAAGAAGGAAAGCTTTTTATTATAAATCCTGTATCGGCTTTTTTACTTCAGCCTAAATCAATTCAATGTCTTATTTGGGGATTAGCAGAAGAGGGGGTTTTTTACACAAGTGAGGAACAACAGTGGATTAAAGAATACATGCTACCTACATATTTAGAGCCGGATTTATTTTTGGAAAAGAATTCTTTCGTTCAAAAACCTTCGTTTGGTAGGGAAGGGGATACGATTACGATTCGTGATAAAGACGAAAGTATTATAATTCGAAATGTGCATGAAACATATAAAACGTCACTACCGATATTTCAAGAATATACAGAGCTTCCAGTAGTTGTTCTTGAAACTGAAAAAGGGATTGAAGAGCTCTCATATGTATTTGGGGCGTTTTTAATTGCTGGAAAAGCGAGCGGTATCGGAATACGTGCTGGAGGAAAAATTACAGGGAATGAATCGTATTATTTACCGGTAGGTATTAAAAAGGGGGGGAAATAAATGATTAATTTTTTACTATATTTAGGAGTATCACTTGCACTACTATGTATCGGCCTTTTTCTTATGGAAGTAACAACGAAAGTGAAAGAGTTCAAGTTAATGGCTCAAGGAAACAAAGCGGTAAGCTATGTACTTGGAGGAAGAGTACTTGGGCTAGCTATCGTTTTATATTCAACAGCTGCTAATTCTATTTCACTTTTGGATATGGTCTCGTGGGGAGCAGTTGGGATATTAGCACAGATTGTTGTATTTTATTTAGCAGAATGGCTTACACCACGTTTTAACATTAATAAAAGCCTTGAAGAAGATAATCAAGCAGTCGGTCTATTCCTTATGTTTTTATCACTTTCAATCGGAGTTGTAATTGCTGGTTGTGTAACATATTAAAATCCTTACGTTTTAACGTAAGGATTTTATTTTTTATGTGCTAATTTTTTGCAATATGTGTTCAAGTAATTTATCCCGATATTTGTGGGCAGTAAAACTTTTACCTCAAAATTCAGCTGGAGCAAAGAAGTTATTTGGGAGATTAACTGCCCGTAAAAGTCCGATTGGTGAGGGCTAATAATCAGTGGGGGATGAACAAAACCCCCCACTGATTAAAGTTTCACTTTATGTAGTCGAATGCGTATTAGTGTACTTTACTAGAGGTAGTTGTTGTAATAAGGAAAAGTTTCCATACAAAGTGTTGACATCTATTTTAAATAAGAGTAACATTTTCTATGTAATTAAAATAAGTCTCTGTTAGGTGAGGCTCCTGTATAGAGAAATGCTACTGCCCAAAAATGTCGAGAGACGCCAATGGGTCAACAGGAATGATCGAATTAAGGTTTTTCTTAACGTAGCTGGTAATGAACCTATGCTATACAGTGCTAAAACTCGACGAGGGAGAGGTCCGTAGATTTCTAATTATATTAGGAATCGCTTATTTGTGTATGCAATGACCTTTGCTCTCTTATGAGTAAGGGTCTTTTTTTGTTACAAAGCTATGAATAATTTCATAGTATAGATTATAACTAAAAAATAAATGAGGAGGTGAGGAGCATGTCAAATTCTGACTCGGTTCCGTTACCCATATGCTTCAAATCAAAAATGTATGATGTAGGCAGGAAACGACTTGTTCCTCCCTTTATATTTATCATAATGTAGCGTTTATTCGAGTATTCCAGCGCTAGACACTTTCACGCTAAAGTGGATAAATTGAGAAACAAAGCGTTTCTTCCTATGTTTAAAGGAGGAGACGATAATATGTTATATGTAAATAAAAGTGTGGGTAACACTACTTATAAATTAAGTAAAAAAGCAATGAAAGAACAAACAATGCTTCAAAAGAATAAAGATCTATTAATTGAAATCGCAACAAGAGATGTAAAATCTGTATTTGCGTATTTTAAAACAACAAGAGACGGGCTATCTATGAAAGAGGCACAAAAACGTATTCAAGTATACGGGCGAAATGAATTAACTTCAAAAAGAGCACGTATTGCGGAAGTAATGATGAAGCTAAGTGAAATGATCCCAGGTCTTTCAAAACAAAATGTGAGTGATGAATTACAATGTGAAACAGTTACTGTTTCTAGAGTAGAAGCATCTAGCCTACCAGGGCTAAACAATGAATTGAAAATGATGAAGCTACCAGTACAAGAGCTTGTACCTGGGGATATGATTTTTCTTTCAGAGGGCGATACAGTACCAGCAGATGTACGTATTATTTATGCAAATGATTTATTAGTGAATGAATCTATGCTGACAGGAAACGATGCTAGTATTGAGAAATTTGAAAGCTGCTATCATCTAGAACGTAAACGATTTATTCCATTAAAACGGATGAAAGACTATAATCCACTTGAACTTGAAAATGTATGTTTCAAAGGTACGTATATTGTTGGCGGAACTGCAAAAGCTGTAGTTGTTTCGACAGGTAAAAATACGTATTCAGGAATACTTCATACTTGTTGTGGTAGAACGTCTTAATTTGTTAATGATGCTAAATATAAAAAAACAATGTATAATAGACAAAGTTGAACAAAAACGTAGAATGGTAATCTATATATAACCTTACGTGATAACGTGAGGTTATTATTTTTTGTTAGTAGGAGAGGTATTATGAAAAAAGTATTATTAGTTGATGGTATGGCACTATTATTTCGTGCTTTTTACGCAACAAGTGTCTACGGACAATTTATGAAGAGACAAGATGGTACCCCAACGAATGGGATTCATGGTTATATGAAGCATTTATTAACGGCAACACAAGCAATTGAGCCAACACACATTGTAACGTGCTGGGATATGGGAAGTACGACATTTAGAACAGAATCGTTCTCGAATTATAAAGCAAATCGTGCAGCACCGCCGGAAGAATTAATTCCACAATTTGATTTAGTGCAAGAAATGACTGCTAAATTATCAATTCCAGTCATCGGAATGAAAGGGTATGAAGCTGATGATTGTATTGGTACGCTTGCAAAGCAATATTGTAATGAGGCTGAAGTTTATATTTTAACTGGTGATACAGATTTACTTCAACTTGTTGATAAGAACGTTACAGTTATGCTTCTGCGTAAAGGAATTGGCAATTACGAGTATTACACACCAGAGAAAATCATGGAAGAGAAAGGCGTAGAACCGTGGCAAATTGTCCATGCGAAAGCTTTCATGGGGGATACGAGTGATAATTATCCAGGTGTAAAAGGTATCGGTGAAAAAACAGCATATAAGCTTATTCAAGAACACGGAACAGTATCAGCCGTACTAGAAAATGTAGCGTCATTAACGAAAGCACAGCGTACAAAAATTGAAAGTGATTTAGAGAACTTAAATATTTCATTACAATTAGCGCAAATTCATTGTGAAGTTCCAATTTCATGCTCATTAGAAGAAGGATTGCACACAATGGACGAAGAAAAACTACGATTTGTTTGTGAAGAAATGAATTGGGGAAGACCTGAAATATTAATTAATATGCTTTAAAGAGCATGGAAAGGTTGATCAAATATATTTTTGATTAACCTTTCTTTTTTTGTTCACAAAGTTGTCAGAAAATAAACGGAATTTTCATCTGAAGTTCAAATGGAATTCACAACAATCAATTATTATAAGAACACACAGATAATTCCTTATCTTTTATATAAACCATCCCCCAAGGAGGAAAATAAACATGCGAAAAAAAGTGAGAAAATCCTTTAAACAATTATTAATAGAAAATAAACAATCCCTACTAACTAATAAAGAGAATATGAAAGAAATTGAAGAACGGATTGAGAAACGGCATGTAGCATATAATGGTGCTAATAATTAAATAAAATAAAAAAGATAGCCTATAAATAAAGGCTATCTTTTTTATTTTATATTGAAAAAACACTAGTCCTCTCTTTAATTTTGTAAGTATGCAACATATTTTTATAGTGTTTTTCTAACAATATTACCCATTTTTTGAGGTTGAAATTGGCATATACCAATTTTTGAGATTCGCTATTCATAATATTACAAAAAATGTTACAATACACTCAAATTTATACTATAAAATCATTTTAATATGAAAAATTGGAATGAAAAGAAAGGAGAGGAATATGAATAAAGATGTCGCTTTGAAATGATTATTATCATTTCATTAGGAGTTGATGTAAAACGATGGAGAGGCATGAAGAACTGGATTCTATAAGAGGAATTTCTTCATTGGTAGTAATGATTGGTCATCATTTGATGATTTTCTCAGCATTTCAAAATTACAGTTATGAAGATAATAAACCATTTGTTGTATATCTATTAAAAGAAACGCCTGCACGTCTTATTTTTAGTAGTGGTAACGAATCTGTTATTATCTTTTTTGTTTTGAGTGGATTTGTTTTGTATGAATCTATTCAAAAAACAAATAGTGGCTATGGATCATACCTTTTAAAACGTATATGCAGAATATACATTCCGTATATTGTGGCAATAGTCATAGCTATTATATGCCAGACTACAATAAGTAAATATGGTATTTCTTATTTAAGCGAATGGTTTAATCGCTCATGGACGATTGAAAGTTCTTCAAGTCTAATAGCACAGCATGTTTTATTGGTTGGGAAATATAATACAGATACATATAACAGTGTGATTTGGTCACTTGTACATGAAATGCGAATATCTATAATTTTCCCGTTAGTTTTGATGGTTTGTTTACGCAAAACAGTAAGGGGTTCATTACTATCATTGTTTAGTTTTAGTATATGTTCTGTCGTGATATTATTTTTATTTCGCTCGAGTTTAACATTAACAAGCTATGTATTAACGTTGCATTACACAGTGCTGTTTTTACTAGGAGCACTAGTTGCGAAGTATAAAAATAATTTAATAGCTTTTTATAGTAATTGTACTAAAAATACGAAAATTACATGGTTTTTATTTGCGATTTTACTTTATATGTATGAAGGGCTTATTGGAGAAATTAAAGTGCTCAATAATTTTATATTTCGAGACTACGTAGTAGCGATAAGCGCATGTCTATTTGTCATATTAAGCTTGTCAGTATCAACTTTGTCGTCCTTACTGCATAATAAATACTTGTTATATTTGGGGAAGATTTCTTACAGTCTTTATTTATACCATAGCATATCTTTATTTTCTCTTATATACGTGCTCCATGAAATATTACCGTTACCTATTGTTTTAATTTTGTCGCTTATTCTTTCGCTTATACTAGCAACGATTTCGTATGTATTTGTAGAAAAATTTGCATTTAGAGTCGGAAAGTATGTAACAAAGCGAGCGGATAGAGAGAGGAAAGAGTTATTAGTAGAAAATGATGTGCAGGATGTTATTCAGACAAAGGCGGTGAAATAATTGAAGCAAGAAATGAGTATAAAAGATTTTCAACAGTTATTGAAAAGGAGATTCGTAACGATCATTTTGACGATGTGTTGTTTAACCGTTTCTCTAGTTCTTATTTCTATGTATGTGCTAAAGCCTTCGTATCAATATTCAGCGCAAATTCTTGTTGGAAATTTAGATGAGTTTAATAAGGAAAATACAGCGAATAAAACACAAGAAAATAAGCAACTTGTAACATCGTTTGTTGACATTTTAAAAAGTCCACTTATTATTTCGACAGTAAAAAACACTTTGAAATTAGAACAATCAAGTTATGAATTAGCACAAAAAATTTCGGTGTTGAATACGGACAACTCACAAATTGTTACTGTTACAGTAAAAGATTCGGATCCTAAAATTGTGAAAGAAATTGTAAAGTCATTGGCAGAACAATCTCAAAAAAGCTTTCAACAGTATACGAATGTACAGGGGGTAAAAATATTAACTGACCGAGAGTTACAGGAAGAAGCTGAAAAGCTGTTTCCGAAATTTCAACTTATCATTCCTATCTCTTTAATTGTTAGTTTTTTTGTTGGTGTAGGTTTAGCTGTATTTCGAGATTATTTTGATGAACGTATATACGTGGAACAGGATTTAGAGAAAATAACGACAGTCTCTGTTATTGGTCATATAAATATGAAACCGAAAAGAAAAAAGAAACCTACAGAGGTTGATAAGCAATCATCTATATATCGAGGTGAACATGTCGATGTTTAAGCCAAAGAAAAAGCTGCCATTCGATCCGCATGATGCTCTGATGAAAGAGCAGTTTTATACTGTATATCATGAGTTGAAAAAATCTGGAAAACAACTATTCTCAGTTATTTCAACGAAAGACAGAGGCGTCGTTGCCTCGCTTATAGTAAATATGGGGCTAGTGTTTGCGGAAATGAAAAAAAAGGTGTTACTTATCGATGTGAATTTTTCGAACCCTAAACTACACCTACTATTACAAAGCGATCTTGCGATAACAGTAAACGATATAATAAGCTCCCCTCCATGTAATTATGAAACTTTTTCAAGTGATTTGTCTAAATACTTGTATTGTATTCCTGCAAAAAAAACGGTACACAGCGGAACGCCCTTAGTTGCTATGGATGAATTTGATAATGTAATTGCTAAGTGGAAAGAAGATTTTGATTACATTTTCTTTTATGCATCTGAAGTATTTGAGCTTCCTGCTACGCACATTATTGCGGGTAAATGCGATGGAGTGGTCTTGGCAGTCAAAAAACGAAAAGATTCCTTACGTACAGTACAAAAAGTAATAACGGATATAAAGAGGAAAGAATGTGAATTAATCGGTATAGTTTTATATTCTTGAATATGGGGGTAACGATCCATGATTCGTGAAACAAATCAAGCTAAGTTGTATACTATTCCGGCTCAAGAAAAGGATAGCATTTTGAATCGAAGTGTAAAACGCTTGTTTGATATAATATTTTCACTCATATTGTTACTAATAATGTTACCACTTATGTTGTTCTTTTGTATTATGATTGCTTTAGAAACACCTGGAGCTCCAATCTACTTTCAAGAGCGTTTAGGAATAAATGGAAAGAAGTTTAATTTATTTAAATTAAGGTCGATGATAAAGGACGCTGAAAAGAACGGACCGCAATGGGCAAACGAAAATGATTCAAGAATTACAAAGGTTGGATTGTTTATAAGAAAAACGAGAATTGATGAATTACCACAACTTATAAATATTTTAAAAGGTGATATGTCTTTTGTTGGCCCTAGACCAGAGAGGGAGTATTTTTATAATCAATTTGATGCTTATATTCCAGAATTTAAGGATCGTTTAATGGTGAAGCCGGGGTTAACTGGATGGGCACAAATAAATGGAGGATATAATCTTGATCCGCAAGAAAAGTTGAAATTAGACATGGAGTATATTGAACTGAAAACGATTAGGATGGATATTCGTATTTTATGTAAAACTGTTTTAATTGTATTGAATGGGAATGGTGCAAGATAAAAAACATAGTAAATATGTTTTTATACAAATAATAGATGAATATATAACGAATCTAAGTAGGTTACATGCAAAGGAGAACTGGTATGGGTAGATCCATTCTAAACAATATTGTACATCTATTTTATAGTACGATTTTAGCTAATCTTCTTCAAGCCATTAGCTTAATTGCTTTAGCCAACTTTTTTAATGCACAAAATTACGGGATGTTTAGTGTTGCAATCGCATTAACGTTTGTTATGTTATTTTTTACAGATTTAGGACTTAGTAATACATTTCTTCGAGAAGGAGCAAAGGAAGGAGTAGATTTAGAGGCAATTTTATCTTCGTATATAAAGATAAGGATGATTCTTCTAATTGTCATTTCAGTAATTGGTTATATAGCTATTCATTTTGTGTATGAGGATAAGGATTTAATTTATATGATGTTGAACGTAATGTTCTTAATGTTAATAGGACTAACGTGGCAAAATATAGGGATTGCGTATTTTCAGTTGATGGAACGTATGAAATATATAGCCCTTATTAAAGTTGTATCAGCATCTATTGTCATCATAATTACATGTTTCTGTATTTTTGGAGAACTACCAGTGTATATAACGGCTCGTTTATATGGTTTTGGTTATATGATCGGTGGTTTATTTAGTTTTTTCGTAATGAGAAGAAAAACGAATATGAATATGAAAGTAATAGTTCATAAAGGATTATTTTGGCAATTAACACCTTTTATTGTAAGTGGGTTTTTGATAATGAGTACGCCACAATTAGCCCCTATTTTACTCAACTATACATTGTCATTAAGTATGGTAGGTGTTTTCGCGGTTGCTTATCGGATGCCAGCAGCTTTATACCAAGTGCCGGGGGTAATTGCAGGAGCGTTTTTCCCGGTGCTCTTTAAACATTATAACCAAAATAATTTAGATGAGCATACGAAATTAAATATGCTTCAAATGAAATCAATGGCAGTTGTGGGTATATGTATGACGATAGGCTTATATAATTTAGCACCATATTTTATTTCTATATTTTTTCATGAGGAATGGAGTAATGCAGTAGAGCCACTTCAAATATTATCTTTTCTTATTGTGTTACAAAGTATAAATATTGCTATCGCTGATGGTTTAACAACGAGTGGGGGGCAAAAAAAAAGAACTGTCGTGCAGTGTGTTGCTTTAGTGATTGGTGGAATTATGCTATACAGCTTCAGCAGTATCTGGGGAGTTATAGGAGCAGCTTATGCTATGGTTTTATTTGAGATAGTGGCCTTAGTTGGATATATAACAGTAAGTGTAGTGAAGGAAAAAATTGTATTTCAAATTGTAATACCGTATACAATTTATTTTGGTGTAACTTTTATTGGAGTGCAATATATGTTACATACGTACAATTTGATTGCACTTGTACTTCATACATTTATCGTAGTAGTTGGTATATTCCTATATGATCATGAGTTGAAAAAACTTATTCTTTCGTTTATACGAAAGACACGAGAAAAGGATTATATTACGAAACAGGGGATATAGCCTATGGAAAATAATATGCAAATTTCGATGAAATGGATTTTTCTTTTAATCTTGTTTGTTATGTTAAGTAAATACAATATATATATAGGATTTTCCTTGAAAATATATATGATTTTCTTAGTCATTTATTTTTGTTTAACAATTAAAGACTTTCATATTCAAAAGCTATATTTTCATGAAGTGGTATTTTTACTGTTCTATTTCATTTATTGTTTAAGTGGTATTCTTTCTATATATTTAAGTGCTAGTATTCGTATGATTTTTGGCGTATTACTTGTTTTAGGATGTTATTTTATTATGAGGAATTTACTGGGGAACACCGAAATAGTAGTGCTCGAGTCAGCCATTGTCTATGTAGGATTAGTATTTAATATTGTAAGTCTCATACTTTATATAGTCGGGTTACAACATTTTGGATTATCTGGCGGAGAAGAGAGAGAAATTTATGCTGGATTATTAGTAGATAGAGGATATCCGAGGTTAATTGGGTTATTAGATGATCCTAACATTTTTATTTTTTATAATACGATATTTTTTATGTATTATATGACAAATTTATATAACATGACCAACGTCATCGGATTGGTTTTATGTGTTACGACGAGTTTATTAACATTTTCAAGAGGTGGGATTTTAGCAATTGCGCTTGTTCTTGTTGTATATATATGTATGTCCAGCTTTGCTAAAAAAGTGAAAATAGTAATAGGTTTAGTAATATTTAGTATTGTTATTTTTAGTTTAGCGAATGTAGTAATGGGTGGAAAACTAGATGATATATTACATGATCGGATTTCTGATTTTTCGCACGATAATGGGAGTGGCAGATTTACACTATGGGAAGCTGCTTTCAAATATTTTTTATCTAATCCATATATTGGTATCGGCGCTTTTAATTTTTCGAATTATTATGAGTATCAGTTCAATGAAAAACTATATGTACACAATACATTTTTAGAAATTTTATCTGAATCGGGTACAATTGGTTTCCTATTATATAGTGCTTTTTTATGTATTCTAATGGTGAAGTCGACTAAGTATAACTTATTTCGTGAAAAACCATATCTTTTATTGACTATGATTGCATTTTTATTTCAGATGATGTCATTGTCACTTATTATTAACGAAGCTTTCTTTTTATTTTTAGCAGTTGTTGTGAAATACATTTCAACATATGAAGGAAGGGGAATGATAGATGGTAAAGTGTCTATCAGTACATAACGAGGCGCCTTGTGTTTCTATAATAACACCTTCTTATAATAGTTTACGTTTTATTGGTGAGACAATCACATCTGTGCAGAGTCAATCTTATAAAAATTGGGAAATGCTTATCGTTGATGATGCTTCAACGGACCACTCAGTTGTAAAAATTAAAGAGATGATAGAAGGGGATTCGCGAATTCGGTTATTATCATTAGAAGAAAATATGGGTGCTGCTAAAGCTAGGAATATAGCGATTAAAGAAGCGAGAGGAAGGTATATTGCCTTTTTAGATAGTGATGATATTTGGCTACCCAATAAATTGGAGACGCAATTGTTATTTATGGAAGGAACGAATGTTGCGTTTTCGTATACGTCCTATAGTTTAATTGATGAAAATAGTAATGCCCTGAATAAAGAGGTGAACGTACCGGAATTTGTTGATTATCATTATTTAGTAGGAAACACAATTATTGGGTGTTTAACAGTGATGCTTGATCGTGAGAAAATTCCTTGTATTGAAATGCCTAGTGTGCAGCCTGAAGATACAGCATTATGGCTGAACTTGTTAAGTAAAGGATATGAAGCGAAAGGGATACAGCAAGTATTGGCAAAATATAGGATTGTTACAAATTCTGTTTCGAGAAATAAAATAAGGGCGGCCTTCCGATATTGGAAGCTGTTAAGAGCACAAAAACCACTTAATTCATTGCAAACCTTTTTTTATTTTAGTAAGTATGCTTATCATGCTTACAGAAAAAATAAAATCAATGTAGTTGGGAAGACGCAAGTATGAATATATTGTTGATGACAGATAAATTGATAACTGGGGGAGCCGAGAGTTACTTCTGTAAATTGGAAAACAATTTGCAATATGAAAACATTACGGTTTATACAGCTGCAGGTGAGGGAGAATTATATCAATCTCTTACCAGAAAAGAAAATTTCATGTTACTTAGTCGATGGAATCATTTGAGAAATATTTATTACTTACGAAAAGAGATTTATAAACGAAAGATAGAACTTATTCATGCAAATAGTTTGCGAATGGTATTATATGCTTTTCTACTTCAAAAGTTTATTAAAAGAAAGATAAAAATCGTGTATACGAAACATAATGTAACGATACTAGAAAAGAAAATGCCAATTCTTTTTCGTTATGTCATGAATAAATATGTGAACAATATTATTACAGTAAGTGAATTTGAAAAGAATAACTTAATTTCAATTCATGTAGCTGAAGAGAAAGTAAAGACAATATACAACGGTGTGGATATTGAAAAATTTTTATTCCAGCAGAAAAAGAAAGAATCTACTTATAAAGTAGGTATATTAGCTAGATTATCCAAGGAGAAAAATCATCAACTATTTGTTAAAATTGCAAATGTGTTGAAAAAGAGAAATGATTTTATGTTTTATATTGCTGGTGATGGACCAGAGAAAGAATCTATTATGAAAGAAATAGAAAAATATGACTTGCAACAAAGTGTAAAGATGTTAGGAAATATTTCAGAGCCACATAAGTTTATAGGAAATATGGATGTATTACTTTTATTATCTTTTCGTGAAGTGTTTCCAATGGTAGTAATTGAAGCAATGGCTACAGGAACACCAATTGTTTCAATAGATGTCGGCGGAATAAATGAAGCGGTAATAGATGGAGAATCAGGTGTTTTAATAACTGAATATTGCGAATCTGAATTCGCAGACGTGCTGGAGGAATTACAAGGAAATGAAGAAAAGGTGAATGATATTAGAGTGAAAGCGCGAGAAAAAGCGGAAAGAAATTTCTCGTTAACTAAAATGGTAGAAGAAACGAAGGATATATATGAATTAAACAAATGACCGTGGAGGTCGTTTGTTTTTTTTATGATACAAACTTTTAAGAGAGAACTCACATATTATATGAAAAAGGCAATATGAGGAGTGAATTTATTTTGTCAGAATATATTTCTTCACAAGAGGAGTGTGCGCCAGAAAATAGTGTTCATATTGATTGCTTTGGTGCAGTTCCGAATTCAGGAAGTGATAGTTCGTTAGCGATTCAACAAGCGATTAATTATTGTGTAGCGAACCAAATTTCGACGGTAAGAATTACAGGGGTTAATACGTATAAAATATTGAAGCCGATTGTTATTAAATCCAACGTAAGATTAGAGTTAGATCCTACCGTAACGCTGCAAATTGATGGAGATTTTAATGCGTTTGAGTTACAAAGTAATGCTTCTATAACTGGCGGTACTATTCAAGTTATTAATCAAGTATTTCAGTCATCTGTTATTTATGTTTCCGGTTCACAACAAATAGAAGTGCCTAATCAATCTGTCATATCAAATATAAATATAATAAATACCACACCATCATATAAAGGAAAAGCTATACATTTTTATTGTCAAAAAGCGTGGGATTATATTAGTTTCTTTCAAGTTAACTATGTTCAAGTTAAAAATTTTCAAACTGCAATATATTTAAAAACGGAATATGTAGACAATATAAATACACCTTGCTGGATTAACGCAAATGTATTTCAATCTATATTTATTGATGGATGTCAGTATGGAATAGAAGTAGATGGGAATAGTGATTTACCAAATGAAAGTTCAGGAAATACGTTTCATGATATTCAAGTGCAATGTAGACAACAAACGAAAAAAGCAATTCGTTGTTCAGGTGCTTATAATACATTCAATTGTATGATTTGGGATACGTACAGGATGAGTAGTGAACAAATAGTAATTGAATTTTCTTCTAATTCCCATCGTAACTACCTTTTTTCAAATTTACTTTCAACAACTATTGTAGATAACGGACAATACAATGTTTGTAAGTCTACTTATGAAGAATCACTTCGGATTCAGTTACCTTTGACGCTGAATAAACCACATTTAATAGGAAATCAAGATGATATTTTAGTAAATGCCCAGCTGAAGTATAGTGTTAAGCAAGTAAGTGGGAAATTACCTTACGGAGGAAACATCGCTAATTGTTTTAATTTAATAGATGAACAAAGTGTGAATTATATCGATGTTCCAGATAGTAATCCAGTTGTTATTGAATTGGACTTTACGAAAAATCCGATTAAAATGTTGAATTGTATTGGGATGTACTTTGGATGGGGAGAGAGCCCAAAGAAAATTAAAATTGAATATGCATTAAGTGCAACTGGGAGTTGGATTATCGCGGCAGATGTTCCATTAAATGTTGGAGATACAATTATATCGAATATGAAAGCTAATCAGTTATATAAAGTAAGAATTACATTGAATGGTTACTCTCAAGACCATAAGCGTTTTCGAATTAATCGTATTTTTGCAAGGTCTTCTATGGAAAATGGAAATGCTTGGTTAGCGACAACTGGTGGAAGAATGTTTGGAGATATTGAGTTAGAAGCAAGTAAAGGTGTAATTATGAAAACTGCTGATGGAGTAAAATGGAAAGTTACTATAAATGAAGCGGGTCAGCTTATTACAACTAAAATAACTTGAGATGTTCTTCTCTTTGCATAAGTTGTACAAGTATTAGGTGGTGTGATGAATTCGTTTTAAAAGAGGACGTGTAGTCTGTAGAATGAAAAAAGCTTGTAGTTTGAATATTATCAAACTACAAGCTTTTTATTTTTTCGATTACCGCCACCAAATCCAAGGCAAAAGGTAATTTCGTACATTTCGAGGAGTAATGCGTATGAAGCGTTCACCGTCAAAGAAGCAATTTAAATTTGGAAGTGTTTCATTCGGATTTTCTGGAATAAAGGTGACGATGTTTTCGTTACTTGTAACGGTTACTGTGAGTGGTGGATCGGTAGGAGAGACTTGAAGCTGTAAAGAAACGTTTGCCATGTTTTTAAATTCATTATTAACAGGTGGACTTATCACTTGTACTGTGAATAACACGATAATTGTTTCGTTCGGTTCCAAATTAGTAGCGACTAGGAAACCGATATTCGGATTCGCTAGTGGAGAGCGTTCCCCGTTAATGGAGACAGTGCTGGTTATAAATTGTAAACCTGCTGGAATGGTATCCTGTAAAGAAATATTTGAGAGTGAAATCTCGGAAGTATTTGTAATACGCACCGTATAATCAAAATATTGATTTAAATAAGCTGAGCTAATGGAAGCGTTTTTCGTGACTGTTGCAGTAACAAATTGAACTGGTATACGAACAATGTTCGAATTAACAATGAAAGTAATAATTGGGTCCTGTGGTGTCAATTGGAAAGCAGCTGTAACTGTTGCAGAATTGATAATTGTACTGTTTGAAGGGATAGAAGTTACGAGAACTTGAAATGTTATCGTTGCTACTGAACCTGCAGGTAAAGCGCCGATATTAATACCAGTGTCTGGACGAACATTTGGAACCGGAGTACCGTTAATTGTTACACTGTTTTCTATAAATGTTGTACCAGCTGGAATTATATCTAGGACGGAAGTACTGATTGTAGGAATTGGTGAATGATTTATCACTTCTAATGTGAAAGTTATAGTATCCCCTGTCGCTACGATAGATTTATCAGCTGTTTTTTCAATGCGAACCATCGGATCAACTACTGCCGTTGTCACGGTATTTGTTTGCTTTGTAATTGTAATAGGCGGTTCGTTCGGGTCAATGGTAACAGTATAGGAAACAGAGGCATCGTTATTGATTGTAGATTGAAGAGTTGAAGAAGATATTGTTATCTGGAACGTAATAATAACAGATTCATTAGGAGCAAGGTTTCCTAACGTAATACCATTTTCAGGATTCTCATTAGGTTGATTGATTCCGTTAATCGTAACGCTTCCCGTAACGAAGGTCGTATCTACTGGTGCGGTGTCTATGGCAAGAAGATCTTCAATAGTCACATTACCACTATTAGTAATCGTAATTGTATACGTTAAAGTTTGACTAGGTAATGCATTCGTGGCATTAACAGACTTTATGGCAACGACATTATCATTTTGGACAGTTGTTGTGACGGTATTTGTTGTAGTTGTATTTGTAACAGGTACGTTATTTGGGTTGACTATATAGTTAAAAGTAGTAATTGCTTTGTTATTGAGGTCATTTGGTGTTGGAATAGAAGTCACAGTTACTTGGAATGAAGCGATAGCATCTCCACCTACAATTATAGTACCAATTGGTATACCACTTACTGGATTAACTCCCGGAAGAGTTTCACCGTTTACAATGACGCTATTTTCTATAAACGTAGTACCTTGAGGAATAATATCTTGAATGATTACATCATTTGCTGAAACATTTCCAGCTTGATTGAGTGTAATCGTATACGTTAAGGTGTCACCGACCGTTGCAAATGCAAGGTCAACAGCTTTATTACTATTCAAAGTCGCATGATTAATTGCTGTTACGGCAGTTGATGAAATAATAGTTTCGGTAATAGGCGGTCGATTCGGTACAGTGTATTGGTATTCAATTGTACTCGTGTTAGAGATTGGATTTGTTTGTGGAATCGAAGTAACCCGTACTTGGAATAGAATAGTTGCTGTCGTATTAGGCGGAATGTTATCAATTGGTATACCGTTAAGTGGGTTGTCATTTGGACGAGCGTTTCCATTCACAATAACACTACTCTCTATAAAGCTCGTATTTGCTGGGATGATATCTGTAACGATAATGTTTTCAACTTGTATATTTCCGTTATTTATGATTGAAATTGTATAAGGGATGATAGTTTGTAAGTCCGCATATTGGATAGGCGTTGTTTTTGTCGCAATTACATTAGCAGAAATAACTTCAGTGAAGGTAATATTACTAGTTGATATTTGTTCTTCACCATTTATTGTATAACGAGAAGTTGATTGATTTTGAATGCGACCGCTAGCTGGAAGAGCTACGGCGGTAACAGAAAATGTGACTGGGATAGAAATGTTAGGGGCAATCGTTCCTACAAGTATACCTGTACTTGGATTCGCGTTCAGCTGCGGAATGTTATTTACTAAAACGCTACCGTCTATAAAGGTTGTTCCATCAGGGATATTGTCTGTAAATACAACAGCAGTAGCATCCGTATTCCCTGTATTCGTTAAAGTTGTTGTATAAGTTAAAATGTCACCAATCGTTACAGAAGTCAAATCAACAGTTTTAAGTGAAACGATATCAGCATCATTAATTTGAACGAAAGTAGTATTGGAAGTAGTAGATTTTTGAATTGGTGCAAAGTCAGGATTGAAGATAAAGTCGTAGACGATGTTTGCAGTATTAGGTGTTGGATTTACAGCAGGTAAATTCGTAACGGAAACTTGGAATGTAATTGTTGTCGATTGACCTGACGCGATATTAGCAATGGAAAAGCCGATATTCGGATCTGCTGCAGGAAGTACAGTATTGTTAACTATCACACTTCCTGGAATAAATACTGTTCCATCCTCTATAGTATCTGTAAAAAAGATGGAGTTAGTTGTAGTGGATCCGTTATTTTGGATTAATACTGTATATTCAAAGATTTCATCAATATTAGCTAATACTTTATTAGCGGATTTTGTAGCGATAAGAATAGCGTCAATAAATTGTATATTTGTACTATTGGAAGAGGTCGTTTCTGAAATTGGTGGTGAGCTTGGATCCGGTTGATATTCGTAGTGAATGACAGCGATATTATTAATATTATTTTGTGAAGGTATAGAGACTACATTTACTTGGAACGTAACGATAATCGTATTATTTGGAAGGATAACACCAAGGGTAATTCCAGTAATTGGATTTTCGCCAGGTCTTGGTACGCCATCTACAAGGATGCTATTTGGAACGAATGTAGTGCCAGCAGCAATTGCGTCAATTAGGAGAGCATTTGTAATAGGTACTGTACCAGCGTTTGTGACTGCGACTGTATATGTGATAATTTGACCGATGCGTGTAATAGATCTGTTAGCGGATTTAATTGCACTAACATTTGCCGTCCGCACTTCAGTATTTACTGCATTTGATAATGATCTACGCTGAATAGTAGGGGAACTAGGGGCAATTTGGTATTCATACGAAGTGTCTGAAATGTTAATGACTGTGTTGCCAGAAGGGATACTTGTAAGTTGTACTTGGAATGAAATAGTGACTGTTTCATTTGGTTGTATCGTGCCGAGAGTTACTCCATTTTCAGGGTTCGCACCAGGCTGAATCACATTATTTATTGATAAGCTATTTTCAATGAATATAGTACCTTCTGGAATGTTATCAATGAACACAATATTGTTAGCTGGAATGGTTCCTATATTTTGTAGTGCATTTGTGTAGGTAATATTTTGCCCGATTGATACGAAAGTTACATCCGCCCTTTTAACAGAAATAATATTTGCATTTTGAAGTGATGTTGTAACGATATTAGAATTTGCAGAGCGATTTACTGGTGGAGCTGTAGGAATACTTACATATTGATAAGTTGCTGAAGATTGATTTATAATTTCGGTTTCAGTAGGTGGATTGTTTGTTCGCACTTGAAATAGTATTGTTTTGGAACTGTTTGCTGGAATCGTTCCAATTGGTATGCCATTTTCTGGATTTATACCTGGCTGCAGGACATCGTTAATTGTGACACTATCGAGAACGAATGTAGTCCCAGCTGGAATAGAATCTGTGAAAATAATATTTATTGCGTCAACATTGCCGGTATTTTTCACTTCAGAAATATAAAGTATAGTTCCGCCGATATCTACAGTTATTGGGTTGGATGTTTTTTGTGATTGTCAATTGTGCTTGCACAAAATTTGTAATAACGATGTTACTTGTAGAGGTTTCAGTAATTGGTGGTTGCCCAGGATTCGGTTGGATTGTATATGTCGTGTTAGATTGGTTTTGAATAGAATCTTCCGAGAATGAATTGTTAATAAGAATTTGGAACGAAATAAGATGAGTAGCGTTTGCTGCAAGGTCAGGCAAAGTAACACCTACATTTGGATTTGCACCAGGTATAGTAGTTCCGTTAAGGGTAAAACTATTTTCTACGAATGTAGTACCATCTGAAGTAGAATCTAAAAATGAGAGATTGGTTGTCGGGATATTTCCACTGTTTTCTAGTGTAATCGTGTAGGTCAAAATATCGCCAGTTGTTGCTTGTTGTGCATTGACTGCTTTTAAAGAAAGGATATTTGCATCCGAAATTTGCGTGAAAGCTGGATTAGATGTAATTGTTCGAGAGATGCTAGGAGCAGTTGGATCGGCGACAAAAGTATAGTCAATACGGGCTGTATTAGAAATTGGATTAACGCTTGGAATGGATTGAACGATAACTTGGAATGTGACGGTGACGATTTCTGATGGTGCGATGGAGTTTAATGGTATTCCTACGTTTGGATCGGCACCTGGAACTGAAACGGCATTAATGGTAACGCTATTAGGAATGAATGCAGTTCCTTCTGGGACCAAATCTGTTAAAGTAACTGTATTTGCAGTTGTATTTCCGTTATTTTGAATGACTACTGTGTAAGTGATTGTACCGTTAGTAGATTGTACGAGAGAATCTGTATTTTTAGTTGCGGATAATGATGCATCAATTACAGCTGTACTCACAGAATTAGAGGAGGATGTTGCTGTAACTGGGGGTTGACTTGGATCGACAATATACGTGTAATTTGTAATGGCTTGATTTATAATCGCTCCTTGCGGTGGAATAGAACTAGCAAGAAATTGGAACGTAATAGTAGCAAAATCGCCTGGTGCAATAATACCAACTGGAATACCGAGAGCTGGACTTACATCTGGAAGTGAAGTTCCATTTAGCGTAACGCTATTTGGAACGAATACTGCACCTAAAGGAATTCCGTTTATGAGTAATACAGAATTTGCAGGGAAGTTTCCAGTATTCGTTAATGTTGCAGTGTACGTAATTACATCTCCAATAGATACGATTGTTCGATTTGCTTCTAAAACAGTAGTAACAGTAGCGTTATTTATTTGTGTTGAAGCACTATTAGAGTTTATTGTGCCTGTAATAGGGGGGGCTGCCGGATCAACAATAAATGTGTATTGAATAGATGCAACGTTTGTGATTGGATTTGAAGGTGGAGTAGATGTAACTATAACTTGGAAAGTAACAGCTAAGGAATTGCTGGCGCTAACGGTTCCGATATTAACTCCGTTATTTGGATTTGCCCCTGGAATGGTACTTCCATTTACAGCAAAACTATTTTCAACAAAGGCCGTTCCAGCTGGAATAAGATCTGAGAAATTTAAATTCGTAGCGGTTGTATTGCCGCTATTTTGAATAAGGACAGTGTAAGTGATTGTGTCTCCGATATTTGCAAAGGCTGTATTAGTAGTTTTTACAGCTGAAAGTATCGCTGAATTAATAGAAGTAACGAAGACGTTCGTTTCCACATTGCCAGGCTGAGCTTGTAATGTGTTTCCTACGTTATATTGGAAGTTAACAAATCCTAAGTTTTGGAGTTCAGGTGTGAAAGTTGTTGGATTGCTTACGATTTGCACTTGGAACATAATTGTTACGATTTGATTTGGAGTTATTGTATTTATGCCAACACCGTCAATGATAGAAGCGGATGATAATGAAGTGCCATCAACAATGACTGACCCTGCAACAAATTGTGTCCACGATGGTATCGGGTCTGAGAAAATAACGTTATTAGCAGGAATATTTCCTGTATTCGTAATCGTAGTTGTATACGTAATCGTATCACCAATCGTTGCAAAAGCTTTATCTCCTATTTTAATAGTGTTTAAAATAGCACTTTCAATTGTTGTTGTAACACTATTTGAAGTGATGTTTTTTGAAACAGGAGGATTAGCTGGATTGACGATATGTTGGAAACTAACACTAGCTTGATTGGTAATTGGATTTATAGGCGGAATTTCATCGGCATTAATATGAAATGCTACGATGACAGACTGGTTTGGCGCGATATCACCAATTGGAACGCCTGTAATTAGGTCTGCATTTGGGATGGTAGTTCCGTTAAGTGTAAAACTATTCGGTTCAAAGGAAGTTCCGTCTGGAATTAGGTCGGTAAAAATAACA
The DNA here is from genome assembly GCF_040676495.1 of Bacillus sp. LBA3-1-1.1. Taxonomy (NCBI): domain Bacteria; kingdom Bacillati; phylum Bacillota; class Bacilli; order Caryophanales; family Bacillaceae; genus Bacillus; species Bacillus sp. LBA3-1-1.1. Next base: position 133,289 of record NZ_JBEGIB010000012.1, read on the forward strand.
TTCGTCGCACTAACATTTCCGCTATTTGTAATCGTAACTGAGTAAACAATATCTTGCCCAATATCTACTGTTTCCACATTTGAATTTTTTTGTGCAGTAAGGATAGCGCTATTAACTTGTGTTGTCGTTGTATTAGATTGATTAGAAGTTGAAATGAACGGCTGATCTGGATCAACAATATAACGGTAAGTGGTAAGAGCCGAATTAGAAATAGGATTGTTGATTGGGAGGGTTGAAACGATGGCTTGGAATGTGACAATTGATGTGTTTCCACCATTAATTGAACCGATATTTACACCAGTAGATAAATCAGCGTTTGGAATGGTTTGCCCATTAACTGTGAAACTGTTTGGAACGAAACTTAAATTGCTATCAAGTATATCGATAACAGTAACATCAATTGCAGCCACATTCCTAGTATTAGGAAGGTTAATTGTAAATGTTATTGTATTACCAACATCTGCAAAAGTAAGATTTGCTGTTTTTGTACTTATAATATTTGCGTTATTTATTTGGAGAAGCGTAGTGTTAGAATTAGCTGTGCTTGAAACGGGAGGATTAACAGGATCAACAGTAAAATCATAAGTCGTGGATGCTGTATTCGGTGCTGGATTAATAGGTGGAATGCTGTTCACTGTAACTTGAAAAACGATACTATATATTTCATTTGGTGGAAGTGCTGCAAGTAATACACCTGTATTTGGATCCGCATTAGGTTGTAAAATGCCATCGACAGTTAATGTGTTAGGAACAAATGTGAGTCCGCTTGGTAATACATCTGTGAATACAATATTAGTTGCATCCGTATTGCCTACATTGGCAATAGAAGTAGTGTAAAAAGCAGTTTGCCCGATATCTACAAAGGATACACTTTCATTTTTCGTCATAGATAATATGGCTTCTCTAATTTGTGTTGAAACAGGATTACTAATTGAAGTTTCTGCATCAGGCGGTGAGACTAATTGGTACGATGTCGATGAAAAATTTACAATTGGATTTTCAGTTGGTAATGAGGTCACGTTTACTTGGAAGGAAACATTTACTGTAGACCCAGCTGTTATAGGTCCGATATTTACACCGTTCACTGGATTTGCACCACTTTGAGGAATTCCATTAATAGAAAATGTGTTTGTAATAAAAGTAGTTCCGCTTGGCACAGTATCTGTGAATATAACATTTTGTGCGGAGGAATTTCCATTGTTTGTTAAAGTGACAGTATAGGTGAGTGTGTCTCCGATGCTGCTAAATGCTTTATCAACTTGTTTCGATGAAAGAATGGTAGCTGTATTAATTGTAGTAAACGTTGTGTTTGAAGTAGCATTTCTTGAAACAATCGGTGCATTTGGATCAGCGATAAATGTGTAAGATGCAGTCGCGGAATTGGCAATAGGATTTTGGACTGGTGTAGAAGTAGCGGTAACCTGGAATGCTATAGAGATGGAGCTGTTAGGACCAATTGATCCAATTGTTATACCAGTATTAGGATCGAGTCCGATTTGTGTGATGCCATCTATTGTAACGCTATCGGTAATAAACGTTGTACCATCTGGTATAAGATCAGTGAAAGTAATAGTAGTTGCATTTGTATTACCGTTATTCGTTAAAATTGTTGTATAGGTAATCGTATCACCTAGTGTTACAAGCGTTTGATCGACCGATTTTACCATCGTTAACATAGCATCTAGTACTGGATTTGTAACGATATTTGTTGAAGTAGAAGTTGTCGCAGGGGTTCCGTTTGGATCAACAGTATAAGAATATAAAATTGTGTCATTACCCATAATCGAACTTGAAGGGGGAATAGAAATAACATTTACTTGGAAAGTAACAGTTACTGTTTCACCGGGTGCGATATTTGGTAAATTTACTCCAAGTGCTGGTTGCGCACCAGGTTGCTGAACTCCATTTACTGTAACTGAATTTGGTATGAATGTAGTGCTAGCTGGAATAGCGCTTGTGAATGTTATATTAGTTGCTGGTGTATTTCCTGTATTCGTAATAGTCGTTGTATACGTAAGTGTATCACCGACGGAAATAATAGATTTATCAACAGTTTTTGTTGTATTTAATATTGCGCTATTAATTGTTGTTGAAACTGCATTAGATACATTCGTTTGTGATACGGCAGGTTGGCTAGGATCGACCACATGTGCAAATTGTACAGAACTAAAATTAGAAATTGGATTTATACTTGGAATGTTTGTAACAAGTACGTTGAGAGTAATAATGGCCGTTCCACCTGGATTTATATTTTCAATCTGTATCCCGCTAGCTGGATTTCCAATTTGCTGTGTACCAGAATCGCTTGTAAGAGTCCCGGAAATAAATGTTGTTCCGTCAGGTAAAATATCTGTGAAAATTATATTTTGTGAAGTGACATTTCCAGGGTTACTTAATGTAATTGTATAAGAAATTGCATCGCCGATCGTCGCGAAAGTTTTATCTGCAGATTTAATTGCCACAATTTCCCCAGAATTTATTTGTGTCGAAACCGGATTGGATGTTGTACTTCTTGAAACTAGTGGCAAATTAGGTCCTGTCATAAATTGATAATTAATAGAAGCACCATTTATAACCGGTGAGTTTGGTCCCCCAGGCCCAATTGTGAAAATTGGATTTGGAATACTAACTACATGCACGCGGAAGGTGACGTTTATAAAATCTCCTGCAATAATATCCCCAATTGGTATCCCATTTGCTGGATTTACCCCAGGTAATAAAACCCCACCTACTCGAACGCTATCTTCTATAAATACTGTATTATTTGGAATCGGATCTGTAAAAATGATATTAGTAGCAGTCACGTTCCCGATATTTTCTAATAAAACTGTATACGTTAAAAATGAATTTCCAGGCGCGATGTCAGAAAATAGACGATCCACACTTTTCGTTGCTTGAATAATTGCTTCATTTATTTGAACTAAGACGGGGTTACTAGTAGCTGTTTCTGTAACAGGCGGCTCGGTAGGATCAATAATAATAGAGTATGTTGTGCTAGATTGGTTCATCGTAGGGTTTGAAGCTGGTATTGAACCGACAATGGCTTGGAAACTAATGGTTGTCGTTCCTCCAACTGGAATTGGGTCTAAAGGAATCCCGCTATCTGGCCTAAATCCAAGTTGTGGGATGGTATTAATTTGTACGCTATCAGGAACGAATGAAAGTTCAGGTGGCAATATATCGATAAAAACAGGTGTGTTTGCGGTAGTATTTCCGCTATTAGCGAGAGTAGTTGTATACGTAATTGTATCTCCGACAGCAGCAAATGCACTACTCGCAGTTTTTGTTGCGATAACGGAAGCAGTATTTACTTGTGTAAAAGTTTTATTGGATTTAACTGTTCGTGAAACAGGTGGTTCATTAATATCTACAATAAAACTATATTGAACCGATGATTTATTAGGGCTTGGATTAGGATTTGGAATCGTTGTAATGTTTACTTGAAAGCTGAGTATAACTGATGCATTTGAATTTATGTTACCGATATTGATACCATTTTGTGGATTTGCATTAGGAATAGTTGTTCCATTTACTGTAAAACTATTTGGAATAAACGCTGTACCATCTGGAATTAAATCTGTAAAAATAACATTGTTTGCGGTAGTGTTACCGGAATTAGTAATGGTAGAAGTGAAAGTAAGTGTATCTCCAATAGTAGCGAATGTTGAATTGACAGTTTTATTTATAGATAGAGTAGCATCAATAATTGGAGTAACCGTTGTGTTTGTAATTGTACTACCAACAGCAGGTGATTGGTTTGGATTCACTGTATATTCATAATTTACAAGGGCGTTATTTGTTAATGTGCCACTAGGCGGTATCGCTAAAATTTGTGCTTGAAAAGCAATAAATACAGTATTACCTGGTGGAATATCTGCTAAGTGAATACCAAGTGATGGATCTAATCCTGGTTGTGGAACATTATTGATAGTTACGGAGTTTTGGATAAATGAAGCTCCTGCGCCAAGCCCATCCGTTAAAACATTTGCACTAGCAGGGATATTTCCAGTGTTCGTAACTGCAATCGTATAGGTAACGATATCTCCAATTGCAGCTGTCGGTGTATTCACTGATTTAGTAGCGACGATCGTAGCGTTATTAATTTGAGTTGTTATTACGTTACTTAACGCATTGGCGGATGTTGGAGGTAAGTTAGGATTTACGACATATTGGTATGCTGTATTACTTTGATTAGGGATTGGATTCGGATTCGGGATGGAATTTACTTGTACTTGGAACGAGATGATTGTATTTGTATTCGGATTTATTGGATCAATTGCAATTCCGCTTGCTGGATTTACATTAGGGAGTGTAGTACCATTTATCGTTACACTATTTGGAATAAATGACGTCCCACTTGGAATGGCATCTGTAAATACTACATTTGATGCAAGTGTGTTCCCGTTATTCGCTAAAGTAGTTGTGTACGTAATAATTTCATTTACGTTAACAAACTGTTTATCTGCAGATTTTGTAGCGACAATTGAGGCGCTATTAATAGTTGTCTGTACAGTGTTAGAAGCAACCATTTGCATGACAGCTGGTTTGGATGGATCATACGTGTATTGGAATGAAGTGTTTGATTGATTCGTAATCGGATTTACTGCGGGAATAGTTGGTACAAAAACTTGGAATGAAACGGTACGTGATGAGCTCGCTCCTATCGTACCTATAAAAATACCATTAGCAGGATTTGCGTTGGCTATAGGGACACCGTTAATCGTTACAGTAATAGGAAGGAAGATGGCACCAGTTGGAATGATATCTGTAAACGTTACATTAGAGGCAGGGATATTGCCGTTATTCGTTAAAATCGTTGCATACGTTATGACATCGCCAACATCAGCGAAATTTGTGCTCGTTAGTTTCGTAGCAACAATATTGGCAGTATTAATTTGTGTAGTTACTATATTACTAGTAGCGTTTTTCACAACAGCAGGTAAATTTGGATCAGCAATAAAGCTATATTGAAGTGAAGCGCTATTTTGAACTGGATTTGGTGAAGGTATCCCATTTGCACTTATTTGAAAAACAATCGTTGTAAAACCACCTGCAGGAATGGAGCCGACTTGAAGCCCGGTACTTGGGTCTGCGCCTAGCTGTAAAGCACCACCGATAAAAATACTATTTGGTACGAGAGTTGTACCAGCAGGAAGTATATCGGTAACAATAACATTATTTGCTGTAGTATTGCCAAGGTTAGCTAAGGAAATTGTATATGTGATTGGTTGCCCAACATCAGCAATAGTTAGATCTACCTGTTTGACAATAACTACATTTGCTAAGTTAATTTGTGTACTTACAGTGTTACTTAAAGATGTTTCTATAGTTGGCGGATCGCCTGGATTTAGAATAAAACTATATTGTGTACTAGATGAATTTGTCGTTGGATTTTGGACTGGTAAAGAGGTGACAGTTACTTGATAAGAGACCGTAAGTGAGGCGTTAGCAGGAATGGCAGGTAACGGAACACCTATATTTGGATCTGCATTATTTTGAAGTACACCGTTAATAAGGAAAGTGTTTGGAATGAAGGTAGTGCCATCTGGATTTGTATCTACGAAAGTTGGACTATCAGCAGAAACACTTCCTGCATTCGTTAAAATAACGGTATAAGTTAATATATCTCCAACGGTAGCGAACTCTCGATCCACTGTTTTTGCAGAAATGACATTTGCATCGTTTACTTGAGTAAATGTAGTAGTTGAAGTTGTATTTTTACTTACAGGTGAAGCATTTGGATCAACAATAAAGTTATAGGAGATGGAAGCGCTATTTGAAATTGGATTTGGGTTTGGAATACTAGTTATTAATACTCGGAATGAAGCTGTAATTGTAGTATTAGCATTGATGCTACCAATATTAACGCTAGCTGGTGTTGCGCCCGGCTGAGTAACACCGTTAACTATAACACTGTTCGGTACAAAGGAAGTACCATTCGCAATGGAATCGGATAGTAATACGTTGTTCGCTGCAACGTTTCCATCGTTTGTAACAGAAAAGGTGTAAGTTAATTCATCTCCAACTTCCGCAAATGTTTTATCTACAGATTTAATGGCATGAAGATCTGCTAGTCTAATTGTTGATGTAACAGAATTAGAATTTGCTGTTTTTGAATTTGGTGGCAGGCTTGGGTTTACAATGTAAATATAAGAGGCAAAAGCGTTATTAATGATAGGATTTTGTGCAGTAATATTGATGACTGTTACTTGGAAGGATAAGTTGAAAGTAGCTCCACCAGGAATTGTGCCGATAGGTAAGGCAATGAGAGAATTTACATTTTGCAAGACGCCGTTTAGCGTTACAGTACCAGGAGTCAATATTGTTCCATTTGGAAGTGGATCTGTTAGTTGTACGTTATTAGCGGCTGTATTTCCACTGTTTGTAATAAGGATTGTATAACTTATCGTTTCGCCAATTGTGGCAAATTGTTTGTTAGTTGATTTTGTTAATGATAAATTCGCATTGTTAATTTGAGTAGAAACGAGATTAGAAGAAATGTTTTTTGTAACGGGCGCTTGGCTAGGGTTGACGGTGTACTGATAAGAAGCGCTTGATCCGTTAGATACGACATTTGACGCAGGTATTGTATTAACTACTACTTGAAATGAAACGTTTTTGGTTGTGCCAGTTGGGATGGATCCTATATTCACACCGTTAGCTGGATTTGCTCCAACTTGTGTCGTACCATCTATTGTTAAACTGTTTAGGACAAAAGTTGTTCCTGTAGGAATGACATCTGTAAAAATAACATTGTTCGCATTCGTATTACCTGTTCCTGTAAAGGCAACGGTATAAGTCAGTGTATCGCCAATATCTGCATAGTTTTTATCTACTGCTTTCGTCATTGTTACAGTAGTATTATTCACTTGAGTGGAGACAATATTTGTCAAATCAGTCCCGCTTACTGCCGGCTGATTTGGTACAGGAATGTATTGATATGTTGTTGTACCACTATTTAATATTGGATTTGTTTGGGGGATAGAAGGAACGAATACTTGAAATGAAATGGTAGTAGTAGAATTTGCAGCAATAGATCCAATTGATATACCATTAGCAGGATTTGCTCCCCCTTGAGTAACCCCGTTAACAGTTACGCTCCCTGGAATGAAAGTAGTCCCGCTAGGAATCGGATCCGTATATTTAACGTTCGTTGCAGCGATATTTCCTATATTAGCTAAGGCAATACTGTAAGTTAATGTTTCGCCAATATCGGTAAAAAGTTTGTTAACTGATTTTGTCCCATTAATATCTGCGAGGTTAATTTGTGTTCCTGCAGAGTTACTTGTTGCAAGACCGTTAAAAGTCGTTCCTCCGGCAATTGGTGTATATTGAAATGTAATATTAGCAGTGTTAGAGATAGGATTTTGACTTGGAAGAGAAACGACAGTCGCTTGGAAAGCTACTGTACGAGAAGAGCTATTATTAATTGTCCCAAGAGATATACCGGCAGCAGGATTTGCGTTTGTTTGTGGTACGTTATCTATCGTTACGCTTCCAGGTATAAAGGAAGTACCGTTAGGGAGAACGTCTGTAAAAGTAACGTTATTTGCAGGAAGAAGCCCGGTGTTAGGAACAGTAACTGTATAGGTTAGAATATCTCCAATTGTAGCGACACTTTTATTCACGCTTTTAGTTGCTTGTATATTAGGTGAGTTTATATTGATTTGTAAACCGACTGTATTTAACATATATGCATCTCCGTTAGTAGTTAAACGGATTGCGGCAGATACTTGGGAGTTTGTTAAATAAGGAGAAATATCAATGGAAGTAATGTCCCATCCTTGTCTTCCAGCGGAGATATTTGTACCTGTAGAGGCACTCTGGTTTCGCGTTCCAAATGTACCAGTTGTATCTAAGTTTCCTGCAGCATTATTAATTTGAGAACCGAAGAAATTATTAACAGCATTATTTGGCCCAGATAATGCATTTAATGAACTGAAATTTGGTCCAAATAAAGCTTGATCCCCAGTTAAATCAGCATCCCCTTCAGTAGAACTTAAAAATAATCTCCCGCTTACAGGTCCCCCGGCAGGTGTTAAAAACCCTGAGACAGATACATCTGCACTACCGGTTTCTACAGAAACACGGTTACCAGCTACGTAAATTGTTAAATTTCTTGCGGGTAAGGAACCGTTTTGATAAGCGACAATAAGCGTCCATCCTGCAGAATTAATGGCTCCATTAGAAGCGTCTAAAGGATCTACAAGTCCAGGAACAGAACCTGTTGTATAAGAGCCAGATCCAGCAGCTTGAACGAGTGAGGTTACATCTGCTGAACGTGTATAAAATCCAAATGTGACAGATCCAGAAACGAAAGTTTGATTTGAAGCTGTAACAGCCGAAGGGGTAATTGAGTATGTTGACACAGGTGTTGTAAAAGAAACGGGGTTTCCTAATACACTCGTAATGTTTTGATCCCGAGATAAATAGTTTCCACCCCAAACGAGTTCTGCGTAAAGAATAGTACTACCAGCAGGGATATTTAAAAGAGCGGTAGAACTATTTTGTGTATAGTTTAATGTTGTACCAGCAGGAAAAGTAGGTACTTGTAAAGCGGTATTCGTAGTTACGAATGCACCAATTGCACCGATTGTACCAGCACGGTTTAGATTGCTAATTTTACTTAAACCTAGTGTGTTTCCTGTAATAGCGAGTGCGCCGTTAGTGGTGGTAGAAAATCGATTCGTAATGGGCATGTTGTCACCTCATTTACAATATAGTCTTGGTCAAAATAGGATATGTGTGTGACTGGTAAAGGGAAACATGTACAAGTTGATTCGGAAAGAATGATGCAAACGTCTAAATATGGAGATGGAAAATGAGTGAATTGGAAATTAGAGTGGAGCGTCTTAGGAAAGGAAAAATAGAGGATATTGTAGCATTATCTTCTTATATTGGCTGGGATTACAGCAGAGAGGAAATTGAGACGATTTTGAATACGGGTATAGTATATGGTGTAGTAAATGAGAGGGAAGAGCTTATTGCTAGTACAGCAATTATACTATACGGGGAGACATTAGCCTCAATTGGAATGGTAATTGTACATCCAGATTATAAAGGAAGAGGGATTGGAAAGATAATAACGGATTCATGTGTTAAAAGCGTATCAACTCAAACCCCCATTATGCTTATTGCTACGGATGAGGGAAAAATTTTATATGAAAAACTAGGATTCAGGGCTGTTAGTTATGTTTCTAAATACATATGTAACTCGTACAATGCGAATGATCATTGTGTAGGAAATGAAGATTATATGATGAATTATGAAGAGTGTGATTTAGAAAAAATAATAAAAATAGATGAATATGCGTTTGGAACAAATAGAAAAGCATTTTTAAAGAAAAGAATTATCCAAAGTGAACAGTGCATCGTTGTAAAGGACAACAAACAAAATGTATTAGGTTACGGTTTAAGTATACAAACACCAGAAAATAAAATATTAGGACCAGTCGTTGCTAAAAATGATGCGATGGCAATGAGAATTGTACATTATTTAGCAAGAGAGCATCATGGTAAATTAAGAATTGATGTACCAGAAGGAAAGAAAGGTTTCATGAAAGCATTAGAGATTACTGGTTTTCAAAAGGTTAATACACCACCAATTATGATGAAAAATAGTGATCAATTTTTGAGAAGAAATGGGGAACTATACAGTATTGCAGCGCAAATTTTTGGATAAAAAAGAATCCTTCTGAATGAAGGATTCTTTTTTATTAATCACGATATTGGTCGTGAGTTGGTTGAAAGAGGTCTTCTTCGATATCTCTCACCATAGAAAAATGATCAACATTATAATGTCCATGTAGAGTTTTATTATGATGACCAATAATTTGCTCTGCAGATAATACGTTAGAATCAGTTGTTGAATGACCATTTTTAATTAATGTAACGTCAAATCCTTGTACAGTAGCTGTTCTAACAGCGGTGTCGATACAATATTCTGTTTTACATCCACCGATAACGATATGGTTAATGTTTTCTTCTTTTAAAAGTTCAAGTAAAGAAGTGCCATAGAATGAGTTTGTTGCTGCTTTATTAATAAGGATTGCAGACTGAGGTACTTTAATTTCATTATGTACTTCAAATCCTTCTCCACTACCAGAAGCAACATCGATATCTCTTACGAAAACAATAAGGGCATTTGAATCTATTGCTTTCTGTACGGCTGTATTTAGTGTAGATAATAGCTCGGTTTTATGAAAAACTTCATTTTCTTGTTCATTTCCATCCATTAATTCTTGCTGAGCATCGATAATTAATAGTGCTTGTTTCATCGTGTCGCCCCTTTAATATGAAATAAGTTCTACTATACATATTCATTCATAGTGTAGGGAAATCCTCTATCGTCTACGAAGTAGACGATAGATTTACAAAGTTGTCAAATAAATTTCATTCTCATAGGGTGTAAAAACATGTATGATAGGAAGTGGAGAATTTTTGAGTAGGTGGGAATATCATGCAAACAGTAGAAGATTATCTTTCATTCTTACATACGAAAGGATTTAAGTTATCAGAGGAAGCGCAAGGGTTTATTATGTTCGGACAAGGATATACTGGCGCATCTGATGGAATTGTGAACGCAGCAATAGAAGCGACGATTAAACATCAATTACAGTTTGATGGTAGTTATTTTGTTGCTTTGTTAGAGCGATTGAAAGAAGAAGATATTAAAGATAAAAAAAGCGCTAAGGCTTTTATGCGGAAGTTACAAGCGTAACTTCACGCAGCCTGCGCTTCTTTTTTTGTTTTGGAAGGTAATTCAACAAAAACCATGCCTAGGAAAATACATAGGCATCCGATAATAGCAGAAATGGAAAGTTGTTCGTTTGCAACGAGAACGCCTGTTAATGCAGCAAAAACGGGCTCCATTGCGAAAATAATTGCTACTCTCGTTGGAGACGTATGTTTTTGTGCCGATGTTTGAATGAAAAAAGCAATGGATGTCGCGAATAGGGAAGTTAAAAATAGAGCAAATAAAAAAGAAGAATTCGTCCATAGTGCTACTGAAAATAATTTTTCCCAATCTTCAAACAAAAAGGCGCAAATAGAAGAAAACATACCGACAGCTAATACTTGCGATGTGCTTAACAATAAAGGTGATATTTTCTTAGAAAAGAAGCCGTTAACAAGAATATGGGCAGCGAAAGCAACTGCACAACCGAGAACGAGTATATCTCCAATGTTTAATTGAAAAGAATCACCAGCCGTTAATAAGTATAAGCCTGCTGTTGCTACAGCAATACCAAGTACGATAAAAATGGTAGCTTTTTGTTTTAAAAAGATAAAAGACAAAATTGGTACCATAACGATACTAAGCCCTGTTAAGAAACCAGCTTTTGAAGAAGTTGTATAAAGTAAGCCGAATGTTTGTAATACATAGCCAACGCATAAAAAGAATCCAACGATTAATCCAGCGAGGCTACTCTGTTTTATATCCTGTTTTGAAGATTTTTTTGAGAAAATCATTTGAACGAATAATAAAATAATTCCAGCGAATAAAAAGCGAATCCCATTAAAAGTAAATGGACCAACGAAAGACATAGCATTTTGGACGACAACAAACGTAGCTCCCCAAATAAAAGAGACAAATAATAAAGCAAGAGGAGCAATCCAATCTTTTTTCACACTCATACCCCCGTTAATTTTGTAAGATAGCTTTTCTAGCTAATTCATCAGCGACTTTATTTTGACTACTTGGAATCCACTTAATAAAAAAGAGATCGAAACTTTTTATGTACTGCAGTGCTTCCTCTAATAGTGGTGCAAACATTTTATTTTTTGCGTATTCTTTTTCAACAGCTCGCTCGACAAGTTGCGAATCGGTACGAAAAGAGACAATGTTATAATCATGTTCCGTGCAATATTTTAATGCCGCAAGTAAAGCGTGGTATTCTGCTTCATGATTGGACATTGTCCCAAGGGGCAATGATAACTGTACAGCTGGTTGAACCCCTTTAATAAACACTCCTGCACCAGAAGGACCAGGATTTCCTTTTGATGCACCATCAATATATACTTCAATCAAAATGAGAAACCTCCAAATTATAAGATGATCCCCTACTTATATGTTTCTTTAAAGTAGGGGATAGAGTAACTTAGCCGATTGTAATACTATAACGACATGTAAATGTTTCATTCGCTTGTAAAGATTGAATTCCTTTTTTTTCCTTGAAATCTTTTGCTGGATTTATTTCATCAGCAATCCCGTACCAAGGTTCAATACATAAGAAAGGTGCGTTCTCGCCTGGTGTCCATACGCCGACAAATGGGAATCCGTCAAATTCTACTTTTACAAATTTATTATGTTTATGAGAACGAATAGAGATTTCATCCGTATTCATATTTTCAAAAATAAGTGCATCATTTTTGAATAAATCGTATGTAAGTGGTAATTCATTCGTATTTTCAGCGATTAATTGCTTTTTACTTGAAAGATAAGGTCCTTCTAATACGCTTGTTTCTAAGCGTTCAGAACCATTAAATGATAAATGATAATCTGTAAATGATTCGCCCTCTAATAAGGGGAAGTTGAAGCCAGGATGTGCTCCGATTGAGAAGAACATCTCTTTTGAAGTAGGGTTATTTACTTCATATGTTACATGAACGATTTGTCCGTCTAGCTCATAAGAAACGAGTAATTCGAATTCGTATGGGTATTTTTTTAATGTTTCTTCATTACTAGTAACAATATAAGTGATTTTCGTTTCACTTTGTTCTTTTACAGAGAATGTAAGATCACGAGCAAAGCCGTGTTGTGTTAAAGAATATGGTTTACCATCTACGTAGTATGTATTATCTACTAATCGGCCGACAATTGGGAATAAAATTGGTGCGCGGCGCCCCCAATAAGTAGAATCGCCTTGCCATAAGTATTCAGTGTTATCTTCTTTTAAGCGAACGCTTTGTAATTCTGCACCTTTGTCAGAAATGGAAACGATCACTTTTTCATTTTGAATTGTTGCTGTCATGAAGTGAAACCTCCTAAATCTTTCATATGTTTTATTATACGTTGTCCAAAAGAAAAAAGGTAGTAAATGATAGGAATCTATTGACGAAAGAGTGCCTATTGCGTAAAATATAATCTTGTTGCTTAAAAACGAATAACGTGGTTCGAAACCATCCCACGTAAAAAAACTAAGGAGATTTTGTCATGAATATAAGAACATTAGTCGGTAATGGTATTTTAGCGGCATTATATATTGCTGTTTCTATGCTTATTCAGCCATTTGGCTTTACGAATGTACAGTTTCGTATTTCAGAGATGTTTAATCATCTCGTTGTATTCAATAAGAAAGCAATTTACGGGATTGTATTAGGTGTATTTTTAACGAATCTCTTTTTCTCACCTATGATCGCTTACGATTTAGTGTTTGGAGTAGGACAATCGATTCTTGCACTACTTGCAACTATTATTTCTATGCGCTTTATTAAAGGTGTTTGGGCTCGTATGATTTTTAATATAGTTATTTTTACAATTACAATGTTTATGATAGCAATTGAACTTCATCTTGCATTTGATTTACCATTTATGTTGACTTGGTTAACTTGTGCAGTTGGTGAATTTGTTGTAATGGCAATTGGTATGCCTGTAATGTACTGGATTAATAAGCGAGTGCAATTTGAAAGATTTATGTAATAGATGAAAGAGCCGTTCCTTACTTAGGAGGGCTCTTTTTGTATATGATTAAATTGTATATAATACTGTGACTCTTGATAAAATATAATAAAATAAAGTGAAACTTTAATCAGTGGGGGACCCCGGCTGATTATTAGCCCGCACCAATCGGGCATTTACGGACAGTTGATCTCTTCGCTTCGCTAAATTTTAAGGTGAGAGTCTTACTGGCCGCAAATAGCGGGATAAATATAAGAAGTCTTATAAAAGGGGAATCTATTATGAAATATAAAATACATTGGTTGTATAAAACGAAGCGTGGTTTACAAACTGAATTAACAACAGATTATATGAACATAGAAGAAGTACTTCAATTTGCGGAGGATTTTGAGAAAACAGGTAGGGTGAAAGAACTGTTATTTTTCGATGAAATGGACGCGGAATGGTCATTAAAAGAAATGAAAAAACTGAGTAAGCAAGTGGAGGAAGATCCTCAAGAAATTCAAGTTTATTTTGATGGTGGTTATGATGTACAGACGAAAGAAGCTGGGGTTGGTATATGTGTATACTATAAAAAAGGAAATACAAATTACCGAATTCGTCGCAATGCATACATAGAAGGCATATATGATAATAACGAAGCGGAGTATGCAGCATTATTATACGGGATGAATACACTCGAGGAATTAGGAATTAAATATGAACCGGTTACACTTCGGGGGGATTCTCAAGTTGTACTGCAGCAATTAGCTGGTGAATGGCCTTGCTATGATGAACATTTAAATCATTACTTAGATCAAATTGAACAAAAAGCGAAGCAAATGAAATTAAAGCTTGTTTGTGAACCGATATCAAGAAAACAAAATAAAGAGGCGCATCAATTAGCAACGCAAGCTTTAGAAGGGACAGTCATTGATAGTCATAAAGAAATAACCGAATAGAGAGGTGCAAAAGTGGATAAAAAGCAACTCATTACAGAGGTGAATGACTTATTAGAAACGTATTGTGAAGGATGTTTTTTGCGAGAACATAATCGAAAAACAAATAGTAAATATTATGCCCATTCATTTTGTATACGACAATGTACAGTTGGAGAAACGTTGAAAAAATATGGAGAACAGTTGTCATAAAAAAAACATCCAGAGAAAACTCTCTGGATGTTTTTTAGTGCTTTGCTTCATGTAATTGATGCTCGCACTTACTTAATTTCTTTTCCTCATTCATTAAAAATGGCTCATCTAAATCTGTTGCAACAGATTTCATAATTTCAAGCTGAGAGCGAGCTGCTTCTACTGCAGTAGAAGCATGCTCTAATGTGTCCGGATCCATTGAAATCGTTGCAGAACCTACCATTTTTTGTGCAGTTTCTACACGGAATTTTACTTCTTCAAAATCATTTACATGTGAACCCATTGTTATTGCCTCCTTTGTATTTTGCGCATTTCACATAGTTTTTGCTCTGTAAAACGGAAATATACAAAGGAATAACAAAGGAGGTTACCAAGTTAGGTAACCTCCTGTCATATGTTGGATTAAAGTTTTACTACGTTAGCAGCTTGAGGTCCACGGTTTCCTTCAGTAATGTCGAAAGATACTTCTTGACCTTCCTCTAAAGCTTTGTAGCCGTCACCTTGAATAGCAGAGAAATGTACGAATACATCATCAGAGCCGTCCATTTCGATAAATCCAAAACCTTTTTCATTGTTAAACCATTTTACTTTTCCTTGCATGTTACAATTCCTCCTAAAAAACGATTACTTTTTTCATTTAGTGAAATTCATTAAAAAGAAAATATAATTTAAAAATGCTATATTCTAGAATATTCTGCTAAATGATTAATTTAAATATACACGAATTGGTAGAATTTAGTCAAGTAAGCGGTTTTATTTTTTGTATTTTTAAATAACTTTCCGCTCAAATTTTTAATAAGGTATAGGACAAGCCGCGTATGTAATATTCTTAAATGAAAGCTGTACATAATGAGGTGAAAGAATGAATGAGTCTTATTTATTAGATAATGAAGGAATGAAAAATAGAGTCGACATACCGAATTGGGTTGCAAAAGAATTTCATGATTTTTCGAATGTCGTGCTAGAACCAACTTTTCCGTGTTATTTTGGTTTAACAGCTTTGAAAAAGAATGAACTTCGTTATTCATTTCTCTCTCATAATGATTGGGGGCATTTACCCAATACAATGTTATCTTTTTTGGAGTTAATGAAAGAACGGCCAATTGTAAGAAGAGGATTTTTTCTTTTTGTAGAACCGGAATGTGAAGAGAAATCAATCGAATATTATCGAGATTATTTTTGGAAAGTACTACAATATTTACATGAAAACGATGATCAAACATGGCCGAAGCAAATTCCAACAGATCCAGATCATTATTTATGGGAATTTTCATTTGGTGGTGAACCGATATTTGCGTTTGGAAATGCACCGGCTTATAAACAGCGAAAGACTAGGCACTTAGGAAATTCTCTCGTTATTGGATTCCAGCCACGAACTATTTTCGAGGGCTTAGAAGGAGATCGTCCTAAAGGCTCATATTCGAGACAAATGGTTCGTGAGCGAGTGGAAAAGTGGGATCAGCTGCCGAAGCATCCTAACATTAGTCACTATGGCGATCCTAACCATCGTGAATGGAAGCAATATTTTATTGGAGATGATATAGAACCGATTAAAGGTAAATGTCCTTTTCATCATAGGATAGAGAAATAAGAGCCATCAACTGGATGGCTCTTTTGTATATTTTGGATAAAAAAGGGTATTGTATTAGTGAATAATTTTTATGAAAGCTAGTCTATTTTCTATATTTCCATCATTACTTAGTAGTAAAAGAAGTAGAAAGGATAGAGCGATGTTTGGAGCAATTATACAACAAATAGTATTGGGTATTTCATTAGCTGCACCGGTAGGTCCAATTAATATTGAAATGTTAAAACGTGGAATTGAACGTGGGTTTTGGCATGCGTGGATTGTTGGAATCGGAGGCATGACTGCTGATATTTTGTTTATGCTTCTTATTTATTTTGGTTTATCTTCTGTGTTTATGTATACATATGTACAAGCTTTTATGTACTGCACTGGGTTTTTCCTGTTATTTTATTTAGGATTTCAAAGTGTAAAACAAGGAATCTCCCACTCGAATATGGAATATAACAAAGAAGAGGTAGGTGGACTTAAACAATCCTTTATGGCGGGATTTTTAATTGCGATATCCAACCCATTAAATCTCGTTTTTTGGTTTGGCATATACGGAAGTACACTTAGCTCATTGCTTACAAAGGTAACGAAACAAGAAGCTTTTTTGTACAGTCTTTGCATTATTATTGGTATTATTTTGTGGAACTTAAATATTGCTTTTTCTGTACATTTTGGAAGAACTTTATTAAAACCAAAAGCACTTGGCTATATTACAGCCGGAGCAGGTATTATTTTAGTAGGATATTCTATCCATTTTGCATACAAAGCTTTACAGTTGTTCACATAAGATTGAAGGGGAGATTTTTATGTATCGAACCACTATTGACGGAAAAGAAATTATCATCACACTAGCACCAAAAATCCGAAAAGAAATTACTGACAGGAACCCATTATATGAAGCGGTATTTAAAAATGCAGCAAGGTTGCTGCAAACGAAACAACCAACGTTTGCGGTAAATCATGAAATATTTGGGCTTATTATTGGAGAAGTACAAAGGGGTGAAGTAACAGTGTTTGCAGTAGAACACATTATCCCTAAGCAAAATATATTTGGTCCGAACACTTTTTTCTCGACAATAGAACAGCAGGCAAATTTGTGAAGTGAATAGAATAAAATAGAAAAGAAATAGTCGTAACGATATGTTGCGGCTGTTTTTTTTGGAAAAGGGGGAAGAAAGATGAAGAGAGTGGTAAAGGAGTTCTTTTTGCAACATGATATTGTTATTATGTATAGTATTTTATTAATTTTTATCATTATTTTAAAAATGCAATTTTTTACATGGATCGGTATGTTAGCGTGTGTGTTTGGGATTGTTTTTTATACGTTTAACGAATATATGACACATCGTTTTTTATTCCATTTAAAGCCGCCTAAAAACGCATTTTTATTAAAAATGTTAAGAAGATTACATTATGATCATCACGTATATCCAGATGATTTGAAACTTTTATTTTTGCCTGTATGGTTTAGTATACCTAGTTTTACTATATATTTACTTATATCATATGGTATTACAAAAAGTGTTACTGTTACACTTTCATTTGGAGTCGGAATGATTATCATGCTCCTCGTTTATGAATGGAAACATTATATTGCACATAAGCCGATTCGTCCCTTCACTAAGTTTGGAAGATGGTTAAAAAAACAGCATATATTACACCATTATAAAAATGAAAAGTTTTGGTTTGGTGTTTCAAATCCAGTATTCGATTTTATATTTGGAACGCTTAAAGATGGAAAAGAAGTTGAATTAAGCGAAACAGCTCGTAATTTAGAAAAAGAGAAAAAAACAGAAGTAGTGCGATAAGCACTACTTTTTTTATCCCGATTGGTGTGGATTGAAGTACTCGGATTTTATGGTGAAAAAGTATATTAAAAACTTAGGGGAAAATGCCGAAAAATGTCTATCGAAAAATCTTTGCAGGAATGTACGGATTGTCTAAAATTAAAATAAGTTTCTGGATATTTATAAAATTTAGTCTTTAGGTATGCAAGGGGGAAGTGCATTTCAAGTAAGAGAGGGGACCAGAGAATGAAACGAGATGATACGTCAGCACGTAAGTTGCAAAATGAGGTGAATTATACAGAGGTTGTTCAGTCAGAAGAGTTTCAATTGCTATTAAATAAGAAAAAGAAGTTTATCGTTCCGATGAGTATTTTCTTTTTAAGTTTTTTTATTACATTACCTATTTTAACATCCTATTCAAAGGTGCTTAATACACCGGTGTTTGGTGATGTTACATGGGCGTGGGTATTTGCATTTGCGCAATTTATAATGACGTGGGCATTATGTATGATTTATAGCAAAAAAGCAGAATCCTTTGATGAAATCTCGCAAAAAATTCTGCAAGATATGCAAAAAGGGAGGGGCTGAATTTGAATACTACTGCGTTTGCACTATTCTTAATTATTGTTCTCGGTACGCTCGTCATAACCTATTTTGCATCGAAAAAAACGAAAAATGCGAGTGAGTTTTATACAGCTGGTGGGGGATTAACTGGTTGGCAAAATGGCCTGGCCATTGCTGGAGATTACATGTCTGCTGCGTCATTTCTTGGTATAGCCGGAGCAATCGCATTAACTGGGTTTGATGGATTCTTTTATAGTATCGGTTTTTTAGTTGCTTATTTAGTTGTTCTATATCTTGTTGCAGAACCGCTTAGAAATTTAGGGAAGTACACGTTAGCGGATATGATTGCAGCACGTTTCGATGCGAAAAAAGTTCGCGGAGTTGCAGCACTTAATACGATGACGATTTCAATTTTTTATATGATTGCACAATTAGTTGGTGCGGGTGCACTTATTAAATTATTATTAGGCATCGAATATACGACATCTGTATTAATCGTCGGCACACTTATGACCGTGTATGTTATTTTTGGAGGTATGACAGCTACTAGCTGGGTTCAAATTGTAAAGGCTGTACTACTTATGGCTGGTACATTTATTATTTCTGTTATCGTTTTCTCCAAATTTAATTTCAGTGTGACTGAAATGTTCGCTCAAATGAAAACTGCTACTCCATTAAAAGATTCGTTTTTAAATCCAGGAGTAAAGTATAAGGATGGTCTTGATACACTTTCTTTAAATTTAGGACTAGTTCTTGGTACAGCAGGATTACCACATATTCTTGTTCGCTTTTTCACAGTACGTGATGCAAAAACGGCACGTCAATCTGTTGTATATGCGACGTGGTTAATTGGCGCGTTTTATATTATGACGATTTTCTTAGGGTTTGGAGCAGCGGCGTTTGTAGGAAATGAGGCAATTATTAAAGCAAACCCTGCTGGTAATATGGCAGCACCTTTATTAGCTAAAGCGTTAGGTGGAGATTTCTTATTTGCTTTCGTATCGGCGATTGCTTTTGCGACTATTTTAGCAGTAGTGGCAGGCCTAGTATTAACAGCAGCATCAGCATTCGCACATGATTTTTATAATGAAATTATTCGCAAAGGAAAATCAACGGAAAAAGAGCAAGTGTCAATGGCTCGCTATGCGTCTATTGGAGTAGCGATAGTATCTATTATACTCGCTTTATTTGCGCAAACATTGAACGTAGCATTTTTAGTTTCATTAGCATTTGCAGTTGCTGCTAGTGCAAACTTACCAGTCATATTATTCACAATTTATTGGAAGCGTTTTAATACAACGGGAGCGATTTGTGGTATGATTGTCGGTCTTGTGTCAGCGATTGTACTTGTAGCGTTAAGTCCAAACGTTTGGAACCCTGTAGCTGGAAAAGCTATTTTTGTCGGGGAAGCGATATTCCCATATACGACACCTGGAATTATTTCGATTCCGCTCGGGTTTCTTGCAGCATATTTAGGAACCGTTTTCTCTAGTAAGAAAGAAGATGCAGCGAAGTTTGATGAAATTCTCGTGAAATCTAATACTGGTCATGGTATTAGTGATGCATCTTCACATTAAAAAAGAGGAGCTTTTCGAATTAAAAGAAAAGCTCTTTTTCTTTTGTCATTTTCTTATAAATATTACTGTGTTGTAAGTAGGATTTGTCAAAATTTTGTGGAATGAAAATAAGCAGGGAGAAATTTAAATCATCATGGCACCAGCGCAGCTTTTGTGAAAAATAAGTTGTTATGGAAGGTGGAAGAAATGATGAAAACGAAACAGACTGATGAATTATTAGCAAAAGATGAGCAATATGTTTGGCACGGAATGCGTCCCTTTAGTCCAAATAATACAATGGTAGGGGCAAAGGCAGAAGGGTGCTGGGTTGAAGATACACAAGGAAAAAGATACTTAGATGGTATGAGTGGTCTTTGGTGTGTGAATAGTGGATATGGCAGAAAAGAGCTCGCAGAGGCGGCTTATAAGCAATTACAAACATTATCATACTTTCCAATGTCACAATCACATGAGCCAGCTATAAAGCTTGCTGAAAAGTTAAACGAGTGGCTTGGTGGAGAGTATGTTATATTCTTCTCTAATAGTGGATCAGAAGCGAATGAAACAGCTTTTAAAATAGCAAGGCAATATTATGCTCAAAAAGGTGAACCGCATCGTTATAAGTTTATGTCACGTTACCGCGGATATCATGGAAATACAATGGCGACAATGGCAGCGACAGGACAAGCGCAGCGTAGATATCAATATGAGCCGTTTGCTTCAGGATTTTTACACGTAACGCCTCCAGATTGTTACCGTATGCCAGAAATGGAATCACAAAATATTTATGATGTAGAGTGTGTAAAAGAAGTCGATCGTGTCATGACATGGGAATTAAGTGAAACGATAGCAGCATTTATTATGGAGCCAATCATTACAGGTGGAGGTATTTTAATGCCGCCACAAGACTATATGAAAGCTGTTCACGAAACATGTCAAAAACACGGGGCACTACTCATTAGTGATGAAGTTATTTGTGGTTTTGGGCGTACAGGAAAAGCATTTGGGTTTATGAACTATGACGTTAAGCCTGATATCGTTACGATGGCAAAAGGTATTACGAGCGCATACTTACCATTATCAGCAACAGCTGTGAAAAAGGAAATTTATGAAGCATTTAAAGGAACGGGAGAATATGAATTCTTCCGCCATATTAATACATTTGGTGGAAACCCAGCGGCTTGTGCATTAGCGCTTAAAAATTTAGAGATTATGGAAAATGAAAATTTAATCGAGCGCTCTGCACAAATGGGTTCACTTTTATTAGAGCAATTAAAAGAAGAAATCGGAGAACATCCACTTGTTGGGAATATTAGAGGGAAAGGGCTATTGGTTGGGATCGAACTAGTAAATGATAAAGAAACGAAAGAGCCAATTGATAATGATAAAATCGCAACTGTTGTAAATGCCTGTAAAGAAAAAGGACTTATTATTGGGCGTAACGGCATGACAACAGCAGGATATAATAACGTCTTAACATTGGCACCGCCGCTCGTTATATCAAGTGAAGAAATTGCTTTCGTTGTTGGTACGTTGAAGACGGCGATGGAGCGTATTTAATTAAGCGAGCTGTAATATACAGCTCGCTTTTGTTTATTACGTGAAATAGGATAGTTTTTTAAAGGGAGGGATATGAATGGAGAAATATGATCCTAGTAAACATTATCACATCGGATATTATGAAGATGGATATGATTTAGAAGTGACAGCGTATAAAAGAATAAATGAACCAATTTGGGATGCCTATATTCCACACTATGAGGTAGATGATTTTTACAAAAAAGTGGAGGGAATGAAGCTAGGTGAATATATAGATGACTATGGCATTAAGGTGTATTCATTTAGTAATGATATCGATGATGAAGAAGCGCGAACTATGTTTGAAAACTGGTTAAAAATGAATGGAATTGTTTAAAGATAAAATGAAAAAGGAGATTACTATCTTATTAGATAGTAATCTCCTTTTATTATATGAAACTTATTTACTTGCTTTCATTGCTTTATCTTTTGCACCAAAAGTGTATTTTAACATTGGTGGTGTAATCATTGTAGTTAAAATAACGACAATAACGATAGCTGTAAAGTAATCTTGTGCTAATAGGCCAGAAGAAAGTCCTGTTCCTGCGATGATAAGAGCAACTTCACCACGAGAAACCATACCAGCGCCGATAATTGCCGAAGACTTTGCGTCAAATCCAGTCATTCGTGCACCGAATCCACAACCAATTAGTTTTGTTAATACAGCGATTACTGTTAATGCTAGGATGAACCAAATTTGATTGCCAATACCGTCAAATGTAATATTCATACCGATACTAACGAAGAACACTGGAACGAACATAGCGTAAGCAATTGGTTCTACTTTCTTTTCTACTTCATGTTTGTAGTTCGTTTGAGAAATAGCGATACCAGCTGCGAAAGCACCGATAATACCAGCAATTCCTAATAGTTCGCCGAAATATGCGAATGAGAAACAGATGATAAGAGCCGCGCTCACGATAGACTCAGATACGCGTAATGGTGATAACCAGCGCATGATCGCAGGAACACCTTTCCATCCGATTAAAATAATAGAAGCGAAGAATACAACTTTCTTCAAGATAACCATTGTTAAGTTAACATCGTCTGTACCTAAGAAGCTCATTGCAAATGCTAATAAAATAACAACAAGAATGTCATCAAATACAGCTGCTCCAAGCATTGTTGTACTTTCACGTGTTTTCATTTTACCTAAATCACGAAGTGTTTGAACGGAAATACTAACACTTGTCGCACATAGAAGTAATCCTAAAAATACAGCGTTCCCTTGTTCCATTCCGATAACAAGACCGGAAACGTAACCACCTACGAATGGAAGAATGATACCTCCGAGTGCAACTGCTAAAGAAGAATTACGATTTGCGTTTAATTCTTCTAAGTCTGTTTCAAGTCCAGCCATGAACATTAAAAGAATAACCCCGACGTTACTTAATTGTGTTAGAAGCTCTGAATTTTCAATCCAACCGAATACAGCTGGACCGATAACGATACCAACAATTAATTTACCTAGTACAGAAGGTTGACCTAATCTAACACTAAGATCACCAGCAAGCTTTGTACTTAATAAAATAAGTGCAATTTGAAAGAAAAATTCGAATTCCATCTGATCATCTCCTCATCATTTTTATTTTTATCATACGATTTCTCGGAATTTGCCTAATGAAAATATGTAAAACCCATTAAACAAAGGGTCTTATTACAAGTTCTTTTGAACTCGTAATTTGAACCTGTAATTAATATATAATAAAATTTATTAAAAATCAATGAAAAAATAGCAGATTTTCATGAGAGGATTCGTTTTAGAAATGGGAGATATAGATATATAATAAGAAGTAATAAAGTTTACACATAATGAATGGAGAAAGAAAAATGTTATTAAATAAACGTTTTACCATTGGAGAAATGGCAAAAATGCATAATATAGCGGAATCTACATTACGTTATTATGACGAGAAAGGAATTTTTCATCCGTCAATTGTTGATCCGCAAACCAATTATCGCTATTACACAATCGATCAGTTTTCACTATTAGATACAATTAAATTTTTACGCCAATTAAATATCCCATTAAAGGAAATAAAAAAATATATTGATGAACGGAATCCGTCTTATGCGCTGAATTTACTAGAAAAACAACAAGAAATGATGCGAAAAAAGCAAAGAGAAATCGAGTATGCTTTGGCAAAAATGGAACATAAAATTCATTTAATGAAGAAAGCGACGAAAGCGGAAACAGATCGAATTGTAATTAAAAAGATATCAAAGAGGAAAATAACAGCAATTGCGGTTGCCCCCAATACAACAGATGATATGTTTGAATATTATATCCATTCGCTGCAAAAAAATATGAAGCAAATTGATAATAGTGTATTTTCAGGAGATATCGGTGTAACAGTTTCAAAAAAAGCATTACTTCAAAATGAGTTTCAAGCGTATAGTAGTATTTTTATTCTTTTGGATTATATGCCTTTTCAAGTTCAGACTTCTGATGAAATTAAAGAAGGTTTATTTGCTTGTTCTTATCACCATGGACCATATGAAGAAACAGACGCAACGTATACGGAATTATTAAAGCACATTGATAACGAAGGATACGAAGTAAGCGGAGATGCACTTGAGCTTGCGCTAATTGACTGGTCTGTAACAGAAAATCCGAAGGAGCAAGTAACGGAAATTCAAATACCTGTTGTTAAAAAATAAATAAAAAATAGGCTTATATATTTTTTGATTCTCTATTGACCTTCAAGTAACTTGAAGGTTTAAACTGTGAACAGAGCATTGAAAAAGGAGCATTTATATGATGGAAACAACAGAAAAATTAAGAGAAAAACCAATTAAAAGTTTATTTATTACTTATTTAATACCAGCTGTTCTTGGGATGGTATTAATGTCGGTTAATATTGTGATTGATGCGGTCATGATTAGTAGAGGAGTTGGCGCAAACGGCTTGGCAGGAGTAAACGTAGCTATTCCAGCGTTTTCAATTTTCTTCTCTATTTCATTATGGATTGGAATGGGCGGAGCAACGTTATATTCCATTGCACTAGGGGAAAATAAACTGGAAAGAGCAAGGTCTATTTTTACTCAATCTATGACAGTGGCAGTTATTATCGTAGCTGGTTTAGCAGCTATTTGCTTATGGAGAATAGAAGATATAGCATACTTATTCGGTGCAAATGAAGTGATTTTACCATATGCGTTAGACTATTTACACGTGTTATTAACATTTGGAATGATATACGTGTTAGAAAATATTTTAAGTACATTTATACGAAATGACGGAAATCCTAATTTAGCAATGGCAGGTCTTGTTGTAACGGCTGTATTAAATATAGTGTTTGATTATATCTTTATTTTCATCTTTGGATGGGGCGTAACAGGTGCTGCTTCAGCGACTATTCTTTCAGCAGCGATTGGTTTCCTCGTATTATTATCTCACTTCTTTAGAAAAAGTAGTATTTTAAAATGGAAGAAATTCCATTTTGAATGGGATACGATTAAACAAATTATGGTGATTGGTTTCCCGAGTTTTACAGCAGAAAGTACAGTAGCAATTGTAACAATTGGTTTTAATATTGCATTCGTTCAATATGCAGGAGAACTAGGTGTAGCTTCTTATGCGATGGTGAATAGTATTCATGCAATGACATTACTATTATTCTTCGGTGTTGGTGCAGCGTTACAACCAATTGCTAGTTTCCATTATGGTGCAAATTTATCAGAAAGATTACGTGAAGGATTGCAGTTCGCTGTAAAAATTGTAGTAGTACTCGGAGGTATTGCAATTGTTATCGGTTTATTCTTCGGGAAATATATTATTGGTTTATTTGATGTTCAATCGCCAGAACTACTGGAGTTAACGTTAACAGGTATTAGTTTATTCTTTATTCAATATGTATTTTTAGGCTATAACATTGTATATGGAGAGTACTTCCAATCAGTGCGACAAACGAAAAAATCAGTACTTATCATAATGAGCAGAGGTTTACTATTTATTATTCCATTGTTATGGATTATGCCGAAATTATTTGGTATAAACGGAATTTGGCTCGTTATGCCAGTAGCGGAAGTATTGACAGCAATTATCGTATTTACGATGAATCGTATGAAACATCCTGTTCCGTTAAACATGGCGAGAGAGAAAGAAGCAATATAGTGAAGAAAATCCCCTTGAACAAATAAGGGGATTTTTTCATTCTTTTAAACTAAC
This sequence comes from Bacillus sp. LBA3-1-1.1, assembly GCF_040676495.1. NCBI lineage: Bacteria > Bacillati > Bacillota > Bacilli > Caryophanales > Bacillaceae > Bacillus > Bacillus sp. LBA3-1-1.1. The sequence continues at coordinate 159,269 of NZ_JBEGIB010000012.1, forward strand.
CGCAAAAGATCCATCTGTCTCCTGCACAGAAGCGAAAGCAACGTTTTTAATATTTGTAACGCCTTTCTCCTTTAACTCTGCATGTAACCATTTTTCGTTTTTATGGATTAACTTTAAGTTATCGTATTGAATTTGTGAATCAACGATAAGAGCAATTGGTAATCCTGCATACTTAACATCTATATTCATATCTTTCGGAGTCAATGGTACGAGTTCTCTCTTTGGCAAAATACTTATAGATCCATTGGATTCTAAAATTGCATATTCAATTTCATGAACACTTGGATATCCTGCCACTCGGAGGTTTGAGAGTAATTCAGCAATTGGATATCTACTTTTCTTTAAGTTCTCAAAAATAATATCCCCATGTTTTATTAAAATAATGGGGTGCCCGAGAATGAAACGATTTAATTTATTTAATAAGCTTAGTTTTGTAAGAAGTAGATGTAAGCATGTAATGGTAACCATGCCGAAAAATGCTTGTAAAGCACCGTCGACTGGTATCGCTTGAAAGGCTAAATAAGATAAAAAGATAATAGCGCCAAAATCATGAGGAGTTAGTTGTGCTAGCGCGGATTTACCTAATAACTTAAGCGACATTAAAAATAAAATAAAAAAGAATGATACATTACATAAAAAAACGAGCAATATGTACACTCCTTCGTGCGAAGTTGTACTTACTATTCCCAAAGATATGATTAATATTACTTTAGAGGGTAATTTATGCTGAACTGGAATTTATCTGTATACAAATGAATCAGTGGATATTATGATAAATAAATAGAGAAAATAGGAGTATATATGAATGTTAAAGAAAAAAATTATAAAGTATAGTGTAGTAATCTTGATGATTGGTGCTGTTTATGCAGGTTTTTTGCAATATAATATTTATAAGTATGGACATATGAAAGCGCCTGATGATGCTGATTACATTATTGTACTCGGATCGAAAGTAAATGGAACGAAACCGTCTTATTCATTGCAATATCGTATTGATAAAGCAGCTGAGTATTTAAAATTACATGATAAAACAATTGCTATCGTATCTGGAGGCCAAGGAAAAGGTGAAGATATTACAGAAGCATTAGCGATGAAACAAGGATTAATGAAACAAAACATTGAAGAAGACCGCATTATAATGGAAGAACGTTCGACGAGCACAGATGAGAATATTAAATTCTCAAAACCTCTTATCCCTGAAAATATGAAAAAAGGGATGATTGTAACGAACGATTTTCATATGTTCCGAGCGAAAAAGATTGCAGAAAAACAAGGATTGACATTAGAAGGTCTTCCGGCGAAAACACCGAAGCCAATTGTTATTAAATCGAATGTTCGAGAATATTTAGCGATCACACAATATTGGTTATTAAATCGAATATAATGAAACTCAAACGAAAACCCACCTGATTCCAGGTGGGTTTTCGTTTGAGGAAAATCTTACAAAGATGTCATGTTCATGAAAGGTAAAGCGATAGTTTCTAACAGGGTTTCCTGACATAATGAAGATAACAAAAAACTTTAGAGGTGATTCGGTTGAAAGGAAATAATATTTTATCTTCGCTATGTTACTTTAGTATCTTTTTTGCACCATTTTTACTACCAATTATCGTATACTTCGTTGCGGAAGATGAAGTGAAATATCATGCGAAAAAAGCATTTTGGTCACATATTTTCCCATACGCAATTTTATTTGGAGGATTAGCACTATCAGGAGTATACGGTTTAAGTTTCAATCAGTCTGAGAGCGTTGGAATTGGGATGGTTATAACGTATGCAGTGTTTATTTTAGTAGGGATTTATTATTTCATTTGGAATATCGTAAAAGGCGTTAAAGTTTTAAAAACGGCGTAACAATAATAGAGTACGGATTTCTCGGTAGTTTCCAGTAAGTTAATATAATTTCATTTACCGTAATAAAAGATACTTAAAAAAGAGTAATTCAAAAAGAATTGCTCTTTTTGTGCTTATAAGTTGTGAATATTGAAAAAGATATGTTAATTTTTCATTATGAAGAGAAAAAAGGAGTGACTTTCATGAATGAGATGATACATAAAATGGAGCAACACGTTTCAGTTCGTAAATATAAAGAAGAACCAATTTCAAAAGAGGTAGTAGAAAGAATGGTGCAAGTTGCACAACATGCGGCTTCCTCACATTTTGTACAGGCGTATTCTGTTATATATGTAACAGATCAGGAACTAAAGAGTAAACTAGCTGAATTATCCGGGAATCGTCACGTGAAAGACTGTGCAGCATTCTTTGTTTGTTGTGCAGACTTAAAACGACTTGAAATGGCGTGTGAAAAACATGGTACAGAGATAAAACATGAAGGAGTGGAAGACTTTATCGTTGCGACGGTAGATGCTTCACTTTTTGCACAAAACTTAGCGCTTGCAGCTGAATCTTTAGGATACGGTATTTGTTATATTGGCGGAATTCGTAATAACCCGAAAGAAGTGAGTGAATTGCTTCATTTACCGGATAAAGTATATCCGGTATTCGGAATGACATTCGGCGTACCAGATGAAGAGCATGGAGTAAAACCACGATTACCGGTAGCAGCAATTCTTCATGAAAATGGATACGATGAAAAGAAATATGATGAATTATTAAACGAATATGATGAAACGATGAGTGCGTATTACAAAGAAAGATCGTCAAATCAAAAAAACGTAACATGGACAGAATCAATGAGTTCATTTATGTCCAAAGAGAAAAGAATGCATATGAAAGAGTTTTTAAATGAAAAAGGATTAAATAAGAAATAAGTAAAAAGGCAAACCTGTAATGCGGGTTTGTCTTTTTTTGGAGGAGAAATGTGATTGTTTTCGAATAGGTATAGAGGGAGGCGATAACATGAAGAAAGCTTTAATCTTTTTATTCGATGGATTTGCAGAATTTGAAGTGAATGTAGCGAGTTTGTTTTTGAAAAGTAAGGAATTTGAAATAATAACAGCAACTGTAGACGGAAAAGCAGTTACAGGAGAAGGCGGATTTTTGTGTCAACCACATGTCTCTATAGAGCATATTGAAGTAGTCGACTATGAAGTGTTTATTGTACCAGGAGGGCATATTTTTCACCATTTAGAAAATGAACAACTGTTATCTATTGTAAGTGAATTACATAAGCAAAATAAATGGATTGCGGGGATTTGTGCAGAAACAGCCTTACTACATGCAGCTGGTGTGCTTAATATGAAGAAATTCTCGACATCATTAACTTCAGATGAAGAACAATTAGCGCATCTACATGAATGGAAATATAAACAAAAGAAAGATGTAACTGTGGATGGTAAGGTCATTACAGCGGTAGGGTCTGCATATGTTGAATTTGCAGCTGAAATAATGAAGCAGCTTAATTTGTTTAATGAAGATGAAGTGAATGAGAACTTGCAATACTTTAAAAATGTAACAGAGTTTTGTGATGAAACTTTAGTATAAGTTAATAGCCTTAACAAAATACCTAAGTTCAGAAAGCTGTCTATTCTTTCTGAACTTAGGTATTTTGTTTGTTATCATATACATAGAAATAAAAATTAATAAATTTTTACAAAAGTGATAGAAAATGAGAATGAAATGCCAATAGTAAGTAAAAGCAGCTGCTAAAGGGGAACTGAGGAAGGATGATGTTTATGATTTTCGATTCTGAAGAGGATTTAATTATAGCTATGAAAAAACGCGATCAAGATGCTTTGAAAGAAGTGATTGATCAATATGGAAAATTAATTTTGTACATTATTCATAAATCATTAAGTACCCCTATTGAAAAACAATATGTGGATGATTGTTATAATGATGTATTTACTATCATTTGGTTTAATATCGAACAATTTGATATAGAAAAGGGAAACTTAAAATCTTGGATGATTGGTATTACTAAATTAAAGGCATTGGAATATAAAAAGAAAGTATATAAAGAGAATAAAATCGATAAAGACGTAGAAATAGATACAAGTGTCCATGATAGGTATGAAATAGAACAAGAAGAAGAGATTATGGAAATAGTTCAAGATTTAAATAAGAAAGATCGATATATCTTTTTAAAGAGGTATATTGATGGGTATTCCATTGACGATATTGCGAAAGAATTAAAAGTAACGGCGGATTATATATACAATCGAATTTCGCGTGGGAAGAAAAAACTTCAAAAACTGTGGAAAGGGAGTGTGTAATATGGATAAAAGATTATTATCGATGTTAAATGAGCTCCAATATTCAGAAGAAGAAATTACACGCTTAGAGAAGGAAGCGAATGAGTCTATAAATATAGATAAGTATTATGTGAGAAATGGAGAGTTATTAAAAAAATTAACTTTACAAATGTTAGAAGAGTCAATTGGCAATGAATTACAAGATGGTGAAGAAATTGAGAAGGAACTGTTAGTAGACGAAGGGGGTATGGTAAATAATAAAGTCATACCCAATATATTATACGCAGGAGCTACCTTTTATTATTATATCGTTTTAACAAATAAAAGGGTGATCATGAAAGGGTTAGATTGCTATTTTAAAAAGACAAATGAACATAGCATGCCAATAAAGGATATACAATCCGTTTCGCAACATAAAAAAATGAAAAATGTCTTTGAGATTAAATATAATAACAATTATATACAATTTGGAAGTGTTGCGTATGCACATGAAATCGCAATGATTATTATAGAGTTAAAAAAACGCGGAGTTAAGGTAGGAAAGTATACAGATTTAGAAAAAGGTTGGATGATTTTTTTCAGTGTATTTGTAATAGCAATGGGTAGTCTCCTTGCTTTACCATATTTAATATAAAAATAAAAAGCGGCATAATAGCCGCTTTTTATCGTTTAGTTAATATTCTATTGATGGTCTTCTAGCTTTAAAATATTTGTCTTATGAAAGAACGATGATTGGTATTACTAATTGTAAACTGACCATAAAGTTATTTAAGTTTTGATATAGGATACTACCTCGTACTTAAAAATATAGCAATAATTTCGTTTAAACTTATCTGTTATTGTACAATCTAAAACACCTTCTATAACAAATTCAAACTTTCAACAAGAAGATAAATACCTGTACAACTCAAAAGGATATATGTGAAAAGTTTAAAAATTCGTTGATTAAGCCATTTGAAAATAATTTGTCCTATAAACAAACCTAAAAATACAATTGGAATTGCATAAAAACTTGATTCCCAAATTGTTTTGTTCGTTCCAGTAAAGAGTATTTGAGTTATTAGACTAATGAAATATATAAACAGATAAAAAGCTAAAGTAGTTGCTCTCAACTTCTCTTTTTCAGTATTAGTTCCTGTAAAGTAAAGTAACAGGGGAGGCCCTGGCATACCGATACTTGTCGTTAAAAGCCCTGATAATCCACCAACTATAAAATCTCTAAATGGTGTTGATTTAACCTTAAAGTTGCATATTAGCATCAATGTTAATAGTAAGAGCAGGATGCTAATTGCTAATTTAAAAGCGTTTATGTTAATGGAAATGAAGAGTAAAATACCAAAAGGTACACCAACTATACCTCCAATAGTTAACCTTTTCAGTAGAATAAAGTCAATGTCCATTCTTATTTTCCAAATGAGTGATATTGAAATAATTAAGGATAGAATAATATTAATTTGTATAGCTTCTTGTGGTAAGAATAACATTAGTAAGAAAGGTGTTGCCATTATGGAAAAGCCAAAACCTGTACTTGTTTGCAAAACAGAAGCCACCAATATAATACATATGAAAATTAAAGTGATTCCCAAAATAGCCCTCCTATTTAATCAAATTCAATAAATATTTTAAGTCTAAAATCTAAGTGCAATCCTTCACAAACTTATTTATATTTTAACATAAATACTTAGTTTCTTCTCAAATAGCATTCACGTATAGGGCCCATTAACGAATATGGTTGACATTTTTAAATAATTGTATTGTTACGCAGCGCTAATAAATGAGATCAAATAAAATTTAGTGAAGAACCTATTGATTATCAATAGGTTCTTCACTAAGTTCCCCGCCATAAAACAAGAAAAGCCATATAAAACTAACAAAAATACAGCATATAGCTAACAAGCTACCAATTACTTGAGGAGAAAGGATTTCTAAAAGCCATCCTGTAATAAACATAGATAATTGAATAAACGATCCGTAGATGGAATAATGAAATGAAAAAACTTTACCAATCATGCTTTCTTGCGTATACGTTTGTAGTAATGTCGTATCAAGTGGAACGATGATTCCCCCTGCTATACGCATACAGAGTAATGTAATGATACCGATAATAAGTTGATCGGATAGAATGAATCCGAGAAAGAAAATTCCTTGTAGTAAATAGGCCCAACCAAATGCTCTTTTCATTTTGTTTTCATTTTTAGACATATAAAGATTAACGAGGAGACTGCCAATCATAAGCCCAGCCCCTTGAATCGTATATAAAATACCAATGTTAGTGTGGAAGATTCTTTCGGCATAGATTGTTAGCAGTAACTGATAGGCACCTCCAATAATGCCCCATGAAATGCCGACAAGAATTAATGTTAAAATAATTTTGCTTTGTAATATGTATGTATAACCATCTTTTATATCAGTAAAAAATGCTTTTTTCGTGGTAAAAGTATCACGAGCAGGAATACTCATTTTATAAATAATATAGGCTGAAATAAAGTATGATAGGCTATTAATAAAAAAGGCAATCTCGATACTTAAAGATTGTGCAATGATCCCACCTAAAGAAGCTCCCATAATAGACATAAAACCATTGATTGTACTAGAAAGAGAGTTAGCGGTTATTAAATGCTTTTGAAGTACGATATTTTTTAGAGTTGATTGCTTAGCAGGCTCGAATAAGCAAGAGAGTACTGATAAGCATATATTAGAAATGAAAATAATTTCAATTTTGTAGACTGCTAATAAATAAGTGAGGACGATAATTCCTCGTAAAATATCGGTGAAAATCATAATTTTCTTTTTTGAAAAACGGTCTACAATTCCGCCAATGAATGGGCTCAGAAGAAGTTGAGGTAACCCCTTGCTCATAAAGGTGAGTGCTAACATAAATGAAGATTCTGTTATGCTATAGACGAGTATTAATAAAGCGAAAGTATGAAACCAATCCCCAAGTACACTTAATGTTTGACCATAAAATAGTTTTTTAAAGTTTTTATTTGTTTTAAGCAGTATGGAATACGACATGGATTGTGTTGACATAAATAATTAATCCTGATCTATTGGTGATGTTTGTATATGTTTTTTCCATTCATTTAAATACATTTTTACTTCTATAAGTAGTTCAACATATAAGTGTACTTCGTAAAAAACTGTAATCATTGTAATCCTCCTTAGTAAAAATGTTTCTTATTCCATAGTAAACGATTTCTTGTTAGTTGAAATCACAAAAAAGATGGACATAAATTCATACGAAAGTATGAAAAAACAGCTCAAATATGAGCTGTTTTCGTATAGTTTTTAGTTAACATATTTTATTCATTTAGAGTTTAGCGAAAAGGATACGTATTATATTTAAAACCCTCCGCCGCCACCCCAACAGCTACATCCGATAATGATTAGAAGGATGAATAGCACGATGAGTAAAGCAAATCCACCGCCGAAACCAGCGCAACTACCACCAAAGCTCATGTTTTTTCCTCCTCTTTAGGAAATTAATCTATATAACTAATGGATTACTTTATAAGATATGTTTTTTATTTGGAAAAGGAGCAAGTCTTACTTTTAATTAGACAAGAGCCTGTGAGCCAATTTAGATATGACATACAATTAGTTTCATAGCACTTTTTGAAAGGGTAAAACAATATGGAAGCGTATAATAGGGGGACGTAGCTTACAATTACATTAAAATTTCTTTTCATAAATATAAAATTTGTAAAAAAAACCATTTTTTTATTTTTTTATTGGTAAAAATGTACTATAATTTTACAAGTAATATTATGGGAAAAGGGAGTTTTAGTATAGAGATGGAGATGGGGAAATTACACAATAAAATAGAACACAAAAAGAAAGAGTTAATTCAACTTGTTGCTAGGCATGGATTGGATCATGATAAAGTTTTGTTATTTAGTCGGGATTTAGATATACTAATTAATAAGTTTATGAATATAAAAGACAAAGTATATAAGTAATTGATCTTTAATTTTTTATATTAGGATTATTTACTGGTAAAGGAGAGGACAGTTATTGGAACATTTACAAGAAGAGTTGTATAAACAAATAAAAGAAGAAAAAGGTGCAGTTACTATATTCTTAAAGAGCGGAGTAAGAATAGTAGGGGAAGTAGTTGGAGTAGATAGATTTACAGTATTAATGTTAGTAGATGGAAAACAACAACTTATTTATAAGCAAGCAATATCAACAATTATGAAATAAGACACTCGAAATGAGTGTCTTATTTCATAATTAAATGGTTACTGCTTGCATGCTTCAACGTCAATGCCAGCAGCGAGTAATTTTTTTTCTCCGTCTTGTTCAATGATTTTTTGTAATTTAGATAAAAAAGAGTCAAAATCTGTATGTTTACCAACTTGGAAAGTCATTTTATGCTCAATTGGTAGCCAAGTATCAATATCAGCTTCGTTATGCTGAATTTTCACTTCAAGTTTATCAAGCGCGTTAGCAACTTTTGCTTCATACGTTTCTTTCGCTTCGAATTCCATCCATAAATCGTATAATTCCTCGCCAAGAGAACCTTCTAGTGTACGTTTAATATTTAAAATAGCCTCTTGTTCGTTTTTTTGTTTTTGTAATTGTAATTCACGGCTATTCATCGTATCAAAGGCGGGGATGTCACCAGCTTCTGCTTCAACAAGATCGTGAATTATAACCATTTTAAGTAATTTTTCTATGTTTACTTTTTGATCCAAATAAGGCTCAACTAAGATAGCCATTAAGGACATACGCCACGTATGCTCTGCAACACTTTCTTGACGTCCGTTTGAAAGCCAACTGTGTCGCATTTCGTATTTTAGTTTTTCTGCTAATGCAATGACCTGTAAAATATTATGTTCCATAGGAATCCTCCTCACATTGCTATAGTATAATTCTAGTATAGAAATGAAATGTGTCAATTTTATTAGTATATTGCGATAAACAGATTATAAGCGTATAATGAATATCATATGCGAAAACGCATTATTAAAATAAAAAAATGTTTTATAAAAATGAAAAGGAAGGTCAGGAATATGGGAGATGAAAATCAAGTATTAGCTAGACTACAAAGAAAAAAAGGAAGTTTGATATTTCTAGCCCAATTGGCATTATAGTAGGTTTTGCGAATGTAATAGCGGCAATCATGTTTGGCGGCGGTGGAATAAAAGGTTTTAAAAACTTCTTAGATGTTTCATCTATATTAATTGTCGTAGGGGAACAACAGCGACAATCGTTGTGGCATATAGATTTGGAGAAATAAAAAAATATATGAAAAGTATTTTTAATGTTTTACATAGAATAGAAGAAGATTTAGGACAGTTAACTGATTTGTTTGTTGATTTTTCAAAAAAATCGAAAAAACATGGGTTGCTTTCATTAGAAGTTGATGGAGAGCAAGTAGACAATTTTTTATTCAAAAGGGAATTCGTTTAATGTTAAGCGGCTATGATAAAGTGGAATTAAAAGTAATGTTAATGAAAGATGTTGAAACTGAAGTATATGAGTTAAGAAAAGGAGCAACATTATTAGATTAGATTGGTGATTTCGCTCCAGCATGGGGCATGATAGGAACGTTAATAGATCTTATCATTATGCTTCAAAACTTACAAGATACTTCACAAATGGGTAAAGGGTTGGCCGTTGCAATGTTGACGACATTATATGGATCTATTATTGCAAATATGATTGCAATACCGCTATCTGAAAAAGTGTATCGTGGTATTGAGGGTTTGTATACAGAGAAGAAGTTTGTAATAGAAGAAATTTCAGAGCTGTACCGATGACAAATTCCTTCCAAATTAAAGTTGAAACTCGATACATACGTGTATGAAACGAAGATAAAAAAAGAAAAACGAGCAGCCTAGCAGTTTGAGGAGTGACATGATGAGAAAACGACCGCAAAAAGGATCGCCTCGTTGGATGACGACTTTTACTGATTTAACGATGTTATTGCTAATTTTCTTTGTATTACTAGTTGCGACTTCAAAGCAAGATACAGTAATATTATCAAAGATATTTGAAAAGTTCAGTGATGTAGAGCAAGTAGGTGCAAAAGTAACGGAAAATACAATGCCAGATATTTCACATGAAAAAATGATGAAAAAGCAGTTGCAAAAAAGCACATGGATGAATTGTATAAAAAGTTAAAAGCATATGTGGATAATAATGGTGTTAGTCAAGTGAATGTATACCGAGAAGATACAGGTGTTAGCATCGTTATAGTAGACAATTTAATATTCGATACGGGTGATGCGAATGTTAAGCCGGAAGAGAAAGAAGTAATTAGTCAATTAGTAGGATTCTTCCAATCGGTACCAAATTCAATTTTTGTAGAAGGACATACAGACAGTAGACCGATTCATAATGAAAAATGCCCTTCCAACTGGGAATTATCTTCAGCGCGTGCAGCTAATATGATTCACCACAAAATTGGGAGAAGAACCGCCGCGTTGTAATATATATTAAGGAATAATATATTTATATTTTAGTAATAAAATAATAAATATACAGAATTTCTTTTAAAAAATATTAAATTTTATCGTTTTATTTTGTATAATGAGTGAGAATGATAAGGTGAAATATTAAGATATTTTTATACATAGTAAGGAGAGAACCGAAAAGAATGGCACATAAAATTTTAGTTGTAGATGATGCGATGTTCATGCGAACAATGATTAAAAACTTGTTGAAAAGTAATTCTGAATTTGAGGTTATCGGTGAAGCAGAGAATGGGGTAGAAGCAATCCAAAAGTATAAAGAGATTCGACCTGATATTGTAACACTAGATATTACGATGCCTGAAATGGACGGACTTGAAGCATTAAAAGAAATTATGAAAATTGATTCGAGTGCAAAGGTTGTCATTTGTTCCGCGATGGGACAACAAGGTATGGTATTAGATGCAATTAAAGGCGGGGCAAAAGACTTTATTGTAAAGCCATTCCAAGCGGATCGTGTAATCGAAGCTTTAACAAAAGTAGCAAACAGCTAATATAGAAGGGGTGCCACAAGGAATCAAAACAATGATAGTAGATAGATATGTGGACCCCTTTTTCTTGTTTTAAAACACTAAATCGTTATACATAAATGAAATGTTTGTTAGACAGATAGGGGATTAAAATGCAAACAGATCTATTAAATATATTTTTTGAAGAAGCAGAAGAACATTTACAGTCGCTAAATGAAAATGTGCTAAATTTAGAACGGAATCCTGCCGATATGGAAGTCGTAGGAGAAATATTCCGCTCAGCTCATACATTTAAAGGTATGTCTCAGGATTCTTTTCGGAATAATAGTTCGATTTGTATTTTGTATCTTTAATATGTGGATTATACGAATTTAATCTATTCTTTATTCTAAGTCGTATTATTTAAAGATTAACTATAAATGATATATTTACCAAGTTGTAATAATTTTTTAGAGGTGTTACATTTTGAAATACAAATTAATTGCTACAGGAATTCTTGCTGGAAGTCTACTATCCTATTCATCTAGTGCATTTGCAAATACTCATAAATTCCCAGATGTTCCTGCATGGGCTGACAAATCCGTTAATTATTTAGTTGATAAAAAAGTATTGAGTGGTTATCCAGATGGACCTTTTGGTTCAAGCGATACATTAGATAGAGCTTCTGCGGCAACAATTATGACAAAGGCCCTTGGTATACATATTGACTTAAATGCAAAACCATCTTTTACAGATTCACAAAACCACTGGGGAACGCCATACATTGCCGCAGCTGAAAAAGCAGGAATAATTAAAGGTGAAGGAAATGGAATATTTAATCCTTCTGGAAAAGTTACTCGTGCTGCTATGGTTACCATGCTAGTGAATGCATATAAACTACAAAATATAAGCACTAGCAATGGACAAAGTAAATTTGAAGATTTAAAAGGGCATTGGGGTGAAAAATCCGCCAATATTTTAATTGATTTAAAAATTTCAGTTGGTACAGATAACGGCTGGCAACCAAATAAATTCATAACACGTGCAGAAGCCGCACAACTTACTGCCAAAACAGATACCCTTCAATCCAGTCCGAAAAATCCTTTAGAAAATAAAACAATCATTATTGATCCTGGACATGGTGGCGAAGATCCTGGAAAAGCCACAAAGGGATTGCCTGAAAGTAAAATTGTATTAGACACTTCCTTACGCCTACAACAATTACTTGAAAAACATACACCATTTACAGTTTTATTAACTCGTAAATCTGATACTAGACCTGGACATGATCAAAAAAGCTCTTTACAGGAACGTGTTAAATTTGCTAAGCAAAATCAGGGGGATATCTTTATAAGTATTCATGCAAATGCTTATAATGGTAATGCAAAAGGAACAGAAACATACTATTATAAATCTTCTGAATCCGAAAAAACAAATCCGCATGTGGAAGAAAGTCATGTGTTAGCGGAAAAAATCCAAGCGCGTTTAGTAGAGGCCCTTCAAACACGTGATAGAGGCGTTAAACATGGAGATCTTCATGTTATAAGAGAAAACGGCATGCCAGCTGTGTTAACGGAACTGGCTTTTATAGATAATGGTATCGATTACAGTAAACTATCTACGGCAAACGGTAGACAGATTGCAGCACAAGCCATTTATGAAGGGATTTTAGATTATTATGAATGGAAAGGAAATAATGTATCCGAATATAGGTTGTAATAAGTACAAGGAAATTTAGTAATTCTAGGAATAAGTAATTTATAAATTGCTAAAGTATAGTTTTGTTATTTGAAATGTGTTTTAGTTTTATAGTGTATACTGGCGCCGACTTATTAAGGATTATAAATAAGTCGGTGTTTAAGTTAGCGTACTTAATGAATACTATAGAAGTTATGAAGAAAAAAAGATAAATAGATAGGGGCATACACCTACATTCATTATTTTTACGTGAAATTTTAATTTGAAAATAGTTAAGTTATATGATTCAGATGGGCAGTATACAATGAGTTCAAAGAAAACATTCTTTGAACTCATTAGCTATTAAATAAACTTGTTACATAAATAGTTCGTATAACAATAATTGATAGTGTTAAGGCCATAGCTGTTCATATTTTTTTGTAATTCCTGTTATGGAATTGTTAAATATTTGCAGGTGTAATGTAAGGCTGCTTTATTTTGAAAGAAATCTTTTGAAATGGTCATAATATGAATAATAATTAGAAACACATTTTTTAAAAATGATGAAAGACTTAAGAAGGTGAATATATTGCTTAAACATTCACATTTGCAATTTATTTTATTAACAATAGCTCTAATATTCTATATAAGCTTTTGTTTTATATTTTTATTTGTTTTCCCGAATCATTATTTTGTATCAGATTTTAATATCCGCCTATCATCCTTAGTTGTTGAAACTACTGTATTTATCTCATTACTTTATTCTATATTATCCGGAAAAATTAAGTTAGGAGTATTCTGGGTTTGCATTACTATTGCAATAGGGTGTTTCTTGATAGGGAATTTTATATCCGCTTTTCAAGTACTTAATGTAGAATTGCCGATACAAAATTTTAATATCTCTGATGTGTTTTTGTTGTTTTTCTTATTCTTCTTTCTCATTGCATTCTTTTATAAAATCATTATGGAATGTAACAAGTGGGAAAAAGCGTATTTAATTTGTGATTTATGTATTGTTGTTACTGCCATTTTTACATTAGAGTGGTACCTGTTTAATAAACCTTCTGCAAATATCTTATTCTTATCAATTGGAGATGTTTTTCTCTCATTTATTTTTCCGATTATAGATTTATTACTTCTTTTATTAGGAGTTAGTCTAATCTTTCGACCAGCTATTTTTAATGCGAAAAGTAAATTATTTATTTTTATCCTCGTATTAACTGGATTGGCTATTACGGACTACTTGTATTTTTACTTACAAGATGATTTGTCAGATCGTTCACTTATATTATTAAGGTGTTTGTATAGAGTTTTCCTTTTATTTATCGCTATTGCTGCTTCGATCTCAAAGAATGCATCTTCTAGAAGGAATTATTTCATTATCGATCCCACATTTGGGAAGAAACTTCTTGTTATATTTCCTTATCTTGCAGTTGCGGTATTAATTGGCTTTACTTTAAAAGAGCAAACTTCCTCGGCTACACTTATTACTGGGAATTGTATTGCATTTGTATTTGTGCTGATTCGTCATACTATCGTACGAATGCAAAACAGAGATTTAACTGAAATGTTAAAAGTGTTTAATAATCAATTAGAACAAAAAGTATCTCAAAGAACAGAAGATTTAATAAACAAATCCGATGACTTGGTCAAAAATCAAGAGAGATTTAAGTCATTATATGAGTATCATCCAGATCCTATTTTAACGATTAATTCAAATGGTACTGTGTTAAATATAAACCAGGCTGGAAGTATGTTATTAGGAAAAAACAGTGATGAATTAATAGGTAAAGAGTGCTTCTCGATTTTTTTAGACGAAGATAGATCTGAATTGGAAGCAGCTCTACAGGAAGGGAAACGATGCAGTTCGGCTTCGTTACAATTACGTGTGAAAAATAATAATGAGAAGGACATTCATTTTTGGTACGTCACCATTGTTCCTATTATGATAGAAGGACAAACTTTTGGGAGTTATGTAATGGTAAAAGACATTACGAGAATGAAGAAACAACAAGATGAGATAAACTATCTAGCATTCCATGATACAGTGACGGAGATTGGAAATCGAATATTCTTCCAACAAGAATTAGAAAAATCCATTGAGCATGCACGAAAAACGCAGGGTGAATTTGGACTCTTGTATATAGATTTAAATCGTTTTAAGACCATTAACGATACACTGGGACATTCAATTGGTGACAGTGTTTTAAAAGAAGTTGCTAAACGTTTTAGGACATGTCTGTCACCGGCTATTCCTCTAGCGAGAATAGGGGGAGATGAGTTTGCGATCATAGTCCATAACCACACAGATCAACAGCTATTGGATTTGTGTGAAACTCTATTTCGTATAACTGAAGAACCATTTGTAGTTAATCAACATAGTTTTTATTTATCTCTTAGTATAGGAATAGCGGTGTATCCGTTTGGAGGAATAAATACTACTACACTTTTACAACATGCTGATATTGCTATGTATAGTGCAAAGGAAAAAGGTAATAATGCTGTTTGCATGTATGACGAGACATTATCAAAAAAAATAACAAGACAATTACGATTAGAACAGGATTTACCGAAGGCATTAGAAAATAATGAGTTGTTTTTATTATATCAACCACAAGTTGACAGTAAGACTGGTATGGTTATTGGTGCAGAGGCTTTAATTCGTTGGCAACATCCAGAACTGGGACTTATTTCTCCTTTTGAATTTATACCTATCGCGGAAGAAACGTCGCAAATTATTCCAATTGGGAAATGGACGTTACAGGAAGCGTGTCGACAACTGAAAAAGTGGCATTCTGCAGGCTATGCAAATCTAAAAATGGGGATAAATTTATCAGCTATAGAGTTTGAACAGAAAGATTTTGTTCAAGCAATCATATCTACCATAGAAGAAGTAGGGGTACCTGCTAGTTCGATTGATTTAGAATTAACAGAGAGAATAGCAATGGTAGATGAAAAAGAAACCTTATCGAAGTTAAAAGTATTAAAATCATATGGTGTACATTTATCAATTGACGATTTTGGTACAGGGTATTCTTCATTAGCATATCTCCCTTTGTATCCAATTGATACCTTAAAAATTCCAAGAGAATTTGTTAATAGGATCGAAAATTCTACTGATGGAAATGAAATTATTCATACCATTATTTCACTAGCGCATACTTTAAACATGAAAGTGATCGCAGAAGGGGTGGAAACGAAGGAACAATTAACAGTGTTACAACGTAATGCATGTTATCTAATTCAGGGCTATTACTACAGTAAACCTGTAAGTGAAGATGAATTCATCAAGTTTTTAAGCACAATGTCGCGTCACCTTTTCTAAGAAAACCACAATCTAGATTTGTTTTTTGTTGAAATTATAACAAATAGAGGACAGCAAAGTGACTGTCAAAATGTTTTAGCATTTAATTTGGCTTAATAGGAAATTCTAATGAGCAAAGACCTTATCTGATTTTAGTTTTAGAAAGGAGAGAAGCGGATGGATTCAATATGGCTAGAGTATGCTTGGGCATTGTTAATTTTAATCGGATTAGAAGGATTGTTATCGGCTGACAATGCCCTTGTACTAGCAGTTATAGCCAAGCATTTACCCGAAGAAGAGAAAAAAAGAGCTATAAATTACGGAATTATTATGGCCTTTGTTTTTCGATTCGCAGCCCTTTTTGCTATATCATTTATTGCAAATGTTTGGCAAATACAGGCGATAGGAGCAGCTTATCTTCTTTACTTAGGATTAAAGCATGTCATTCAGGCGCAATTCGGAAAAAATAATCAAAATATTCACAAGGAAGATGAAAAGGAAGCAGCAGGAAAAAGCTACTGGTTCACAGTAGGAAAGATTGCATTAGCTGACCTTGCTTTTGCGATTGATTCAATATTAGCTGCAGTCGCTCTTGCCCTCGGTCTTCCGGATTCACCGCTAGAAGATTTCGGTGGTATGGATGGAGGACAATTCATAGTTGTACTTCTCGGAGGAATTGCCGGACTTATTTTAATTAAATTTGCGGCAACTTGGTTTGTACAATTACTGGAGAAACGTCCGGCACTGGAAACAACAGCATATGCAATTGTTGCCTGGGTCGGCGTCAAACTTGCTGTAATTACACTTGCCCATGAGGATATCGGTATTTTAAGTCATGATTTTCCGCACAGTACAACTTGGACTTTAATCTTCTACGGAGTATTAGTTGCTATCGCACTAATTGGCTGGTTTGCACCGGGAAGTAAGTCATCTCAGAATAATCCTGAAAGGTAGTAAAAAGGTCAGAGCATTATGTGCTGTGACCTTTTTATCATTTTGATATTGTGTATTTTTGGATTTAACGCTATAATTACAGTGTTAAAGATGGAATCGTGATATGACCTGTTATGAATCTATCATTTTATTTATGAATAAATGGACTGGTATTTTAGCAAGATGTGCTAATAAACTACTCCACCATGATGATAACGTGCCAAAAATGTGGTGCGTATATTTTCGTGGTGGAGTTTTTTTTATTCTCAAAAAGGGGGAGTCACCATGAACGACAGCATGGTTCATATTACAATTGACGGCAAAGAATATAGTGCTGATCCTGGTTCAACGGTACTAGGCATCATTAATGAGAACGGAATTGAACATCCACAAATTTGTTACGTGCCGGAAGTGGATCCTATTCAAACGTGTGATACTTGTATTGTAGAAGTGAATGGAGAGCTAGTGCGATCATGTTCTACAGTAGTGACGGACGGTATGGATATCGAGTTGTCCTCTATTAGTGCGAAGGCAGCACAACATGAGGCGATGGACCGTTTACTAGAAAATCACTTACTTTACTGTACGGTATGTGACAACAATAACGGGAATTGTAAATTGCATAATACGGCAGAATTAATGGAAATTGAGCATCAAAAATATCCTTATGAGCCAAAAGTTGATGCAAGCGAAGTTGATATGTCTCATCCATTTTATCGCTATGATCCGAATCAATGTATCGCGTGCGGTCAATGTGTAGAGGTGTGTCAAAATTTACAAGTTAATGAAACGTTATCTATTGATTGGGAGGCAGAGCGCCCACGTGTTATTTGGGATGACGGAGTAGATATTAACGATTCTTCATGTGTAAGTTGCGGTCAATGTGTAACGATTTGTCCTTGTAATGCTTTAATGGAGAAATCGATGCTTGGTGAAGCTGGATTTATGACTGGGCTGAAGCCGGATATTCTTGAACCTATGGTCGATCTTATTAAAGAGGTTGAACCTGGATATAGCGGTATTTTCGCTGTGTCAGAAGTAGAAGCTGCGATGCGTGACACTCGTACGAAGAAGACGAAAACAGTATGTACGTTTTGTGGTGTAGGTTGTTCATTTGAAGTATGGACGAAAGGGCGCAAAATTTTAAAGGTGCAACCAACTTCTGAGGCACCAGTTAATGCAATTTCCACTTGTGTAAAAGGAAAATTCGGTTGGGATTTCGTTAATTCTGAAAAACGACTTACGAAACCTTTAATTCGTAAAAATGGAGTGTTCGTTGAATCGACTTGGGAAGAAGCGCTTCATGTAGTGGCGAATAAATTGGGCTCTATTAAAGATGAGTACGGTAAAGGCTCTATCGGCTTTATTTCTTCTTCTAAAATTACGAATGAAGATAATTATGTTATTCAAAAATTAGCGCGTCAAGTGTTCGAAACGAATAACATTGATAACTGCTCACGTTATTGTCAATCACCAGCGACAGATGGATTGTTCCGTACAATTGGTATGGGCGGAGATGCAGGGACGATTAAAGATATCGCACAATCAGGTCTCGTTATTATCGTCGGTTGTAATCCAACAGAAGGTCATCCAGTATTAGCGACACGTGTGAAACGTGCGCATAAACTGCACGGTCAAAAACTAATTGTTGCAGATCTTCGTAAAACTGAAATGGCAGAGCGTTCAGATATCTTTATTAGTCCAAAGCAAGGAACAGACCAAGTATGGTTAATGGCTATTACGAAATATATGATTGATCAAGGTTGGCACGATCAGCAGTTCATCGATGAAAATGTAAACTTCTTTGATGATTTCAAAGGTAGTCTCGCGGAATATACGCTTGAATACGCAGAAGAGATTACAGGCATTTCAAAAGAAACGCTCGTTAAAATGGCAGAAATGATTCGTGATGCAGATGGTACGTGTATTCTTTGGGGAATGGGGGTAACGCAAAATACCGGTGGTTCAGATACCTCCGCTGCAATTTCAAACTTACTACTTGCAACAGGAAACTATCGTCGCCCAGGTGCTGGTGCATATCCGCTTCGAGGTCATAATAACGTACAAGGTGCTTGTGATATGGGAACACTTCCAGGCTGGCTTCCAGGATATCAGCACGTTACTGACGATGTAGAACGTGCGAAATTTGAAATAGCTTACGGAGTAAAAATTGATAACAAACCAGGTCTTAATAATATTGAAATGCTTCACGCAATTGATGAAGGGAAAATGAAAGCTATGTACCTTGTTGGAGAGGATATGGCTCTTGTAGACTCTAACGCAAATCACGTACATGAAGTGTTATCAAGCCTTGAGTTCTTTGTCGTTCAAGATGTGATCCTTTCTAAAACAGCTCAATACGCTGATGTAGTATTACCAGCAGCGCCATCTCTTGAGAAAGAAGGTACTTTTACAAATACAGAGCGTCGTGTACAAAGGTTATATCAAGTACTTCCGACGCTAGGAGATGCGAAACCAGACTGGTGGATCGTGCAGGCAATTGCTAATAAGTTAGGCGCAAATTGGAACTATGGTCATCCAAGTGAAATCTTTTCGGAAATGGCGAGTTTATCACCACTATTCGCACACGCAAACTATGAAGTACTTGAAGGGTGGAACAGTTTCCACTGGGGAAGTTTTGATGGTACGAATACGCCGCTTCTATTCAAAGAAGGATTTAACTTCCCGGACAAAAAGGCTCGTTTTGCGATAGCTGATTGGGTACGTCCTGCTGCATTCCCAGCAGAATACGATCTTCACATTAATAACGGTCGTATGCTTGAACATTTCCATGAAGGGAACATGACAAATAAATCAACTGGTATTCAATCGAAAGTACCAGGTGTTTTCGTCGAAGTTTCTCCAGAACTTGCACTAGAACGTGGAGTGAAAACGGGATCGTTAGTACGCCTTGTTTCTCCATTCGGAGCACTTAAATTACGTGTACTTGTAACGGATCGTGTAAAAGCGAATGAACTGTATTTACCGATGAATTCGACGGATAAAGAATCGGCAATTAATTTCTTAACAGGTCCTGCCGTTGACTTGCGTACAAACACGCCTGCATATAAACAAACGAAAGTACGTATGGAAGTGTTAGAAGTTGATGGCGAAAATCCGATGCCAAAAACGAACCCACGTAATAAAAAGCGTCATCCTCAAAACGGTATTGAGGTAAATCGTAAGTGGGATCGTCCAGGATACGTACATTTAACGGATAACTAAGGGGGAGAAAAGAATATGGCAGCACCTATTCAAGCGATCCAGAAGCAGGAGCTAACCGAGGAAGAAATGAAACAACAAAAACTCGAAGACTTAAAAGAACTGCTAGCTAATAATGAAGATGCTTTAAATCAAATGTTTAATATAGTAGGTGAACTAAATGACATAGGGATGCTGGAAGCTGCAAATTCTATGCTGAAAGCGAAAGAACCAATCGCAAAAATCGTTCTAGGCCAAGTCACTCGTGAACCAGTTACAAATTTAATTAATAATATGATGGGCGCTGCAGGAGCTTTAACAGAACTTGATCCGGAACTTACGAAAAAGCTTGTAGGTAGTGTATTAACAGGTATGGATGAAGGAAACCAGCATTTGCAAAGTAATAAAAAAGTAGGAATATTAGACCTTATGAAAGTACTGAAGGATCCAGATATTAATCGTGCTATCGGATTTGGTCTTCATTTCTTAAAAGGTATGGGTAAAGGGTTAAAAGAAGAATAGATAAGCAACAATAATAGTATTTCATATGTTGCTTGCGTACTTGAGATAAGTGTACAATATGATCCATTTCGTCTCAGTATTAAATAGTTTAGACGAAATGGTCATTTTGTTAAAATAGTTGTGATGGAATATTTGGGGAGGAATGAGAGTATGTCAAAAATGGTACATGAATTTAATGATATGATCCGAAAGCTTCGAAAAGAGTTGTTCGGGAAAGGACCGGAACGAATTCATACTGTATTTACTGAAAACATGGCGATTGCTACATTATATGGGAACTTGACACCTACAGAGAAATTCATTTCGGGAACTATGGATGGTGCGGAAATGGTTCATATGGCTCGAACAAAAATGATTCAAGAAGTGTATGCGGCTAATCCTCATGAACATTTAGAAGAACTTGTTGGTGCGAAGTTAGTTCATCTGTTTTCTGATATGAAAGTAGATGAAGATATTGCAGTTTCCGTGTTTGTCTTTGATAAAAATATAACGTGAGAGAAGGATGCTCATCGTGAAATCGATTCAGGTGGAACGGAAAATTTTTAAATATGAGCAAGGGGAATTTAAACATATAGAGGACAGCATTGTAACAGAGTTTCCTGTTACGGTTAAAATTAACGGCCAGGAATTTGTTACAATGGTTAGTACTCCGGAGTATATTGAAGATATGGTAATTGGTTTTTTAGCCTCTGAAGGCATTATCCGAAAGTATGAAGATATTGATGAAATATGGATGCAAGAAAAAGAAGGCTATGTACATGTAAAAACGACGAAAATCAATCCTTATTATCGTGACATGCAAAACAAACGTTATATTACTTCGTGTTGTGGAATGAGTAGGCAAGGGTTTGTTTTCGCAAACGATGCGCTGACTGCGAAAGAAATGAATGATATTCGCGTGCAGATTTCTGCCGAGGATTGTTTTCGGTTAATGAATGATATGCAGCAATCTGCGTCTACGTTTCAACATACAGGCGGCGTTCATAATGCAGCTTTATGTGATGCGAGTGGAATTGTTTTAAGTCGCATGGATATAGGAAGACATAACGCTTTAGATAAAATTTACGGATATTGTTTAAAAAATAACATTTCGATTGGTGATAAAGTTATTGTTTTTAGCGGACGTATCTCTTCTGAAATTCTATTGAAAGTTGCGAAAATTGGCTGTGAAGTAATATTGTCAAAGTCAGCTCCAACTGAGTTAGCACTAGAGCTAGCAGAGCAGTTAGGGATTACTACAATAGGCTTCATTCGTAATAAATCTTTTAATGTATATACGCATCCAGAACGGGTTGTAAATATAAAATAAGTAGAAACGAGGCAATAATCATGAAATCTGTCACATTAGACAAATTAGATCGTCCTTTAAAGGATTTACGTATTTCTGTTACTGACCGCTGTAATTTTCGCTGTCGATATTGTATGCCAGAAGAAATATTTGGTCGTGATTATTCTTTTTTGTCTAATGATAAAATTTTATCTTTTGATGAAATTGAAAGGATTACACGTATTTTCGTTTCGTTAGGTGTAAGAAAGTTACGCATTACTGGGGGAGAGCCTTTACTTCGAAAAGATTTACCTGAACTCATACAGCGATTAAACGAAATTGAAGGAGTAGAGGATATCGGTTTAACGACAAACGGATCATTACTTAAAAAATTTGCTCCTGATTTATATAAGGCGGGTTTATCTCGCGTAACAGTTAGTTTAGATTCTTTAAATGAAGAACGTTTCTCTTATTTAAATGGGAATAGAAGTAAAGTAAAAACAGTTCTTGCAGGAATACAAGCTGCCGCGGAAGCCGGAATGAAAATTAAAATGAACATGGTTGTTCAAAAAGGGAAAAATGAACAAGACATCGTTCAGATGGCAGAGTACTTTAAAGAGAATAAGCATATCCTTCGGTTCATTGAATATATGGATGTCGGAAATTTTAACGGCTGGGAATTAGGCGAAGTAGTTTCTAAGCAGGAAATAGTAGAGATGATTCATAAAGTTATGCCGCTGGAACATATTGAAGCGAACTATCCTGGTGAAGTTGCAACACGTTATCGTTATGTTGGTAGCCAAGAAGAAATAGGAATAATTTCATCTGTAACGGATTCGTTCTGTTCATCATGTACAAGAGCACGTATTTCAGCAGAAGGAAAATTGTATACATGTTTATTTGCTTCTAAAGGAAATGATCTTAAAGAATTACTTCGCTTTGGATATACGGATGAGGAGATTACTAATGTTATTCGTGACATTTGGAATAATCGTTCAGACCGTTATTCAGATGAACGGTTGAGCAATACGAATAAAAAAGCAATGCCGAAAATTGAAATGTCGCATATCGGTGGCTGAGAAGCTACTAAAAATGTAGATTCTCTTTGTTAACGTAAATAGTGGGAAATGTGCAAGTTTTGTACATTTTCTATGAGTATAGTAAAAATGATGATTGATATTTCTGTAAGAGATATGCAGAGAGATTAAGCAGCATTCAAAAATCCTTACGATGTTAAGGGTTTTTGGTGCTGCTTTTTTTAGATGAGAAAAATGGAGGAATTGGTTATGGCATTTCATAAACCGGAACAAATTGCTGCGCTTGTGATTGAATCCGGTGTTCAAAAGGTAAGGCAACCGCTATCCGCAATGCTTATTCTTGGTTTTTTAGGAGGAGCATTCATTTCGTTAGGATTTTTACTTAATATTCGTGTTCTAGGTAATGTACCGGAGCAATGGGGAAGTTTAGTCAATTTTATAGGAGGAGCGGTTTTTCCTATAGGACTTATGCTCGTTGTTTTAGCAGGAGGAGAATTAATTACGGGAAACATGATGTCGATGGCCATGGCACTGTATGCACGGAAAATTTCATTGAAACATGTGTTAAACAATTGGGCGTGGATCACTTTAACTAACTTCGCAGGTGCACTTTTCGTAGCATATTGTTTCGGTCATCTTGGCGGGTTAACTGAAGGTGCGTATTTAAATAAGACGATAGCGATAGCTCAAGATAAATTACATGAATCTTTCGGGAGAACGTTAATTTTAGCAATTGGTTGTAACTGGCTCGTTTGCCTTGCGATTTGGTTAGCATATGGAACGAACGATTTAATCGGAAAGATCGTTGGGATTTGGATTCCGATTATGGCGTTTGTCGTAATTGGGTTTCAGCAAGTAGTAGCAAATATGTTTGTCATTTCAGCCGTAATTTTTGCGGGGCACCTTACGTGGATGGATCTTGCTAAAAACTTTGTTCCTGTCTTTATTGGAAATGTAATTGGCGGAGCTGGATTTGTTGGATTCGCTTATTTTTCTTGTTATCAGAAACAAAGTGCTACCGAAGAAGATGTCTTGAAAAAATAACAGTATGTGAAAGGAAGGCTACCTCATGATAGAGCGGTATTCACGACAACAGTTGTTCACTCCTATTGGAAAAGAAGGGCAAGAGAAAATTAGAAATAAGCATGTATTAATAATAGGGGCAGGTGCATTAGGAAGTGTAAGTGCGGAAAGCTTTGTACGTGCAGGTATCGGGAAATTAACGATTATTGATCGCGATTACGTAGAATGGAGTAATTTACAGCGGCAACAACTTTACGCTGAACAAGATGCGATAGAAAAGTTGCCAAAAGCAATCGCAGCACAGAACCGTCTCAAACAAATTAATTCAGACGTGCAAATTCAAGCGCTAGTAATGGATGCAAGAGTAGATAATATGGAAGCTTTATTAGGTGGTGTCGATGTCATTATTGATGCCACAGATAATTTCGATATTCGGTTTGTAATTAATGATATATCACAAAAATACAATATCCCTTGGATTTACGGTTCTTGTGTCGGAAGTTATGGCATGAGCTATACAATTATTCCGAAGAAAACACCGTGCTTACATTGTGTGTTGAAAAGTGTTCCTGTTACAGGGGCGACGTGTGACACAGTTGGAATTATTAGTCCAGCTGTTCAAATCGTTGCAGCGTACCAAGTGGCGGAAGCATTCAAAATTTTAGTAGAAGATTACAAAGCAGTTAGGAAAACATTTTTAATGTTTGATATATGGAGTAATCAATATCATTCTATCAAACTAGGGAAAATCAAAATGGAAGACTGTCCTTCGTGCGGAACAAATAGAACTTATCCTTATTTATCATACGAAAATCAAACGAAGACAGCTGTGTTATGTGGAAGAAATACAGTTCAAATTAGACCGGCGCATAATAGACATTACAACTTTGATGAGTTAGAAAAAGTATTAAAGAACCACGGGAAAGTTGATCGGAATCCGTATTTGCTCTCTTGCCAATTAGAAGAGTATCGCATCGTCGTTTTTCATGATGGTCGTGTATTTATTCATGGCACGAATGAAATGCAAAAAGCGAAACAACTATACTATCGGTTATTAGGATAATAGAGAGGGATGGGTAATGATGGAAAGAAGAGTGCCAATTACAGTTGAAGAGGCTGTTCGTAAAGTGATGGCATTTGCTAATTATGGTGTAAAAGAACTAGTACCACTTGAATTAGCATACGGACGTACACTAGCAGACAATATAGTAGCGGATCACGATGTGCCTTCTTTCAATCGCTCGCCATATGATGGGTTTGCTGTTAGGGCAGAAGATACTTCGCGAGCAAGTCGTGAGAATCCAATCGTATTTGAAGTCATCGGTGAAATTGGAGCAGGTTCCGTATTTCCTAAAGAAGTAGGAGCGTTTCAAGCAGTTCGAATTATGACAGGGGCACAAATTCCGAAAGGATGTAACGCGGTCGTCATGCTAGAACTGACTCGTCATCGTCAATATGAGAATATCGGAAAAAGCTATATGGAAGTGCGACGCTCATTTAAAGAAGGGGATAATATATCCTTTCAAGGTGAAGATGTTCAGAAAGGAACCGTTCTCGCAAAAAGAGGTAGTTACATTAATCCGGGTATTTCAGCTCTTCTTGCTACATTCGGTTATAGCGAAGTACCAGTAGCGAAAAAGCCTATAATTGGACTATTAGCGACTGGGAGTGAACTTCTCGATGTAAATGAAAAACTACAACCTGGGAAAATCTGGAATAGTAATACGTATATGATATCGTCTCAAATTCGAAGAGCAGGTGGAAGAGTAAAGTACTTTGGGAAGTTTAGCGACGATTTGAATACGTGCTACGAAGCAGTGAAAAAAGCGTTAAGCGAAGTGGATATGTTAATTACAACTGGTGGTGTTTCGGTAGGAGATTACGATTATTTGCCAGCGATATACGAAAAGTTAGGCGCGTCAGTTCTTTTTAATAAAGTAGCCATGCGTCCGGGTAGCGTCACAACAGTAGCACAATTAAACGGGAAATTATTATTTGGATTATCAGGTAATCCATCTGCTTGCTATGTAGGTTTTGAATTATTCGTAAAACCTAGCATTCGTGCGTATATGTTTAGCGAAAAACCACATGTAAAACGAGAAAAAGCAATGCTCGGAGAAGATTTTCTAAAACCGAATCCATTTACAAGATTTGTACGAGCGAAGCTTCAGTATAACGAAGGACAACTAATCGCTTATCCATCAGGATTTGATAAATCTAGTTCCGTTTCTTCATTAGCAGAATCAAACGTTTTTATTGTACTACAGGGCGGTACGAGAGGATATAAGAAAGGGATGTTTGTAGACATTCTTTTATTAGAAGATAACGAAGGTAGTGAATGGCCTTGGACATTCCGTAAAGTAGGGAGAGGTTTTGATGGGACAAGCACGATTTGAAATTGTCGATAATCCGATTGTAGTTGAAGAAGTAACGAATAAAGTGGCAAGACGAGAAGCTGGAGCAATTACAACTTTTATAGGAACGGTTAGAGAATTAACGAAAGGAAAACGAACGTTACATCTTGAGTATGAAGCATATAAACCGATGGCGGTAAAAAAGCTTACTGCAATTGGAGAAGAAATTAAAAAAAAGTGGCCGGATGCGAAAGTAGCAATCACACACCGAGTAGGACGATTAGAAATAATGGATATCGCAGTTGTCATTGCAGTATCGTCACCACATCGTAAAGTAGCGTACGAAGCGAATGAATACGCAATTGAACGTATAAAGAGAATTGTCCCAATCTGGAAAAAAGAATTTTGGGAAGATGGAACGGAGTGGATAGGAGATCAACTTGAAAATACTCCGTATCCAGAAGGAAAACCAAAGAAAGAAGAATGAGAGAATGATTACAATTTTACTGTTCGCAAATTTACGAGAAGAAGTCGGCTCAGAGAGATTAGTAATAATAGAAAAACGAGAGATGAACGTTCATCAATTGAAAAAATGGCTGAAAGAAAACTATCACTTACAGACGCTAGATAAAGTTATGGTGGCAATCAATGAAGAATTTGTAACGGACGAAAATATTGCAAAAGCTGGAGATACTGTCGCGTTTATCCCGCCTGTAAGTGGAGGTTAATTCTTTTTATTTGAATACCGCATCTTTTATACATTAAGGAGGATCATTATGAGTGAATTTTCGCATTGGAATGAAGAGGGAAGAGCTAAAATGGTTGATATTTCTCAAAAAGACATTTCAACACGTACAGCTGTTGCGCAAAGTACAATTTCTTTATCAAATGAACTATTTGAAGCAATTCAAAGTGGTGGATTGAAAAAAGGTGACCCGCTCCAAGTAGCACAAGTGGCTGGTATAATCGGTGCTAAAAAAACAGCGGATATAATCCCTATGTGTCACCCGATATTAATCCAAGGAGCTGATTTTTCGTTTCATTATGAAAAGACAAGTGATGGGTATGAGTTAACGATACGAGTGACAGTAAAATGTAGTGGGAAAACAGGTGTAGAAATGGAAGCATTAACTGCCGTATCAATCGCTGCCCTTACTTTTTACGATATGTGTAAAGCAGTTGATAAAACGATGGTCATGAAAGAAACATATTTAGTACAAAAAACGGGTGGAAAAAGCGGAGACTTTTTTCATCACGTAAAATAATTACAATGGAAGGAATGTGTATGATGATTACTCACGAACAGATTATGAACGCTTTAAGCCATGTAGAAGATCCAGAGTTACACAAAAGTATTGTAGAATTAAACATGGTAAGAAATATACAAATTGATGGTACAGAGGTTGGACTAGAAGTAGTTTTAACAATTCAAGGTTGTCCGTTGAAAGCAAAAATACAACAAGATATTGAAGACTCACTTCGAAACGTTGGGGCATCAAAAGTTTCTTTGACATTCGGTTCTATGACACCGGAAGAACGAGCTGCATTAACAGCGTCCTTAAAAAAAGAAACTAGAACAGAAACTGGAATGCCTAGTATGCTTCGACCTGATTCAGGAGTACGTTTTATTACTGTAACAAGCGGGAAAGGGGGAGTCGGAAAATCAACTGTGACAATTAATCTTGCTACTGCTTTAGCACGTATGGGGAAAAAGGTTGGAATTTTAGATGCAGATATATATGGATTTAGTATCCCAGCTATGATGGAAACGAATGAAAAACCGACGATGATCGACCAAAACGCAATTCCGGTCGTTAGCCACGGTGTTAAAATTATGTCGATGGGATTCTTCACAGAAGGCAATAACCCGGTAATGTGGCGTGGACCGATGTTAAACAAATGGATACAAAACTTCCTTGCGAACACGCACTGGGGAGAATTAGACTATCTTCTTCTAGATTTACCACCTGGAACAGGAGACGTTGCCATTGATGTCGCTGCAATGATTCCGCAAGCGAAGGAAATTATCGTTACGACGCCTCATAGCGTAGCATCATTTGTCGCTTCTAGAGTAGGAGTCATGGCAAAACATACGAAACACGATATTTTAGGTATCGTTGAAAACATGGCATATTACGAAGAAAAAGATGGATCAAGAAACTATCTTTTTGGAAAAGGCGGCGGCGAAATGTTAGCAGAACAACTGCAAACAGAAGTAATCGCCCAAATACCGTTTGCGAAGCGTGAAGAAAATAAAGGCTCATGTGTATATGATGAAGACTCACTTGTTGGGGAGATCTTTACTTCTTTAGCTGAGGATATTATTTATAATGAAGACTAGTATATAAAATAAGAGGAGAGATACATAGCGTATGTGTATCTTTCTTTTATCTTTTGTGAATAATTACAAGAGTTATGAAGTGCTTACGGCTGTAGTAAATTAGAAATGTTTTGTGAGACTACATTAAGAACAATTAAATGCGTATTCTTTCATTCTTATACAAGGACTGCCTGCTTCTATGCATGGATGGAGTTTCTACCTAAGCGATAAAAGGAAGTTTGTTACCTTTTATCTATATATATATTGAAAAAAATAACCTCTCTATAAATAGAGAGGTTATTTCATGAAACTAACTCAAATGGTTTATTGTAATAATTTAGAAACCATTTGAGGAGTTTGGTTTGCTTGAGAAAGCATGCTAATACCAGCTTCGTTCAAGATTTTGAACTTAGTCATTTCAGACATTTCTTTCGCCATGTCAGCATCTTCGATTTGAGAAGCAGAAGATGCCATGTTAGAAGCCTGGTTATTTAAGCTTTCTACATTGAAGTCTAGACGGTTTAATGTAGCACCTAAATCAGCACGGCTACCTGCGATAGATGCGATCATACCATCGATAGCTTTAATTGCATCGTTAGCGTTATTGATAGCAGTACTATCATCTCCAGTACCAGCTGCTGGAGCGGCAGTTGTTCCACTAGTACCAGCTGATGAAGCGGCAGCTGTTCCATTAGTGCCCGCGTTTGTTGCTGAGATAGAAATTTGGCTAAGTTTCTTTCCATCACCTTCTAAATTAGTGCTGGTAACATTTGCTAGTGTGATATCGATAGTGCCGTTAATAGCAGGATTAGTAGTACCAGAATTAGCTGATGTATTTGCATCAGTTTTGGCTTGTCCATCATCATAACTATGGATTTTAATAGATGGATTATCACCATTTAATAATGTTTTTCCGTTAAATTGAGTGTTTGTTGAAATGTAATCAATTTGATCTCTTAATGCAGAAAATTCTTTTTCTAGTGCACCACGGTTTTCGTTTGTGTTTGTACCGTTGGCAGATTGAACTGCTAGGTCACGCATACGAAGTAAGATGTTAGATACTGAGTTCATTGCTGAATCAGCTGTACGAATCATTGAGATACCATCTTGTGTATTACGAGATGCAACACCTAATCCGTTTTCTTTTGCACGCATACGAGTAGCGATTGCAAGTCCAGCTGCACTGTTGATACGTTTACCGCTTGATAAACGGTTCATAGAAACGTTCATTTTGTCTTGGTTTTGGCGCATGTATTCTTGCGTACGCATGCTATTAATGTTTGTATTAATTCTCATGTTAAGAACCCCCATTTTTTTATATTGATTTTTCTTCAAATTGAAAAATTCTAATATATGAAAAAATCGATTTCTAATTTATTGTAAGTCTTGCTATATCAAGTGTCAACTATAAATTTGGATTAACGGATATAAAAAATAACATTTTAACAATTTAGTTGTTTTTTTATTACAAAGGATTATTGCAAACTTATTTAAAAAACCCTAATATTAGATTATCTTTACTTATTGAAAAAGTGATATTATGGTAGTTGGAAATATTGTAAAAGAAGTTCTTGCTTATAAAAAAGGACTAATTCAGCAAAAGTTAAGTAGTCCGCAGGCGTTCGTTAGTAGTCGTTTTCAAGATCAATTGCAGAGTGAACCTGCGAAGGAGACGAAGGTTACTCCGCAAGCGGCAAAAGTAGAGGATATGAGTCAGGCGGTACGATCTACGATAATAGAAACGGTTGTTAATAAACCGGTTGAGCTTATTAAAGTAGAGGAAGCGAGTAAGCTTGAGGAGACGGAGAAAGCTGAAACGAAGAAAGTGGATGAAGTACAAGTCGCACAAAAAGAGCTTGAGCGACGTTTCCCAGAAACGAAAAATGAGTCTGCTGATACGTGGGGATTAACGAAAAAATATAATATTCAAAAGATACGTTATTCGAATGAAGGTAAGTATGAGGGTATTATTAATCACGCTAGTCGTACATATGGAATTCCGAAAACGTTAATTCAAAAAATGATTGAAGTAGAGTCTAATTTTAATCCGAAAACGGTGTCACATGCAGGAGCGATGGGGCTGATGCAGCTTATGCCAGCAAATGTGAAAGAAATGAGTATAAAAAATCCATTTTCACCAGCTGAAAGTATTGAAGGCGGTGTGAAAGAGTTAAGCGGTTATTTAAAGAAAAATAACGGTGATCTCGTACTAGCACTTGCTTCTTATAATGCCGGTCCTGGTAATGTGAGGAAGCACGGAGGTGTACCACCATTTAAAGAAACGCAAGGATATATATAAAAAATATTGAATATAGACGTTTCGAAATAAGAAATTTCATTTATATAAAGTGAAACTTTAATCAGTGGGGGTTTTGTTCATCTCCCACTGATTATTAGCCTTCACCAATCGGGCTTTTACGGGCAGTGGATTCCCCCACCTAACTTCTTTGCTTTCGCTGAATTTTGGGGTAGGGGTCTTACTGCCCGCAAATAGCGGGATAAATAGAGAATATGAAATGTTCGTGAACATGATATGGGAGTTGGCTAGATTTGAAATTACAAGATGATATTCCGTTAACGATTTATTTTGAAATCGGAAATACGAAAAAGAAAATTGAAGATCTGCTTCATATTACGAAAGGTACATTGTATCGTCTTGAAAATTCAACGAAAAATACGGTACGTCTTATGCTTGAGAATGAAGATATTGGAACCGGAAAGATTTTGACGAAGAATGGAAAAATGTACGTTGAAATTGTTGAATTGAAAAGGTAGGAAAGGGGATTTTCATGAGTGGCGATAAATTAAGCCAAGAGCAAATTGATGCCCTGCTGAAGGCGGTAAATGAAGGCGAGGAAATGCCAGCTTTCGCACAAGAAGCAGGGAAGCAAGATAAATTTCAAGAGTACGATTTTAATAGACCGGAGAAGTTCGGTGTTGAGCATTTACGTAGTTTGCAAGCGATTGCGTCGACTTTTGGAAAACAGACGTCACAGACGTTTTCAGCTCGTATGCGTATTCCGATTGAACTAGAGCCTTCGGCCGTTGAGCAAGTTCCGTTTACGAGTGAGTATGTGGAGAAAATGCCGAAAGATTACTATTTATATTGCGTTATTGATCTCGGCCTTCCAGAGCTTGGAGAAATCGTAATTGAAATTGATTTAGCGTTCGTTATTTATATTCATGAATGCTGGCTTGGTGGAGATAGTAAGCGTAATTTTACGATGCGTAGACCATTAACTGCGTTTGAGTTTTTAACGCTTGATAATATATTTGCTCTTCTTTGTAAAAATTTACAACAATCATTTGAAAGCGTTGTTGCGATAAAGCCGAAATTTGTAACGACGGAGACAGATCCAAACGCGCTGAAGATTACGACAGCGAGCGATATTATTTCATTATTGAACGTAAATATGAAAACAGATTTTTGGAATACGACAGTTCGTATTGGGATTCCATTCTTATCTGTTGAAGAAATTATGGATAAGTTAACGTCTGAAAATATTGTTGAACATTCTTCGGATAAGCGTAAAAAGTATACATCTGAAGTAGAAGTGAAAGTAAATCAAGTGTATAAGCCTGTACACGTTGCGATTGGTGAGCAGAAGATGACAATGGGCGAGATTGAGCAAATTGAAGAAGGCGACATAATTCCGCTTCATACGAAAGTAACAGACCAACTACGTGGTTATGTAGATGGAAAACATAAATTTAATTGTTTTATCGGGAAAGATGGAACGCGTAAGGCGCTCCTATTTAAAAGTTTTATAGAGTAGGAGGATCCATATGAAACATGAAGTATCTCCTGTGTCATTAATGGGATTGGAAGAATTTGCAGGGGGTCGAAATGAAGCGGAGAAGGCACATATTGATACCGTTTCAGATATTTCGATTGAACTTGGAGTAAAGCTTGGGAAGTCATCTATTACGCTTGGTGATGTGAAGCAATTAAAAGTTGGCGATGTTCTTGAAGTAGAGAAAAATTTAGGACATAAAGTAGATGTATATTTAAGCAATATGAAAGTCGGTATTGGTGAAGCGACAGTAATGGATGAGAAGTTCGGCATTATTATTTCTGAAATTGAAGCTGACAAGAAACATGCAGCGCTTATGAAGGCGCAAAATCAAATGCAGGATAAAGAGTAGAGGAGGAGTCATATGTCGTATATGACGACCTTATTACAAGTCGTTTTACTGTTTGGTGCGCTCGGCTATGGTGTGCGTATTATATGACGAAAAAGACGCGCAAACAGCAGTTTTATAAGCAAGGTGAAAATGGCCATATTCAAGTGAAAGACGGCGTGTATTTAAATCATCAAACGAGCGCCTTTTTATTTGAAGTAGACGGGAAGCAAGTGTTCACTGTTATTAGTAATAACGGTGTGCAATCTGTGCAATTAACAGGGACAGGAAATCAGTTTCAACAAGCACTAGAAGACGCGGTGAAGAGTGAAACGAAAAAAGTAGAGGATCCATCATGAGAATAAAGAAACAGTTATCGTTATTTGCCGTTATTTTCGCATTTTCTATTATTTTTTCATTTGTTTTTGTAAATCCAGCGTATGCAGCCACGAACGGTTTTATTAATTTCGAAAATGGAAAAGAGTTTACGAGTAATTCAAGTGTACAACTATTCGCGCTCGTTATCCTGCTATCATTATCTTCTTCTATCGTTCTTTTATTTACGCATTTCACTTATTTTATGATTGTTCTTGGGATTACTCGTCAAGGACTTGGGGTAATGAATTTACCACCGAACCAAGTGCTTGTTGGACTTGCATTATTTTTATCGCTATTTACGATGCAGCCAGTGCTTGGTCAGTTAAAGAGTGATGTGTGGGACCCGATGACGAAAGAAAAAATAACAGTAAGTCAAGCTGCGGAGACGACAGCTCCGATTATGAAAGATTATATGTCGAAGCATACGTATAAGCATGATTTAAAAATGATGCTGAAAGTGCGCGGAGAAGAGTTGCCGAAAGATTTAAAGGATCTTTCATTATTTACACTTGTACCATCCTTTACACTAACGCAAATTCAAAAAGGGTTATTGACGGGGATGTTCATTTATTTAGCGTTTGTCTTTATTGATTTAATTATTAGTACACTTTTAATGTACCTTGGGATGATGATGGTACCGCCGATGATTTTAAGTTTACCATTTAAAATACTCATTTTCGTATATTTAGGTGGATATACAAAAATCGTCGATATTATGTTTAAAACGGTCGCCTGAAGCGTTTGATGCTATGTGATAGGAGTCATATAAATGAATACGTCACCAATTATAGATATTTTTCAAACCTTTTTTTATAAAGGGATTATGATTTTAATGCCGGTTGCCGGCGTAAGTATGATTGTCGTTATTATTATCGCTGTCATTATGGCGATGATGCAAATTCAAGAGCAAACGCTGACATTTTTACCGAAAATGGCGAGTATTGTACTCGTTATTATCATTTTAGGTCCGTGGATGTTTCAAGAGTTAACGACGCTTATTTTAGATTTATTTGATAAAATTCCATCGCTATTGCGTTCGTACTAAGATAGGTGAATTGAAATGAATATGGAATTATGGGTGGCGACGTTTTTTGCGTTTTGCCGCATTACTTCATTTTTATATTTTTTACCGTTCTTTTCAGGACGATCGATTCCTGCAATGGCAAAGGTTACGTTTGGACTTTGTCTTTCGATTACAGTTGCTGACCAAGTTGATGTCTCTCACATAAAGACAGTTTGGGATGTAGCTGCTTATGCAGCTACGCAAATTGTAATTGGATTATCACTTTCAAAAATTGTAGAAATGCTGTGGAATATCCCGAAAATGGCTGGACATATTTTAGATTTTGATATCGGTTTATCACAGGCAAGTTTATTTGATGTCAATGCAGGATCACAGTCCACTTTGTTATCAAAAATTTTTGATATATTTTTTCTTATTATTTTTATTTCACTCGGCGGTATAAATTATTTTGTTGTCACGATTTTAAAGTCATTTCAATATACAGAGGCGATTTCAAAACTGTTGACTACTAGTTTTTTAGATAGTCTACTCGCAACGTTATTATTCGCGATTACATCAGCGGTCGAAATTGCATTGCCGCTTATGGGCAGTTTATTCATCATTAACTTCGTTCTTATTTTAATCGCAAAAAACGCACCGCAATTAAACGTTTTTATGAATGCGTACGTTATTAAAATTACGTGTGGTATTTTATTTATTGCGATGAGCGTACCGATGCTCGGTTATGTGTTTAAAAATATGACAGACGTATTATTAGAAGAGTATACGAAACTATTTAACTTTTTCTTAACGAAGTAGGGGGACGCGCATGGCAAAGGATAATAAAACAGAAAAGGCCACCCGCAGAAGCGTAAAAAATCACGTGAAGAAGGGAATATCGCCCGGAGTAAAGATTTAAATAATTTATTTTCCATTCTCGTATTAGCAGTTGTCGTTTACTTTTTCGGAGATTGGCTCGGTTATGAGATTGCGAACTCCGTAGCGGCGCTGTTTGATCAAATTGGAAAAAATACGGATGTGACGGAGTATTTGTATTTAATGGGCATTTTACTTCTTAAAGTATCGGCTCCTATATTAATACTCGTATACGCTTTTCATTTATTCAATTATATGATTCAAGTTGGTTTCTTATTTTCTTCTAAAGTCATTAAGCCGAAAGCATCACGTATTAATCCGAAAAACTATTTTACGAGACTGTTTAGTCGTAAAAGTTTAGTAGATATTTTGAAATCACTGTTTTATATGGGACTAATCGGTTATGTTGCTTACGTTCTTTTTAAAAAGAATTTAGAGAAAATCGTTAGTATGATTGGATTTAACTGGACTGCGTCACTTACTGAAATTATTAGGCAAATTAAATTTATCTTTTTAGCTATTTTAATTATATTAATCGTTCTTTCTATTATTGATTTTATTTATCAAAAATGGGAGTACGAACAAGATATTAAGATGAAAAAAGAAGAAGTAAAACGAGAGCATAAAGATAATGAAGGGGATCCGCAAGTAAAGGGGAAACGAAAAAACTTTATGCATGCGATCTTGCAAGGAACAATTGCGAAGAAGATGGATGGCGCAACATTTATTGTAAACAACCCGACTCATATTTCGGTCGTACTTCGATACAATAAACACGTCGATGCGGCGCCAATTGTCGTTGCAAAAGGGGAAGATGAGCTCGCATTATATATACGAACGCTTGCCCAGGAACAAGAAATACCAATGGTGGAAAACCGTCCGCTTGCTCGTTCTTTATATTATCAAGTCGAGGAAGACATGGCGATTCCAGAAGATTTATACGTAGCTGTAATTGAAGTTATGCGCTATTTAATTCAGACGAATGAACTTGAAGTATAGTAGCGCGTTTGGAGGAGATCTCTTTGTTTAAGATAGATTCTGCAAGAACCTATTTTTCTATCTTTTTAGCAGCGTCATTCGTAGTGGCGCTCTTAATTCCACTTCCACCATTTATACTTGATATCGTTATCGTTTTTCTACTAAGTATGTCAGTGCTTATTTATATGCGAGCGACAAGTATTAACGAGTGGGATGAATTAAAGTCATTTCCAACGATGTTGTTATTAATCGGGATTTTCCGCGTATCGATTAACGTTTCGACGACGCGAGCGATTTTAACAGACGGAAATGCCGGTCATGTAATTGAAGAGTTCGGCCAGTTCGTAATTGGCGGGAACTTATTAATTGGTATCGTTATCAGTATTAATCATATTCCAGCTTATCGTTGCAAATGGTGCATCTCGTACAGCTGAAGTTGCAGCTCGTTTTACACTTGATTCTTTACCAGGGAAACAAATGTCTATCGATGCTGACTTAAACCAGCGCATTATTACAGAAAAAGACGCACAGGCGAAACGAAAAAAATTAAATATGGAAACAGAGTTTTACGGAGCGATGGATGGTGCCGGAAAGTTCATTAAAGGAGACGTTATTTTCGGGATTGTCATTTTATTCGTAAACATTATTTTCGGTTTAATTGTTGGTATGATGCAGCAAGGAATGAGCTTTGGAGAAGCAGCCATTCATTATACACAGTTAACTGTCGGTGACGGAATCGTAAACCAGATCGGTTCGTTAATGCTCGCAATTTCAACAGGTATTATCGTAACGCGAGTATTTGACGGTTCACCTGATACAGTAACAGAAGGAATCTTTAAAGAGTTATTAGCACATGAAGTTGTTGTCTATGCGCTTGGTGGTTTATTTATCGCAATGGGTATTTTTACTCCGTTACCATTTCTACCATTCGCTCTCGTTGGAGGCACGATCATCTTCTTAGGTGTTCATAATAAAAAGCGAATAAAGAAAGAAAAAGAAGACGAGCTTCAAAAAGAATTAGAAATGATTCAAGGCGATGAAGAGCAATTGCAACAAGTGGAAGATTCATTCGGCGTGTTTACAGATAAGTATCCAATTATCGTAGAGCTCGGATTAGATTTAGCGGCGCTTGTAAAGCAAAAAATTAAAGGGGAAACAGCTCGAGATAAAGTTGTTCTGATGAGGAAATCGATTATTACTGACCTTGGTATTAACGTTCCTGGGATTAACTTTAAAGATAATACGAGCTTTAGACCACGCGGACGTTACATTATTCGTATTAAAGGTGCGAAGGCCGCTGAAGGTGTTTTAAAATCAGGTTACTTATTAGCACTGAAAACACCGAACGTAATGGCGGATTTAGATGCAGAGCCAGCGAAAGATCCAATTTTCGGCGAAGATGGATATTGGATTTTGGAGCATATGGTACAAGATGCACAAATGAAAGGCTATCAAGTGTTAGAGCCACTTAGCATATTAATTACGCATTTAGATGTTGTCGTTAGACGAAATCTTCACGAGTTAATTCAGCGTCAACATGTGAAAGATTTAATTCAATCGCTGGAAACGGATAATGGAGTTTTATTAGAAGAAATTAAGAAGAAAGAAATCGATTTATCACTCGTGCAAAATGTTATTAAACAATTGCTGAAAGAAGGAGTTTCAATCCGTGATTTACCAACGATTATTGAAGGGGTTATTGACGGGAAAGAAATTTATCAAAACCATGTTGATGGTGTCACTGCATTTGTTCGTGAATGTATTTCAAAAGTTATTTGTGAGAGTGCGAAAAATCCTGATGGAAAAATCTATGCGGTGCTCTTCTCTGATTCAATTGAATTGGATGCAGATGTTGTGAATAATTCATACCAAGGTTATTTATTAAACTGGGATTTAGATTTAGAAACGCGAGTAGTAGAGCAAGTACAGCGTGTTTTCAAACAGGCTCATTTAATGGGAAGAGATCCAGTATTATTAACACGCAGAAAAGATTTCAGATTTGCGATTGTGAGACTTCTTGAACGTTATCAAATAGAAGCTAAAGTATTATGTATTAGTGAACTAGCACCAGAAATTGTTGTAGATCAAATTGCTTATATTGAATAGTAGGGGGTGAAGTAATGGAAAGTACAGAAAAAAAAGAAGCGTTAATGCGAATAAAAGCAGCTTCGAAAAATGAATTGTATCGAAAGTTATTTGACCAATATAGTACAGATTATTACTATGTTGTCGATGAAAGTGTAAAACGAAACATCCCGTTTTTCTGGAAAAAGAATTATGAAATGTTAGTCGCTTTTCCCGAAGATAAAACAGGATGGAAGTAAAGAAGGCGTAGCCGAGTTTCATGACCAATTAATGGATGTTGTAAATGAACCTTCAGAAGAAATTGTGAAGGGAAATGGAATTCAATCGGTTTTGCACAATTTAGAAAATGTAACAACATCTATGTCGTACGCAGCGATGCAAACAGGAAATAGTGAAGAATGGGCAAGAAAAAAAGAGAAACTATTACAACTGTTTGAAAAAGGGATTGTCGTGGTGAAACGTGCGGAGGCGACGAACGTTACGAAAAAACAGCCTGCTGTGAAACAAGCTATTCCTGTAAAGAAAGAAGAAGTAGTTGTTAAAAAAGAAAAGCAGGAATCTGTGCCATTTATTATTCAAAAAGTAATACGAATGCTAGAACAAAACGATGTGGAGCATTATTTCATTCATGCATATGCTGAAAAATTAAAAATGAAGTTTGAGAATGCAACGATGATTACAGAAGAGGAAGTCATCGGATACATATTGGAAGATATGAAATCTCATTTTCATACTGAAAACGTATTTGAAAAAGAAGTACAAACGATTGCATTAATCGGTCCAACTGGTGTTGGAAAAACGACGACGCTTGCGAAAATGGCATGGCAGTTTCACGCTAAGAGAAAAACAGTTGGTTTTATTACGACAGACCATTCTCGCATTGGAACAGTGCAGCAATTACAAGATTACGTAAAAACAATTGGGTCAGAAGTAATTGCTGTGCAGGATGAAGCAGCTATGACAAGGGCACTCACTTATTTTAAAGAAGAAGCACGCGTCGATTATATATTAATAGATACAGCCGGGAAAAATTATCGTACGTCAGAGACAATTGAAGAAATGATTGAGACGATGGGACAAGTAGAGCCAGATTATATTTGTTTAACGTTATCAGCTTCTATGAAAAGTAAAGACATGATTGAAATTATTACGAACTTTAAAGATATTCATATAGATGGTATCGTGTTTACGAAATTTGATGAAACAGCGAGTAGTGGTGAATTGTTGAAAATTCCAGCTGTATCATCAGCTCCAATTGTATTAATGACAGATGGACAAGACGTAAAGCAACATATACATATCGCTACAGCTGAACATTTAGCAAAACAAATGTTACAAACATCGTAAGAAGAGAAGTGAAGAATAAGGCATCTGCCTTATTCAAACGAGTATGAACGGTCTTTATATAGGTTCTATGGGTATGATGAATTACATGCAGCGCATTAATGTTCATTCGAATAACGTTGCAAATGCTCAAACGACAGGATTTAAAGCAGAAAATATGACTTCTAAAGTATTTGATGTGCAAGACACATATCGCCGCGGAGATGGATCGACGACAAATATCGGTTCGGTCGATTATGCTGTAGTACCAGCCGCAACGCATGTGAACTTAGTACAAGGAAATATACAAATGACAAATAGTGCTACAGATTTCTTTTTAGATGACGGTACAGCCGGTACAACATCATTTTTCGTTACATCTAAAAACGATGAAACGTTTTTAACGAGAGATGGTAGTTTTACAATAAATAGTGATTGTTATTTACAAACATCTTCAGGTGCTTATGTTATGGATGTAAATAATGAACGTATTCGTATTCCTGAAAATGTTGATTTCTTCGTATCTAATAATGGAGAAGTCTATAGAGAAGTTAACGATGGAACTTTGCAAAAACCAGATATTAAGAGAATAGTAATTGCACAGTTGCAAACAAAAACAGTAGATGCAGAAGCGAATGCACGTCTAATGCAAAGAGAGAACGAAAGCTTTACACTAGCAGAAGGAAACATTGCTGATTTACCGAACGGAACAGGGGCAGTAAAAAATCATATGCTAGAAAATTCAAATGTAGATATGACGAAAGAGATGGCAGATCTTATGACGAGTCAAAAGATGATTCAAGCATCGCAGCGTGTCATGACTTCGTTTGATAAAATTTATGAAAAAGAAGCAAATGAAATATTGAAATAGGAGACTTCCGTTAGCGGAAGTCCTTTTTTATTATTGCTTTTATTACAGTTACACCATAAAATGATAATGATTATCAATATCGTTTTATCCATTTTCATAAGATTGGAATTTCATAATGACAGCAACATTTGTTTAACAAAGTGAATTAAAAACAAGGGGATGGTGTGTATATGTCTACAAAAAAACAACTTTGCATTGGATTATGTTTAATTTCTAGAAAGAAAGAGCAAGAGAGTGAGTTTAATTCGGGAATTGATGAACAAGTAGAGTTAGCGAAACAAGCAGAAAAATCGAAGTTAGATTTTGTTTTTAAAGCCGATTATTTAGTGGCGCATCCAGATTTAATTGCTCGTAATAAGGGGAATGTAATTTTAGATCCGACATTATTGTTTACTGCTATTGCTTATGCAACAGAAAAAATTGGAGTGGTTACGACAGCTTCAACATCATTTTATCCACCATACATACTAGCGAGGCAACTACAATCTTTAAATTGGATTAGCAATGGCCGAGTAGGATGGAACATTGTCACATCCATTGACGGTGCAGAAAATTTTGGTGAGGCAGGGATGCCACCATCTGAGGAACGATACGCGAAAGCGGCAGAATGTACAGAGTTAGTAAGAAAACTTTGGAGGAGTCATCCTTATGAGGTTTTGAAAGAAGATAACACAGATGTAATTAGAGAGATGGTAAAGCCTATTGAGCATCGTGGTGAGTATTTTGAGGTGAAAGGCCCACTTAATGTCCCGCAGCACATTTCTGGAGAAATGCCATTATTTCAAGCTGGTGCATCAGAGCCTGGTCGGAATTTCGCTGCTTCTGTTGCGGATGCGATTTTCGCCGCAATGCCAGATGTAGAGTCAGGAATTGAACTTCGCCGAGATTTAAGAAGAAGGGCAGTGCAACATGGTCGGCAGTCAGATGATATACGTGTATTGCCTGGTTTATATTTCTTTATTGGCGATACATATGAAGAAGCTTTAGAAATGCACAGGCAAGCTCATCAACATCTCACAAAAGAGAAGAGATATGCTTTACTTGAAATGGTTCTCGGACTAGACGTTAGAGGGATTCCGTTAGAAAGTAAGGTAACAGAAGATATGCTACCAAGCAGGGAGCAAACTGTGCGTAGTAAAACACATGCCGAATTATTACGGAATTACATCATTAAAAATGAGCCAACTGTTGAACAAATACTGGAGCGACCAGAAGTTGTTGGCTCTGCTCATTGGGTAGCGGTTGGCACATCACAAGACGTTTGTAAGCAAATTATGGATAGGTTTGAAGCCGGAGCATTAGATGGATTTATTGCAATTCCAGGGGGACCTCCAAAATCATTGGATTTATTCTTTAGTGAAGTCATTCCGTTATTCGTGAGAGCAGGTGTGTTTAGGGAAGAGTATACAGGTTCAACCTTACGTGAGCATCTGGAGGGGAACATATCAAATACTTTGCAGTTCAAATAAGTGGAATAGTATGTACAAAAAGCCTTTCACAAGAAGGCTTTTTATTTTGTTTTAAAATTTCAGAATTATCAATTGACTTTATAGGTCTTCTTTTTTATATTGGTAGGTATAGTAATAACTACTAATATAAAATGCATCGTTTTGAAATGAGAGTTATTTAGATTGTGAGGGATTACCGATGGATGAAATTATAAAAGAATTACAAAAGTTAGGTTTTTCTCAATATGAATGTAAAGCGTATATTGGTTTATTAAAACATTCCCCAGTAACAGGTTATGAAGTTAGTAAACAAACAGGAGTACCCCGTTCGATGATTTATGAAGTACTTGGCAAGTTGATGGATAAAGGTGCAGTACATTTAGTCCCTTCTGAACCAGTGAAATATGTACCAGTACCAGCTACTGAATTAATGGATCGAATGCGAAAAGACTTTGAAAAATCCTTTGAATTTTTAGATCGAAAATTAAATTGTTTAGAGCAGGAGCGACAAATTGATGTAATTTCGCATATTCGCTCGAATGATCGTGTTTTAAAAGAAATATGCAATATAATTAGTAGAGCAAAGGAAGAGTTATGGATTTCTGTATGGGAAGATCAAGTGCATGAGATTGAACCGCTTATTCATACAAAGGAAGCGGAAGGAGTACATATATTTTCAATCTTATTTGGTGCCCCAGAAACAAAAATAGGAGCGACATTTCATCATAATTATATGACGCCTCACGTTGTTGAAAAGAGAATGGGTGGTCATTTAACTGTTATCGCACGTGATGGGGAAGAAGTGTTAATTGCTAACTTCTCAAATGATAGCACTTCATGGGCCGTTACAACGTACGATCCAGCTTTAGTTCTCGTTGCTACGGAGTATGTGCGGCACGACATTATGGTGGAAGAGATTACAAAGGAATTTGGAGCTGATAAGTTAGATACGTTATGGCGTGAGAATATAGATTTAGTTCATGTCGTAACAGGAAAACGGACTATGGAAGGAATGGAGGATGATACGAATGAGTAAAGCTCAGGCCCATGTAGCTTTGCAGAGCGATGATACATTTCAGCAAGGAGTAAAAGATTGTTTACCAACTGTATTTGGTTATTTAAGTATCGGTATAGCAGCTGGTGTAATTGCAAAAACAGCAGGTTTCTCCATCATTGAAATTGCGTTTATGTCCACTTTAATTTATGCAGGTTCTGCCCAATTTATATTAGCTGGTATGTATGCAGCTGGCGCTCCTGCTTCAGCAATCATTTTCACCGTCTTTTTTGTTAATTTACGCCACCTTCTAATGAGTGCTGCCCTTGCACCATACTTTACGAAACTTCCTCTATTAAAAAATGTAATTATCGGTTCTCAAATTACAGATGAAACGTTCGGCGTTGCAGTGCAGCATGCAGCGCAAAAAGGATATTTAGGTGACAGGTGGATGATGGGGTTAAATGTCACAGCATATTTAAATTGGATTCTTGCTACTATTATTGGCGGGCTGTTTGGTGAGTGGATACCAGATCCGCATACGTACGGCATGGATTATGCATTACCAGCAATGTTTATCGGATTATTTGTACTTCAGCTCATAAGTAGTAAACCGAAACTAGCAATTCATCTTACTGTTGCAATTGTAGCGATTATTATCGCATATGTTTCACACTTATTTATGCCAGACAGTATAGCAGTTATTATCGCAACATTACTAGCTGCGACGATTGGAGTGGTGATTGAAAAATGGAAATGAGATTAGACGTATTATTACTTTTACTAGCAGCAGGAGCTGTCACACTCGTGCCACGTATTTTACCTCTTCTCGTATTTAGTAAACTACAAATTCCAGACTGGGGTTTGAAATGGTTGAATTACATACCGATTGCGATATTAGCAGCACTTTTAGCTCAAGTACTATTTATGCACGAGACGGTGCAGTGGGATTACCTTATTGCGGCAATTCCAACATTTCTTGTTGCAATATATACTCGTAGTCTATTAGGAACAGTATTAACAGGCGTCATTGTGATTATTTTGTTACGTTTCTTTTTCTAAAAAGGATTCCATTCATATAATAGCGAACAGTGTAATAATATGAAACATATAGGGGTGGTGTTATGATACTTTTAACGATAGGAGCAATTTTATTAACGTTATTTACTTTCTTTATTATCGGCTTTATTACGTTTATGATGTTTGTTGATAAGGCGACACCTCAAATTTATTATACACCTTGTGAAACTATGACAATAAAATCTAAAGGTAAAAATAGAAGGAAGAAAAGTTGATATTGGGCTTTTCTTCCTTTTGTTTTTACATTCCCGAAAGAACTAACAACAATAATCCAAATAGAAAACTAATAAAGTGAAACTTTAATCAGTGGGGGGGTGTTCATCCCCCACTGATTATTAGTTGAACCAATCGGGCGTTAACGGGCAGTTAATCTCTCACCTAACTTCTTTGCTTCAGCCGAATTTTGAGGTGGGAGTCTTACTGCCCGTTAATGCGGGATAAAAGAAAGAAAACCGATAGATATGGAAAAAACACGATTGTTTTTCCATTCGCGTGCGAAAACGATAAAGCCTAAAACGCAAAGGAAAAACCAAATAGGTAGAAATATAAATCGGCTAACCTTCTCAGGTAGCAATGAATAAAAATTTGTTAAATATAATATCCAATTCGCAAAAAATAGAGCACATACGATGAATGATTGTAAGTATGGTCTGTTTAAAAAATTTCCTTTTTTAACTGTCATAAAAATGAGAGCTAATGCTGAAGTAAAGGGAATGATTATGAATATGAGCAATAGTAATGTTAGTGGCATATGAAACTCCTTTACAACATAGTTTTCATAAGAAACGAATCTATTATTTTGTATACTTGCGTTGTAGATTGTTCGTTATATGTTACTGCGGATGGATTTAAAAATCCATGTTCGCCATGTAGTTGTTTTATTTCTAATAGCGGATTCCTTTGTTGCTGTAATGCTTTCATTAAAGAGGATACTGAAAAACT
Source organism: Bacillus sp. LBA3-1-1.1 (assembly GCF_040676495.1). Lineage (NCBI taxonomy): Bacteria > Bacillati > Bacillota > Bacilli > Caryophanales > Bacillaceae > Bacillus > Bacillus sp. LBA3-1-1.1. The sequence goes on from NZ_JBEGIB010000012.1 coordinate 204,089, forward strand.
AGCTTCTTGTTCAGGGAAAATAAGTAATGTAGCACATGTAGGTTTAATGTGAACATAGTCACGTATACGGGAACCGTAACATCCAATCATAAAATCTATTTTTGGATTGTTACTACAGAGCCAAGCGATGGTAGCCCCAACACTAAAGCCGATCAGTCCTATATGCGTGTAATCATTTGAAAGGGTAGAAATTACCTCATTAATTTGTTCTTTCCCATAATCAAATCCAATATGATTCATAAAATATTGATATGCTTTTTCTTCATCACTATAATGAAATGAATTTTGTAGTTGTAAAAGGTTAGGACAGAATACATCTATATAAGATGTATTGAAGTGGTCAATAACATGATGCATATGATCGTTCACACCGTATATTTCATGAATAGCAACGAGAGCCAATTTTTTCTTCATAAGTTACAAGGTACCTCTATGAAACTTATATTCTTTCTCAACAAGGCAGATACGCAGGTGGAAGTTTTCATACCATTGTTCACGGCCTCTTTTTTTTGCTTCTTTATGTAAGGCGTTCTTTTTCCAATTTTCAATTGCTTCAAGTGAATCCCAATAAGAAATAGTAATTCCGAGTCCGGAATGATCACGTGCGCTTTCGACACCTAAAAATCCAGTTTGCTGTTTCGCAAGATCCTCCATCTTTTCGGCAACGGCATTATAGTCTGTTGTATCACTTGATAAATTAGAAGTGAATATAACTGCATAATAGGGCTTGTTTTTTTCTAAATCAGATTTCATTATCTTTCCCCCTTAATGTATAGTGCGAATAATTAATTCATAGTTTGTATTTTAGCAGGTTAAAAAAAGAAAAGAAGTAGAAGATTCTTATTTTTTTAGGTGTTGTAAAACAGAGGGTAGAAGGAATTTATATTAAGTAATCTAAAGTAAGAAAAATGCCACTTCAAAAAATTGAAGTGGCATTTCTTATATTTCCTCTAAGCTATTAACTGGAACCGTTAATTCGCGTCCTGGGTTTTGTACTTCATATATGCGGGCGGTTTCGTTACTTTCGTCGACGTGTTGAATCATAACAGGCATGCCTTGAAAACTTACATTAGCTTGCTCCGCTGAAACAGAAAGCTCTTTTGCACGTTGAATATTCATTTATATTCCTCCCATCATTATTATCTTTGCTAAAAAGGAGGAATAATATACCATTTCGAGACATCCTTAAAGTTTTTGTATTATTTGTAATGTTTTTTTAATAAATACAGAGAAAACAGAATCCGGATACGATTGTATCATTTCATTTGCTTTTTTTGCTTCTTCAAGAGCTCTTTTTTTATCATCCAGTTTGACGTAACAAAGGGCACGATATGCACCTGCTGTTGTAAGCCACGATTGATCAAGCGGATGGTTCATATAATCTGGTATAATACCACGTTGCAATGCTTGTAAAGCTTCTTCGTAACGTTTTAATCCGTATAAAGATTTTCCTTTTTCAAGATAATACAATCCGTCGTCTTGAAAAATGGGCTGATCTTTTAGTTTTTCTCGAAATTGTTCTAGATGTTTTAATGCGATTGTATATTCATTAGTAATCGTGTTGTAGTAGTAAGCTTTTAAAATATTAGTCATCGCAATGGATAGAGTATCTTCTGTAAAAATGGCAAATTGCTCAGATTTTTTTATGTAATATAAATATTGTTCTTTATCAACTGTAATGACTTTTTGATAAGATAAAATCCGGTAAAATGCATCTGTTTTATAATACACTTGATGTTTTTTTGAAAATGCGAGTGTCTCTAATATCGTTTCTTCACATTTTTCATAATCGCCACATGCTAGTAATATGATGGCTTCATATAAACATAAATCAATATGTATAATAAGATCCATTTCTAAATGTTTCTCTTCATAATCATTTCTAATATTAGATATAAGTTGTAAACATTCTGCATACTTTTTACGTGTGAATATCGCAAAAGATAATTTTAATTTTGTTTCCGTACTGTCTCGGTATAACTTATATTTTTCAAAAATAGAAACAGCTTTTTCTACGTAAGATTCAATGTTGTAATCTTTTATAATCACCGCAGCAGTTACAAATTGTTTGTATAAACGAGCCGTATTTAAAGTAGAAGGTAGCTCTGTTTGAACGATAGGTAGTAAAGTCTCGTACACTTCATCACATTTGTTTTCCTTTATGAGTTGCTCCATTTTTGTAATGAGTTCTACAATTTCTCCATCATCATCTTCTAATAAAAAACTCGCTTCACATTCAAGCTTTTCAGCGATATATTGTAATGTTTTCATGGAAGGTGTAGCTTTTCCATTTTCAATTTGACTAAGCATACTTTTTGTAAGTTCTGAACCTGCCAGCTCTGTTTGTGTAAGTTTTTTTTCTTTACGTAACGCTTTAATTTTTTCACCGAGAGTTGCCATATTATTGCTCCTTTATAATTGGAAAGTTAAATTGTATTTAACTTTTTGTTGTAAAAATTGGAAAGTCGATTATATAATAAGTTTAACACAATTTAACTTTTAAGGGGAGAGAGTCATTATGGGAGATGTAAGTATAGGACAACATGATACAAGAATGAAGATTGCAACGAGAAATATTATTTTAATGATGATTGGAAAGATGACGTCTTTATTAGGGGCAGGAATTTATACATTTGCCATGGGGTTATACGTTTTAAAGACAACTGGTTCAGGAATAGGTTTTGCAACTACGCTCGTTTGCGGATCACTTCCAAGGATGATTTGTGGTCCGATTGCGGGTGCTGTAGCTGACCGTGTGAATCGAAAGTGGCTTGTCATTGGCACTGATTTATTAAGTAGCTTAACGATGCTTATTATGTTTATTCTTGCTACTATATTTGGACCATCACTTCTTTTTATTTATGTTTCAGCAGCATTATTATCAATTTGTGCAAGTTTTTATTCTGTTGCATTAACTTCGTCTATTCCTAATTTAGTAGATGAGGGGCGTATTCAAAAAGCGAGTGCTTTAAATCAAACGGCGGCTTCTTTATCAAATATATTAGGGCCGATTATTGGCGGAGTTGTATTTGGTTTCATTTCCATTAAGTCGTTCTTTTTGTTAAATAGTATTACATTCTTTTTAGCAGTGATTGTGCAATTATTTATCGTATTTGATTTATACAAAAAAGAAGTGGCTGAGAGTAAAGAGCGTTTCTTGACGAGTATAAAAGAAGGATTTTCATATGTAAAACGACAGCATGAAATATATGGTCTAATGAAAATAGCGCTGTGGGTAAACTTTTTTGCGTGTGGGCTAACCGTAGCACTTCCATATATTATCGTCCATACATTGCATCTATCTTCAAAGCAACTTGGTACTGTAGAGGGAATGTTAGCAGTCGGGATGCTAATGGGTGCGATTGCTTTATCAGTGCGTAAAGAAGTGAAGAATCCGTTTCGTTCTATTTATACTGGACTGTTTTTATTTGCGGGTTTAAGTTTATGTACAGTCTTCCCATTGTTAGTTACCATTCCCAAAGTGGCAAGTTTTATTTACTATATTGCTTTTATGATGTTAACGGGTATATCAATTATGATTGTAAATATTCCGATGCAAGTACATATGCAAAAAACGACAGATCCGAGCTATTTAGGGCGTGTGTTTGGCCTACTTGAAACAATTGCTACTGCAATCGCACCGCTCGGTATGATTGTATATGGATTATTATTAGATATGTTACCGACTAGCATTGTTATGATGACAATAGGTGGAGGATTATTGTTAGTTGTATTAGTTGGAGTAAAGCAGCATATGGCGAAAGGAAAAGTGAATGTTTCAGCTTAAAAGAAAATTTTAACAAAATAAAAATGACCAAATTAGTATTTTAGTTTTTGAAACTCTTTTTCATGTATGTTAAAGTAAAGTGAGCAGACAAAGAAAAGGAGAAAACATCATGAAAAAATTAAGTTTTGTTATGCTTTTTTTGTTAGTCGTAATGACTGGATGTAGCAATTATGACACGTATATTGAAACAGGTATGCAATCATTGAAAAATGAAAAATATAGTGATGCGATTATGTGGTTTGAAAAAGCGGGAAAAGAAAAATCAGGAAATGAAGCGAAGGCATATAAAGAAGTCGCTCAGTTATTGGATCACGGTGCGACAGCATTAAAAGACGGTAAGTATTTAGAAACGAAAGACATTGCAAACGAAGTGTTGCAAAAGAAAAAAGACGATGCACTTGAAAAGGCCGTCAAATCAAATGCAGAAAATATGCTTCAAAAAGCAAAAGATGTGGAAGAAAAAGTAAATGAAAGAGTGGCGAAGCATAGAAAGGTAGAAGAAGAAGGAATCGATAAACTTATTAAAGCTGTCGATAGTATAGATGAAGTGAAAGAAAAAGAGAAGAAAGTATCAGAAGCATTAGATAAAGCCGAAGAGGCGCAAGCAAAAATTGAGGAAAAGAAAAATAAATAGAGTTATAGTTTAAAAGGCTGTCGTGTATAACGACAGCCTTTTAATTTTTTTCTGCAAAAGAAGTAATGCTATGTAGTAAAAAAGAAATTATTTTAGAATTCCATCTGTCCTCATGATGAATGGTATAAATATTACGCTGAAATTCAAAATCAGGGATCGGTATATAGCATAGCTCATTTCGCTGTACTTCTTGTTCAATAGCAAGTTTAGAAATAAAGGCGACACCATTACCATATTTTAAAATTTGTTTCATCGTTTCTAATGAATCTAATTCAATTTCAGATTGGAATGTAATGTTATGTACTAACGTCCATTGTGTAAGTAAATCGCTCGTTGTAGATGGGTTACGATGCAATAGTATACGCTCCTTCTCGATATCTTGTAATGATACATTTTCATTTTTTGAAAAATGATGTTCTTTGGAGAAAGCAAGAACAAGTGTATCAGGTATTATATTCGTTTGTTTTAAAAGTGGTTCATCAAATGGTGTAGCAGAAATTATCCCGAGATCAATTTCATGATTTTGTAGCATCGTTCGAATTTCAGGAGCTGTTTTTACCATGAGTGTTATTTTTACATTGGGAAATTCGCATTGAAATTGGTGAACAACTTCTGGTAAAAGATAAGTCGCTGGTACATAACTAGCACCAATTGTTATAGCGCCTTTATTAAAATCTTTAAACTCTTGTGTGACCCGCCTAGCTTCTTTCATAAGTGCATCTATTTTGCAAGCATAATGATGCAATGCCTCGCCAGCCTCTGTTAAGAAATATCTTCCAGAACGTAATTCAAATAAAGACACACCGAGTTCTTCTTCTAAGCTTTTTATATGAAAGGTAATAGTTGGTTGTTTAACGCCAAGTTTTTCTGCAACAATCGTAAGTTTTTTGTATTTCTTAATAAGCACTACAACTTCTAATTTTAAGAGATTCATAATAAGTGGGCCCCTTTTTCTTCTAACTATAGAAAAAATCTATAGAAATAAATAGATTATTAGAGATTTTTTAATTTAATCTTTACAGTACATTAACATTCAGTATAAATCTTCCAGATAGAATGAATGAAAGCAGGTTAAGAATGAGGGGAGAGAGGTGAAACGATGGATATTAAAATTCATGGATTAGAAAAGGCATTTGGAAAAACGCAGGCGTTAAAGCCGTTACAGGTTGTCATGAAACAAGGAGAATTCACTACACTTTTAGGACCTTCAGGATGCGGGAAAACGACTTTACTTAGAATGATTGCAGGGCTTGAAGAACCAGATAAAGGTGAAATATATTTTGGAGATAAGTGCATGTATTCTTCGACAAAAAAAATAAAAACATCTCCTCATGAACGGAATATCGGTATGGTATTTCAAGATTTTGCTTTATGGCCACATATGACTGTATTTGAAAATGTTGCATTTGGTTTAAGGGCTACGAAGCAAACGAATCAATTAAGAGAAAAGGTAGAAGATGCGATAAAGCGAGTTCGTTTGCAAGGTATGGAGAAAAGATATCCGCATGAACTCTCAGGTGGACAGCAGCAACGTGTCGCATTTGCTAGAGCAATTGTAACAAAGCCTCATTTTATTTTGTTCGATGAACCGTTAAGTGCACTTGATGCAATTTTGCGAGAAGAAATGCGATTAGAACTTATGGACATCGTTCATTCAATTGGTTTAACGGCATTGTATGTAACACATGATCAAACAGAAGCTATGTCAATGTCAGACCAAATTATTGTCATGAAACAGGGTGAAGTATTACAAAAAGGAACACCAGAAGACATTTATGTGAAACCGTCTCATGAATTTGTTGCAAAGTTTGTTGGCAAAGCAAATTGGCTTGTAGAGAATAAACAAATGATTCGTCCAGAGCACGTGAGCTGGACAAAAAATGACGTGTGCGATACGTATACAGGTGAAATTCAGTACGTTACATATGTAGGAGAACGTTATGAAGTGAAAGTAAATATGGGGACACTCGGTGTATGGACAGCTTATCACAATAGTAAGCTAAGCGTCGGTAAACCGGTATCGTTATATGTATCAAAAAAATGTATTCATCATATAGGGGGAGAATCGTATGAAGAAATTCAGTTCGCTTAAGTCTTTATTTGTATGTACTTTACTATTTTCTGCAGTAGTAACAGGTTGTAGTTCAAAGACAGGTAGTGCAGATGCAAAAAGTAAAAATACTAATGAAAAGAAAATTGTTGTATATAGTGCAGGGCCAAAAGGATTAGCAGAAAAAATTCAAAAGGACTTTGAAAAGAAAAGCGGTATAAAAGTGGAAATGTTTCAAGGAACAACTGGTAAGATTTTAGCGAGAATGGAAGCTGAAAAGAAAAATCCAGTCGTTGATGTTGTCGTACTCGCTTCTTTACCAGTGATGGAAGGATTAAAGAAAGATGGTCAAACGTTAGCTTATAAAGAAGCGAAACAAGCTGATAAGCTTCGTCCAGAATGGTCGGATGATAAAGGACATTATTTCGGGTATAGTGCTTCAGCATTAGGAATTGTGTACAACACAAAAAATGTGAAGACAGCGCCTGAAGATTGGAGCGATATAACGAAAGGGGAATGGAAAGGGAAAGTGAATCTTCCAGATCCAGCACTTTCAGGGTCGGCTTTAGACTTTGTAACAGGATACGTGAAAAAGAATGGAAAAGATGGATGGAATTTATTTGAACAGCTTAAGAAAAATGAAGTTACAGTAGCAGGGGCAAACCAAGAAGCGTTAGATCCAGTAGTAACAGGTGCGAAAGATATGGTAATTGCGGGTGTTGATTATATGACGTATAGTGCAAAAGCAAAGGGTGAACCGGTTGATATCGTATATCCAAAAAGCGGAACAGTCATTAGTCCACGTGCGGCAGGCATTATGAAGGATAGTAAAAATGTAGAAGGTGCAAAAGAGTTTATTGATTATTTATTATCAGATGATGTGCAAAAACAAGTTTCTAAAGCGTATTTATTGCCAGGTAGAACAGATATAAAAGCTGAAAATAGACCAAATGTAGAAGAGATTCCAGTATTAAATATTGATTGGAAAACAGTTGAGAAAGAACATGATGAAATAGGAAAACAATTTAAGAAAGTATTTCAATAAGATGGTGATTACATGGTAAATCGATTCGTATCAGTAAGACAAGTTGGAATGACGGTAGCGTTGTTACTTGTGGCGATGTTAATCGTCATTCCGCTTTGTCTCATTTTATTTTCTAGTGTATATGAAAATAGTGGTTGGAATTTTTTAAAGCCTTTTGAAGTCATGCAGAGTGGTGGATTAGCTGGGATTTTTCTAAATTCGATGCTGCTAGGTGTACTCGTTGTAATAGGAGCTACCATATTTGCATTTCCATTGGCATTCATTATGAGCAAAACAGATGTAGGAAAGTATAGTAAGTTAGATATTGTTTTTATGATTCCATTTATGACTCCGCCTTATATCGGATCAATGGGATGGATTTTGTTTATGCAACCTAACGGCTATTTTGAACAATTTTTTCCAGGATTAAAGTCGATCTCATCATCGTTTTTTAGTTTAGGCGGTATGGTTTTAATTATGAGTCTGCATTTATTCCCATTTCTTTACTTTATGTTGAAAAACACGTTACTTCAAATTGGAAGTAGTAAAGAAGAGGCTGCAGCGGTTCATGGTGGGAGCTTTTTCTATCGTTTACGAAAAATAATATTCCCATTATTAGTATCAAGTTATGTAATGGGTGCTTTACTTATTTTTGTAAAGACGATTGCTGAATTCGGAACACCGGCTACATTCGGACGTAGAATAGGATTTCACGTGCTAACATCAGAAATCCATAAATTTATTTCGAGTTGGCCAATTGATTTTAGTAGTGCAACAGCATTATCTTCTTTATTACTAAGTGCGTGTATGCTTATTTGGTATATGCAAAATGTATTGAATCGAAAGTATTCATATGCCATGGTTAGTGGAAAAGGTGTGAAATCTAAAAGGTATACTTTGTCTATATTTGCGCGCGTTATAGCATGGTTTTATGTAATTGGTTTACTAATAGTAGCAATTGGCATTCCATACTTTTCTATACTGATCGCTTCATTGTCGAAATTAAGAGGTGGTGGCTTACATGTAAATAGCTTTACAACGAGCCATTATGAAGCATTGTTTACAATGGGTTCTCCAGGATTAGAAGCTTTATGGAACAGTTTTCATTTTTCACTCGTAACAGCGATTGTTGCTGTAATTATTGGAGTCTTTTTAGCACTTATGATTCGAAAGGGGAAAAATTCCTCTGAAAAATGGCTTGATATGTGCGGTATGTTACCGAATATGGTACCAGGAATAGTGATGGTTGTAGGGCTTATTTTATTTTGGAATTCACCATATATGCCTATGTCAATTTACAATACACCTGTCATGGTTATCGTAACGTATGTGGTTCTTTTTCTACCTTATACGGTGCAGTATGTAAAAGCTTCGCTCGGACAAATTGATGATTCTCTTATACAGGCGGGAAGCGTCTTTTCTGGGAACTATATTTATATTTTTAGAAAAATAATATTGCCTCTTATTATTCCAGGAATTCTTGCTGGATGGGCGATGATATTTACGATTTCGATAAGAGAGTTAGTAGCGTCGCTTCTCGTATTACCTCCATCAGTAGAAACGTCAGCAACGTTTATTTTTGCTCAATTTGAACAGGGAGAAGTATCTATAGGAATGGCGATGGCCGTTGTTTCTGTTTGACTTACAACAATGTGCTTATTACTTCTGCAACATATGGAGCAAAAACGAAAAGGGGTAGCATGATGAGGGTAGAAGTATGGGGAGGAGCAGGAGAATACGGTCGTTCCTGCTATTTTGTGAAAAATAAAGAGACGAAAATCGTATTCGATTGTGGTATTAATCGATCGTATGAGGATAGTTATCCAAAAATAGAGAGAGAAGTTGTTCCATTTTTAGATGCGGTATTTTTATCACATATTCATGAAGATCATACGATGGGTTTACCTTTATTGACGAAGTATGGATATAAGAAAAAAATTTGGACAACTCGTTATACGAAGGAGCGACTGCCAGCTTATTTTGAAAAATGGAGAAACTACAATCTGAAGCAAGGGTGGAATTTACCTTATAACGACCAAAATATTAAAGATTTAAATTATGTGTGTATTGATGAGATTGGTAATCCAAATGAATGGATACAAATTACTCCTGCATTGCGGTTTCAATGGGGGTATAGTGGACATGTATTAGGAGCTGTTTGGTTTTTAGTGGATATGTGTAATACATACGTATTTTATTCTGGGGACTATTCAGCAGAGTCTAATATACTACGAGCTAATTTACCTGAGAAGTTACGAAGCGATATAAAAATCGCAATTGTGGATGCCGCTTACCACACTGATGATGTTTCGCAAATTGAAAGATTAGACGAACTATGTGCAGAAATTGAACGAGTTGCGCAAAATAAAGGAATAGCATTACTACCACTGCCTCCACTTGGTAGGGCGCAAGATATAGTATTTTATTTATATGAACGATATAAAGAATTTCCGCTTATAGTAGATAAAGAAATTTTGGTCGGTTTTGAAGAGATGTTCATATATAAAGATTGGCTGAAAAATAATGAAAAACTTGAGCGGATTCTAGAGAGTTTAAAAAGAAACATAATAGTTATGGATAATGATATATGTATGCAAAATAGTTACGGAATAGTTGTAATGAGTGATGCGAATATGCAAACGAAACGAGCACAGTTGTATTATGAACAACTTCGGCATGAAGAACGAAATTCCATTATCTTTACTGGACATATTGCGAAAGGGAGTTTTGCAGAAAAGATGATGAAAGAACGTGTAAGTAAAGGATGTAGAGTGGAACGAGTTCCGTATAAGGTTCACCAAAGTATAAGTGATGTTAAAGAAATGTTAAATACATTATTACCAGAACATACGGTGTTAGTACACGCTTTGAAAGAGGATACGGATCAATTACAGAAAAAGCTTAGCATAGCAGGATATAAAAATGTATATTCACTTGCAATGGAATGCGTAGAATTGACTTAACATGTATAGGAAAAAAGGAATCCGTAGCCAGATGGATTCCTTTTTCTAATATATGAGTATTAAGCTAAATCAGCTGATACGAACATATCATTATTTTGAAGGTTTTTAGAGCGTAAACTATAAGCAACTACCTTCTTTTTATATTGCTTTACAACGTCGACATGTTCTTCATGACTATAAATATAAAAGGTAAAATCTTTTTTGCCACGTTTTGCATTGATAATTAAAGGAGTGCCCTCATTGTGTGGTGGTGCATAATAGCGATCTAAAAATAAACCTTCGTTAAAATCATGAATAATTTTGGATTTCTTTTCGCCTTCTAAGTTATTTCCATTGATTGTAACAGTCACATTCTCTTCTTCAAGTTGTGGATGTGTTTCGTACTTGCTAATAATGGATTCAATAACAGAGTTAGGAAGGCTAGAAACGATAATTTTAAATGCCCCAAATACAACTAACATTACAATAAACCAAGTTGTCATAGTATTTCATCCCCTTTATCCCACAGTAACGGTCCGTAAAAGCCTGGTTGGTGCGGGCTAATAATCAGTGTGGGATAGATACCCCTTACTGACTAAAATTTCACTTTATCCTATTTAACAATATAACTCATATGGTAATAGTACATATGTTGAAGTTTTGTATAATTTGTGAAAAATATGCCATTTTTATGAACGAAATGTTAGAAAAATCAATTTTGTTACAAAAAGTTGAAATTGAAGTATTTTAAAAGAAAAAGGTTTATAATAAAAATATAACTAATAACAACATTACTAATTATAAGGAAGTGTAACTATGAGTACTGTAACAATCGTATATGGTATTATTCTTTCTACAATTATTGTTTTATTTATTGTCGGGGTTTCACGTTATATTCATAAATGGAAAGAAGGCGTTGCGAAATTAAATCACATTGAAGAAGAACTTAGTGATTTAATGTTACATCATGGTAAGTAAAAAGTTTATTTTTTAACTGAAAAATGTGAAGAATATCACAAAACATGCTGTCGTAATGAAAGCATGTTTTTTTGTTATGTTGTTAATAGGCACATTCCTAAAAAAATCCCATACGATACAGTGTGAAATCAGAAATGTTCGGAGCGGGAAAGAGGGATAAAATGAGTAATTCAGGTTATGTTACAGATAATAAAAATTTAAAGAAAAGCTCAGGAACGCCAAATCTTTTCTTTGATTCAAGAAAGAATGTCTTTTTTAAAAGAGATGAGAAAAATGTTGCGTATGAAGTAACGTCAACACAATTACCGGCGATGATTGGAGGAGCCTTTGTTGATTTGTTTATGACGAAGGGGCATATGCGAGAACCACATTGGCATCCGAATGCTTGGGAATTAGATGTTGTTGTCTCAGGGGAAGCCGTTACTTCTATATTAAATCCTGAAACGAATCAATTGCAAAATTATCATTTGAAAGCGGGGCAAACGGTCTTTATTCCAATGGGATGGTGGCACTGGATCACGGCCGTAACAGAGGAAGTACAGTTACATTTATTCTTCAATAACGATCAGTTTGAAACAGCAGAAGGATCAGACATACTTAGATTAACACCGCCAGAAGTATTTCAAGCTGCATACGGTGTAAGTGCAGAAAAATTGGGAAAGGATCTTTCGCCAATTAAGGAATCAGTTGTAATTGGTCCTCCTAACTCAAATCGACTAAATAGCGTTAAAGAAAGTGACGACTCAAATATAGTTGTTACGTTAAATGGACACCTAACATCATGTGAAATAGAGTAACTCTTTCTTTTTTTTAGGAAAAGTCACTCTATTTTGTATAATTTTGTATTTTTATTCGTTATAATTATTATATAGAAGGGAATTTGTCCCGCATTAACGGGCAGTAAAACTTCCACCTCAAAATTCGGCTGGGGCAAAGAAGTTAGGTGGGAGATTAACTGCTCGTAAACCCCCACTGATTATAGTTTCACTTTATTAGAGGGGGCATATTGTGAACATATTAAAGATTATAGGAATTGTTGCAGGAGTGATTATAGTAGCCGTTATAGCTTTCTTTGTCATTATGAGATATTATTTGTCGAAAGAAGATCCTAATTACGTATTAAATTACATAAAAGAACATAAAGGTGATGAATCACTTTCATTACTAATTAGAAGAAATGGCGAAGTAGTAACATCTGTAAATGAAAATAAAAAATTGCCATTAGCGAGTACGGCAAAAATCGTAATAGCAGTTGAATTTGCTAAACAAGTGTCAGAAGGAAAAGTAAGTCGTGATGAACAAATTTCATTGCAGGAACTAGAAAAATATTACGTTAAAAACACGGATGGTGGAGCGCATCCTGCGTGGTTAGAAGATGCCAAAGCTAGAGAGTTAGTGAAAAATGAACACATCGCTTTAGAAGAAGTCGCTAAAGGGATGATTCATTATAGTTCTAATGCAAATACAACATATTTGTTAGATAAGCTTGGAATAGAAAGAGTAAATGAAAGTATAAAAGAGTTAGAGCTTACTAGTCATGACAAGTTCACGTCGTATACTGCTTCACTATATATGAGAGGGTATGTAGAAAAAGAGCTTCATCAGCCAGAAAATCAATCGTTAGAAATGATACGTAACATGTCAAAGGATGAGTATAATAAACATGTGTTACAAATTCATGAATGGATGAAAGATGAAGAAGAATGGAAAAAAAGGGATATCCCATTAAAAGTAGATATGGAATTTCAGCGAATTTGGTCAGATCGATTAGTGGGTGCAAACGCTAAAGACTATATGAGTATAATGAAAAAGATAAATAGTAGAAATTATTTTCCAAAATCAATGCAAGAAGAAATCGAGAATATTTTCAAAGGAACAGTTAATAATAGTAAGTTAGAATACGCTGGTCAAAAAGGTGGCTCTACCGCATTCGTATTGACAAAAAGTTTGTATACTACAGATAAGAAGGGGAATAAAGTAGAAGTTGTAATTATGTTTAACGATATAGAAGATCAAGTTGCATACCAAAAGCTGAGAAATAATATAGATTATTTTATTCAAGATACTATAACAGATGAAGAGTTTAGAAGGAAATTATAACGAAATAATTTTATTATGTAAAAAAGGGCGCTTTTTAGAAAGCGTCCTTTTTCTTTTCATAATACAGGATTTCTTATTTACTTCATTGAATATAGATTGAAAATAAGAAGGGAAGTTGAAAAATGACCACAATATATTTCGTTCGCCATGCCCACTCTACATATACAAAAGAAGAACGGGAAAGGCCTTTATCTGAAAAAGGTTTGTTAGATACGCAGCATGTAACACGCTTATTAAAAGATAAACATATTGATGTTGTGATTTCTAGCCCGTACAAAAGGGCAATGCAAACTGTGCAAGGGATTGCGAATACATATAATTTATCAATACAACTGGAAGAAGATTTAAGAGAGAGGTTATTAAGTAAAGAGCCAGTAACAGATTTTAACGATGCTATTCAGAAAGTGTGGGAAGACTGGACTTTTGCATACGAAGGTGGGGAATCAAGTAATATAGCGCAAAGGCGTGCTGTAATATGTATGCAAAATATATTGGGAAAATATAAAGGTAAGAATATTGTAATAGGCACTCATGGGAATATTATGGTATTACTAATGAATTATTTTGATCCGAAATATGATTTTCAGTTTTGGAAAACCCTTCATATGCCTGATGTGTATAAATTAACTTTTGATAATAATCGTTTCATTTCTGCTGAAAGAGTAGAGAAAACAGGTCATCGGATAAACATTTTGTAAAAGTTTATCAAAAAAAGAGGAAAGAGAGAAGGTATTGTAGAAGTATGACTTTGTAACATAAAAAATATTGGTTAAAGGAGGCTGTTTACATGTTTGAGAAAGAGAAAGAAGGGCTTATTGAAGTTCACAACGTATATGAAATCGCACCAGCAGATGGAGCAATTATAGGTATGGCAACGGAAGAAGAAATGGAGATTGCTGCTGAACTAGAGTTACAGTACTATGCCCATTCTCGTTTATTAGAAGCAAATATTCAGTTAGACGGTCCCTCCTATAAAGAGTTACTTCAGGAGTTCCAGGAGTACGAAAGAAAATCAATGAACTTTTGGAGAGCAATACATAAACGTTTAGCTGTGCCATGGGCATGGGTATTACGTATTGATGTTGCGAATGGTCCTATATATGTAAGCAATGGGAGTTCGTATTATGAAGAAGTTGATGATGACGAAGAAGACTATGAATAGATAAGTAAGGAAGCAACTTCAGTTGCTTCCTTTTTTTATTGACAATGAGTGAATGGCTTCAATGATAGTATCTGGGCGATCATTTTCTATCCCATGACTAGCATGTTCAGCCAAAAAATATTGGCTATTTATTGAGAGATTTAGTTGTTCACGAATAAGTTCTTGCCACATATCTTCAAGTTGTGTAGCTTCTTCTTTGGGCATACCGCCCTCAATCAATTGAGCAACAGAATATTGAGGATCTCTACCGATAACGATTAATGGTATTTCTAATGCTTTATGTTGTTTTTTAATTGAGCGAGCGCAATATTTCCACTCGGACAGTTCAGCAGCTGTCGCTTTATATAAGGAAGGAGATGTGGAAAATTTGATATGCTGTTTTGTTGTATTGCCGAGCATAGATTTTAGTTCATTATAAAGTGCGTCTGCATCCATGTTGGAGTAAGTATGATATTTTTGTAGCCACATATCATCAGAATCAGTTTGATCAGAAACCGGTAAATGCAGTTCATTTAATCGGTGTAAGTTCATGGAAGTAGAATCAACTAAAAGAAGTGCTTGCAGCCTATCTTCATGTAACATTGCAAAATGTTGTGCGCATAAACCTCCATAGGAATGACCGATTAAAATGATTGGCTCATAAATATCTAGTTCATGTAGTAACATATGTAGTTCTTTTACGACTTGCATTGTTGTACGTGGATTAGTTCCTAGCTCAATTTTTCCATAACCTGGGCGATGATATGAAATGACTGTAAATTTTTGTGAAAGCTTTTCTATAATAGGAAGCCAATCATAAAATGAGCATCCCATTCCTGTTTGAATGACTACAGTTTGTTTACTGCTACCTCTTATATATACTTCTACAGTTTGTCCAAATATCTCTACTGATCTATTAATAGTAATTCCCCCTAAGCTTGAAATACTTTTTGGCAAGTAAAGGCGATACACCAGGCGACTATGCCAAAGAGTATAGATGTACTAAGTGAAAAGGAGTTCTTTAAACTGATATAAACAATAAATAATAGTAGTGCAGATGCAGGAAATCCATATAATACGCCTAAAGCGAATTGACTTAATTCTTGTTTACTCCCACCTTCGAAAGAAATCCAAAATAAACTAAGCAAACTAATAAGAGGAAGGGCTGCGATAAAGCCACCAAGCGTACTAAAATATTTGGCAAATTCGGTTACACCCCCAATAATGAGGGCGGAGACGATGACCTTAACGAGGAAATGCATATTTTGCCTCCTTAGCTAATAACGAAAAGGCTGTTTCTATTAGTTGTTGCTCTTCTTTTGATAACTGTGATTCTAATATTTGTATCTTTTCTTTGTCTAGCAAAGTATGCTTTTCTAATGCTTCAATTCCTTCTGTCGTTAGTGTAAGGTTCACAACTCGTTCATCTTGTTTATTTCTTTCTTTAATGATAAATCCTTTTTGAATAAGACGTTTTACATGTTCGGACGCTGTGTTATGAGATAAACCAAGTTCAGAAGCAATTTTTCCAATTGTTATATCTTTCTCTCGGGAAGTGATTTGTAAAATACGAATTGCTTGATGAGTAAGATTGTCTTCATATTCATAGCGTAAGTGGTAGTAGATTGTCTCCCAATGTGGATTAATGTCTTTCATATTATAATTCCCCTTAATTTTTATGTCGTATTATAAGATATATTCGCTTTGTAAGAATTAAAATCCTGTTATTTTCATAATAAATGTTGAAAAAGTTTATTTTTATTGAAATATAAGGTAATCTATGTGTAAAGGTATACATTTAGCAAGAGAGAGGATGATAGCTGTGAATACATTTAAATGGATTAGTCATGAAAAGATGTATGTAGATCAAATACATGTTGAAAAATGTGGTCCTCTTTCAGTCGGCGTATATGGAGGAAATCAAGAGAGTGATGCATATGAAAGAGGAGATGCAGTGCTAGCTTGGTGGGATCCGAAATTAGAATTTGAATTTGTTATGATTTTTGATACACATCATAAAACGAAAAATATACATTATATAATAGAAGCGATTTCAGAAAGAGAAGAAAAACTAAAAGAGTTATTTTCATACCCAATCCATTTAGCTTTTCATCATACACATATGTATTTATTAGCGTTATTTACAGATGAGCTCTTTATTGAGAAATGTGACCAAGATGATGAGGAACTTGCATGTTTAATTTGTTTACGAAAAGGCGAGTTCTTATATTGGCTATCAGTTGGTGATTGCTTCGCGTATTTATTCCATTCAGAGCAAACGAAAAATGGAAAAGGTAGGCTAAATAAGCGTAAGAACTATGAATATATAGGAAGAAAAAATGTTTTTGCAGCGAATACACCTTGTTTTACATCAGGGGTAAGGGGATTAGAAAAAGGTCAGAATCACATTGTAATGGCAACGGATGGTATTTTAGAGTGTGATAAACTAAAGTTTGATGATGATCAATCTTTAGTAGAAATATTACACGACGGAACTTGTTTACAGATTGAGCCTGTATTAACAAATGTACTTCAGTGGAAAGGTAGAGATTGTGCCACTATTATTGGATGGTCCATCGATACTGAAAATAGACAATGTGCCAATTAATAAATGAAAGAGAGTTCAAGTTTTTTTGTCCTTGAACTCTTTTTTGTTAAGCAATATGAATATGATACGTTTTTAACCATTCATTTACTTGTAGCATATACTCCATAGCACTTCTTGCTTCAAAATTGTTAATTTCTTTATTACTTTGATCGACAATAGCAAGTAATGTGGAATGATTAATAAGTGAGAAAATAGGATTGTTTTTATTACTGCACATGTCGAGTGATAAATGACGGATTGTTTGTAAATAATGTGGATCTTGTGAAGTTGGATAAGCACTTTTTCTTCTATTTCGTACGTCATCAGGTAAAGCTGGTTTCAGTGCTCTACGTAAAATGCCTTTTTCAATATTATCAATGCTTTTTATATTGAAAGGAACATTCCATAAATATTCAACTAATCTATAATCGCAAAATGGTACACGAACTTCAAATCCTACAGCCATACTCATACGGTCTTTACGGTCGAGTAAGAACGGAAGGAATCTCGTTAAAAATAAATAAAACATTTGACGTTGTTTCGCGGATTTTTTACTTTCCCCTTCAAGAGTAGGTACTTCAAGAGCAGCCTCATGGAATCGTTTATTAATATAATGCTCAGGATTACATTGATTTGTTACTTCGCTTAATAATAGAGAAGATGTGTTTTTCCAGTTTGTTAACCACGGAAACTTATCTACATATAATAGTTCTTCTTGATGAAACCAAGGATATCCCCCGAATACTTCATCAGCAGATTCTCCAGATAAAGCTACGGTTGCATCTTTCTTCATTTCGCAAAATAGTAAATATAGTGAAGTTTCCATTTCGCCAGCACTCGGTAAATCTTTCGCGTGAAGGGGAACGAATAAGTGATTTGCTAACTCTTCAGCATTCACAATAATATCATGGTGCGATGTCCCTACATGTTCAGAAACGCGTTTTACCCAAGGAGCATCTAAACCAGTACGTGCAAATGTCAGCTCGAAATCTTTTGCGCTATTTACAAAATCAACGGAATACGTATGAAGTGTTTTATTTTCCGCTGCAAATTCTTTACCCGCTAGTGCAGTAATACCGCTAGAGTCTAATCCGCCTGATAACATACAGACGAGAGGAACATCGGCAATTAATTGTCTTTTTACTGTATCTTGTAAAATAGATAAAATATGTGATGATGTATCTTCAGTAGAATCTGTATGAATCTTACTTTCTAAATTCCAATACTTTTGAACTACTTTTTTATCACGTGTGAATGTTATAGAATGTCCAGCACGAACTTCTTGAATATGTTTAAAGACGCCACATCCTGGAGTTCGAAATAAGCCTAATCCAAATATTTCATTTATGCCGTCCGCATCAATTTCAGCAGGAACAGATGGATGAGCTAATAATGCTTTTATTTCAGATCCGAAAATAATACTGTCATTTCTTTCTGTATAAAAGAGTGGCTTTACCCCTAAATGATCTCGTGCTAAAAATAATTGTTGCTTCTGATCATCCCATAAGGCGAAAGCGAAAATTCCGTTTAAATGTTGTACGCAATCTTCTTTCCATTCTAAATAAGCATGTAGTAATACTTCTGTATCTGAATGCGTTTCAAATGCATGACCACATTTTCGAAGTTGTTCTCTCAGCTCACGGAAATTATAAATTTCTCCATTATAAGTAAGAGCATACGTATAATCACCAGCACGAAATGTCTTCGGCTGTGTCCCGCCTTCTGGATCAATAACAATTAAACGCCGGTGTGCAAAGGCCGCACGAGGTGAAAACCAAAATCCTTCAGCATCAGGTCCACGATGCCCAATACTATTTGCCATCTTTTCTAAAATAACATGTTGATTTGAAAGGTCCTTTTTCCAAGCTACCCAACCTGTAATTCCACACATACATATCTCATCTCCTAATTTAAAATTATAAAAGTAGATTAATTAAATGAAATGTACACCAGGTTAAAGAGTGTTTGCATAAATAGTGTACTACACTAATTGAATTACAGACTTGAGAAAATTTTCTTCAAGCTTATATTTATATGAGACAATGGCTAAGGAAAAGTATCCCATTACATACAAAAAATAAAAAAAGATGAGAGGAAAAAATTTCCAAAACGTTATATAGGGTGTAAAAGCTTTTACAAAAAAATAAGGGGACTCGCTACATGAAATCAAATGAGAAAAATTTTATAAAAAGATTACAGCGGCAAAAAGAAGATGCGCTAGAATTTGTTGTCGATACATACTTACCACTCATAAAGGGGATAACGCATAAAGTTCTTCTTCCAGTTCAAAATGATGGTCTCATAGAGGAATGCATAAATGATATTTTTCTGTCCATTTGGAATAACGCAAATAAGTTTCATGGAGAGCCGAGTGATTTTAAAAAATGGATTGCAGCGATTGCAAAGTTTAGGGCAATTGATTATTACCGGAAAGCGACTAAAAAAGTAGAAATCATTTCAGATGAGTTTCATATAAGTACGGAAAAATCGGCAGAAGACGAATTAATTCTTATGGAAGATAGGGAAGAATTATTGAAGCTTATTAATCAATTAGAACCGTTAGATCAAAAAGTATTCATTATGAAATATCTCCTCGGTATGAAGACAGAGGAAATAGGAGACAAGTTAGGATTAACCAGGGCGGCGATCGATAATCGAGTGTACCGTGGAAAAAAGAAACTACAACAAAATGCTACGAATATTAGTTTTGGAGGTAGTGCAATATGAAAGACATTTATGAACTATTAAATGATATTGATACAGATGAAAAAGAACTTGAGGAAATTGAGGCTTCTGAAATTGAAAAAGAAAAAGTGAAGCGTAATGTAAAACAATCGATACGTACGAAGAAAAAGATGAAAACTTGGAAAAAAGGTGTCGCTGCTGCATCTATTTTAGTAGGACTCTCAGTTGCAACACTCGGTATCGGATTTCCTACATATGCCGGGGGATTGCCAATTGTAGGTGACATATTCCGCTTTTTAGATAACGGTAGAACAGGATTATATGAAAATTATAAAGAGTTTTCGACTGAATTGAATATGACGAGAGAGAGTAATGGGGTTAAGGTTACAATTAATGATGTAATTTTTGATGGCAGAACATTATCTATAACGTATTCACTGGAAAGTGAGCAAGACTTAGGGGATGATCCTATTATATTAGGCAGATTGGATATAATGGACGCTCATGGTAGTTCAGGAAGTGGGAAAATGACTAAAGTTACTGAAAAAAAGTATGTAGGTATGGTAACAACGACGCACCATGATAGTAATAAAAAGGACAAAGTAAATTTTAGATGGAATATAGAGGGAATAGAGATGCCAGATAGGAAAAAATCAATACAAGGTAATTGGAATTTCGCGTTAACTGTAAAATCAATGGATAGTAAAGAGAGAACAATTGGTGGAAGTTCGGAAAAAGAAGGTATAAAGGCAAATATGGAAAAGGTCGCAATGTCGCCGGTTTCATTTATTCTTTATTACAATCAAGAAGTTTCTAAGGGTGCGAGGAAAGAATGGGATAGTGTAGATGTTGAATTGACGGTTAAGGATGATTTAGGGAATGATTATTCGGGTGAAGGAAATGGAGGAAGTGGCAACGATCCTTACAATATTCGATGGAGTGCTACATTCCAAAAGTTAAACGAAAATGCAACAAAGCTTATCGTTACACCTCATGTGCATTTGCAAGTTCATACACCTGAAAATCATGGTGGAGTGGAGTATGTGAATGGGAAAGAGAAGAAAATAGAAGTGCCGAAAAAAGAAGCGAAGAGTAAAGATATAGTGTTAGATGATATTGTCATTGATTTAAAGAAATAAATAAAGAGACTGCCTTAAATGAAGACAGTCTCTTTTTGTTAAGAACTAGTAACGAGCAATGCATGTGGATGCTGCGTTTTATACTCATCTTTCCATGTAATGTTTAGTTGTTCCCACATTTCACCGCTATCAGTGGATTGAAAGATGCCATTGTTATTTAAAGTGTAAAACGTATGTGGTTCGGCTGGATTTGTAGCAAACATCGAAATGACTGTACCAATTGCAGATGGTAGACCTTGTTGTACTTGCTTGAACGGAGTATCTTTCGTTTTTCGATAAATATAAGATTCATAAGGAATACGGTGATGAGCGAGATCGGCACTTGGTGCGGCAGAAACGAGAATTGTATCGCAATCAGCCGGATCGATAGCCATGCTGTATAAATAATGATGCTCAAGTCCGTCACTACATGAAATCCAGCTGTTTCCACTGTTATAACTTTCAAGGTATGCGCGATCAGGTCCGCCCATAAATCCATCACCACATGATGCATAAAGGCGATTTGGAGCTTCAGGGTGCATGAGTAATTGATGCACATCGATAGGAGCACCGAACTTTTTATCAATCCATGTATGCCCTCTATCATTACTTTGAATAACAGCACCAGCTTCAATTGAAACATGGATTGTATTTGGGTTGTTTGGATCAACTGTAATCCAGCGTACGTGATGGGTAAAAGGTCTAGGCGGGAAAGCCCACGTATAAGAAGATAATAATGATTTCATATTTTTAAGTTCAGTCCACGTTTCACCACCATTTTCTGAACGGAATAAAGCACTAGGTTCTGTTCCTACATAAACGACGCCATATCCGTTAACTTGTTCATTAGGGCTTATCGTAATGGAAGTGATCGAAGAGTGTAAAATCCCATCTTCTTTCGGGAAATCAAAGTAACGATATGAATCTCCAATTGGTTTCCACGAATCTCCGCCATCGTCACTTAGCCATAAACCTCGTCCAAATGTGCCACAATATACACGATTCTTTTGGAATGGATCAACTGCGATACAAGTAGGTTGCATATTTTGTAAGTGATATGCGGTTTCATAGTTACCATATCGTTCTTTTACAACAATAAGTTCACGTTCCATACAGAGAAATAGTCGTTTCAATTCAATAACCTCCTTCAAATTTCTTTCATTAGTAAACAATATGAAGCTGAAAAAGAAGTAGTCTTATTTTTTGTTGAGAAAAAGGACTTGTTTGAAAAAAAGCGAAGTGTGTATACAGAGGAAGCGGGATAAAGTGAAACTTTAATCAGTAGGGTATTGTTCATCTTCTACGGATTAGTAGCATTCACTATCGGGCGTTAATGGGGGATAAAGATAGGGAATGTGTTTCATACTAACATACAGATAGTGCACTTAAAGGAGCATTTGTATGGGACACTCACATGATCACGGTCATTCAAAAAATAAAAAAGCGTTATTAATTGCCTTCTTATTAACAACAAGCTTTATGATTGCTGAAGTTATTGGGGGATTTGTAACAAATAGCTTAGCACTATTATCTGACGCGGGGCATATGTTAAGTGATGCAGTATCCTTAGCGCTAAGTTTACTTGCGTTCAAGCTTGGAGAAAAAACAGCAACAACTGCGAAAACATACGGGTATAAACGAGTCGAAATGTTAGCGGCATTATGTAACGGTGTCGTTCTTATTGTCATTTCAGTATACATTTTTATTGAAGCAATTCGCCGTTTTAAAGAACCAGTTGAGATTGCTAGTAATGGGATGCTCATTATTGCTGTACTTGGTCTGCTTATTAATATTTTATCAGCTTGGATATTAATGAGAGGCGGAGATGTGAAGGGGAATTTGAATTTAAGAAGTGCTTTCTTACACGTATTAGGCGATCTATTAGGATCAGTCGGAGCGATTATTGCTGCGCTATGTATTAAATTTTTCGGATGGACTGTTGCAGATGCGATTGCTAGTATTCTTGTGTCTATTTTAGTCATTATTAGTGGATGGCGTGTAACACGTGATACGGTCCATATATTAATGGAAGGTGCACCGCAGCACATAAATGTTGAAGAGGTAAAAAGTACATTATTAAATATTACGGTTGTAAAGGAAGTACATGATTTGCACATATGGTCTGTCACATCTGATTTTCAAGTATTAACTTGCCATTTGATTATTAAAGGTAATGAAACGCAAAGTGTATTAAAAGAGGCTACGGATGTATTAAAGGAGAAGTTTCATGTAGAACATGTCACTATTCAAGTAGAAATAGACGGTGAATTTAATCATAGTGAGACAACTTGCAAAGTATGAAAGAAAAAGGATAAGAAAAAGTGTCATAACATTTTTCGCGCAGCATACATATATATAATGTGGCCACAAATACTTTGTAAGGTAAATATTTCATAAGATTACTTTACTTATTAAGAATCATCTTTTATAATCAAAAGTGGTAATTGATAAAGATTATCATTTTCAATGATCGTAGAAAGGAGTTTTTTAAAAGATGAGTAGTCAACTCCGTTTTGCTGTTGAAAATCGTAAGAGGCATTTAATTGATGAGTTAATTGGAGCAGGTGTGTTTAAGATTCGCGACCGACAATTATACGAGCTGTCTTTAGAGGAATTAGAAAAAGAGTACGAAGACATGGAAGATTATGCAGATATTCAGGCATAGCTATATAGATTAATAAAAGATGAGCTGGTTACGTTTTTGTGTAACCAGCTCTATTATTATTTCATAGAAATCATTTTTTGTATCTCTTTCATAGGACGGAGCCAGTTTTGAGACATCATTTGTTCCATTTGTTGTTCATTTTGCTTTTGAAGAGCTTGAATGATAGAGTGATGTTCTTTAATAGATTGACTCGCAGGAACAAAGTTTTGGAAAAATAAATATTCAAGACGTAAAACGTGAAGCTGCATATTTTCTAGAAAAGGTTCAATATATCGATTTTTAGCAATAGACGTAATTGTATTGTGAAATTGTATATCTAGTTCTAAAGCTCGTTTTGAGTTTTTTTCCTCTATAGATTGTTGGAAATCATCATTTATCTCGGAGAGTAGTTTAATATCAGAGTCTGTAATGTTTTGAAGTGCTTGCTTTCCAATAATTGAGTGAAGACCAGCCATTGTCTCATAAATGATAGATACATCTTCAAATTTAATAGGAGTAATTTTCGTTTTTTGGCCGGGAATCATTTCGACTAACCCAGAAAGCTCTAAAATTTGTAAAGCTTCTCTAACTGGTGTTCTGCTTACTCCTAGTGCTTCCGCCAATTCCCCGTCATTAATTTTTTCATCAGGTTGTAAAACACCTTCTATAATCCAATCTTGTAGTTGATTTAAAACGAGTGACTTTGCGGAAATTCTTCCGGTTTTTTTATAGTTTTGAGGGACAGGCATAATGAATTCAATCCTTTCATTGTATATTGTGTCTTTTTTCATTAATGAGTTTTAGCTTCGATTGTCCTTCATCTGGTTTTTGGCTTAATATGAGCACCATTATGATGACACAAAAAGCACCTAATATTTGAAAAGATTGAAATGGTACGTGCAATATAACGACAGAAGATATAATAGCTGCAAGCGGTTCTGTGCAACCAAATAATGTTGTTTCTTTTGGAGTAAGGTATCTTATGCTGTCTAAATATAAATAAAATGCGATAAGTGTTCCGAAAATAACTACAAAGGCAATGAGCGGAAGGGTACTTAGTTTTACATATTTCATAGTTGATAATAAAATGAATTCGTTTGTGGAAATAAAGTGTAAAATCGTTACGCCTACTCCCCCAATAATCATGCCCCATCCAACGATAACGGATGAAGACCATCTTTCTAACAATTCCTTTGAATATAAGCTATAAAATGCGAGAGATAATCCAGATAAAATGCCCCAAACGATAGCTGGTGTAGAAACAGCCAAGTTATGAACAGACCCGTTTGTTAGTAATAGAAAAGTCCCTACTAATGAAAGGGTAATTGAAATAAAATCAATTTTTGATGGACGAACGTTCCATTTGAAAAGTAAATATACAGTAATAAATATAGGAGCTAAATATTGTAATAATGTTGCAACGGCAGCGTTTCCCTCTTTAATGGAAGCGAAATACGTATACTGTACAGCAAGCATACCGAATAGGCCAAACAAAATCATTTTATAAGCATCAGATTTTTGTTTCCAGATGCCGAATATCTCTTTTCTGCTCGTTCCGAATGATGAAATAATGAGCAAGATGACGCCGGATATAAGCAGACGAATGGTAACTAACCATTCAG
The DNA here is from genome assembly GCF_040676495.1 of Bacillus sp. LBA3-1-1.1. Taxonomy (NCBI): domain Bacteria; kingdom Bacillati; phylum Bacillota; class Bacilli; order Caryophanales; family Bacillaceae; genus Bacillus; species Bacillus sp. LBA3-1-1.1. Next base: position 229,401 of record NZ_JBEGIB010000012.1, read on the forward strand.
TAGAAACTTTTTCGGATTGAAAAAGTTGTTGCGCTGCTGTTCCTGACAACCCCCATAAACAAGCGCCGATTATGACCATTATAATTCCTTTTAATCGATTTGGATCCATAAGGTATGTAGTCCTCCTTCCCCAAAAATATATTGTATACAATATGCAATATATCACGAAATGGGGGATTTATAAACTAAAATTTCTGATTTCCTTAAGTGGAAATTGTATAAGGTGTAGTTAGGTCTACAATACAAGGAAGTAGGTTAAATAAAGCAAGTTAAAATTATAAGATTGAATCATAATCAAGAGGATAAAAAAATAAAGATAAGAGTAATTTGATTTGCTAAAAATATATGTAGAAGGAGATATGTGATGAGCTGGGTTACTCATAAACCAACATTTGAATTTGATAATTATAGTCATTTTATTCGGGCGAATACGGCGTGGGTTGGGCATTTAGATTTCGCATATGATTTAGTAAGGTTTGAAAAGCCAGAAGTATTAGTTGAGTTAGGTACACATTTAGGGGCTTCCTTTTTCAGTTTTTGTCAAGGGGCAAAAGATGGAGGATTAAATACAAAATGTTTTGCTGTAGATACTTGGACGGGAGATGAGCATACAGGTCCATATGGGGAAGGTGTTTTTCAAATAGTAAATAAAGTAGTAAATACGAGTTATCCTAATATAGGTAATTTAATTCGTTCTACTTTTGACGAGGCAGTGGATCAGTTTCAAGATGGAACGATAAATGTGTTGCATATTGATGGTTATCATACGTGCGAAGCAGTTTCTCATGATTATAAAACATGGTTACCGAAACTTGCGGATAACGGTATCGTTTTATTTCATGATATTGAAGTTAAAACTGGAGACTTCGGCGTGTATAAGTTTTGGGATGAAGTTAAAGCGAAGTATCCTCATTTTCAGTTTGAGCATTCATATGGGCTCGGAGTGTTATTTCCGAAAGGTTGTAGCGATAAGTTTGTGGAAATACTTAAAAATAAAGAAGAAATACAAAATATGTATAAATAAAAGTGGAGCATGCATCATTTTAATGATGTGTGCTTTTTTATGTGGGGAAAAATGGTACTCCTTAAAAGGTGAGGATAATAGTAAAAAGTTTTGTTGTGGCAAATATTAAAAAAGTTATTCTTGAATTGTTCTATCTAAATAAAAATGTAACATTTTTTATATTTTCCATTGCGAAAAGTAACATCTACTTTTACAATAGAAAAGGTGTCCATATATTATACTGGAAAAATAAATCGAAATAATATGAAAATTTTGTTTTGTCTTCGCTAATTGTATATTACATACATGTAAGACGACATACGTCATGTTATCGACTTGTAAGGAGAGAAAAAAATGAAAAGTGTAAGATTACCATCGATGCTAGAAATCATAGTTCTTTTATTACTATTTCTTGCTGTTGTCTTTTCCTTCCAAACGATTTTTGATCTCCCAATTCAATTAGCGCTATTTATTTCATGGTTTTTAGTAATTGCGCTTGGATTAAGATTAGGATTTCGTTATCAAGAATTGCAAGATGCAATTACGAAAGGGATTTCTAACGGATTGGAAGCAATACTGATTTTAGTTGCAGTAGGTGCTTTAATTGGAACTTGGATTGCTGGTGGCGTTGTACCAACATTAATCTATTATGGATTAGAGTTTATTCACCCTAGCATATTCCTATTAGCAACATTAATTATTTGTTCGATAACTTCTATCGCGACAGGAACATCATGGGGAACAGTTGGAACAGCAGGTATTGCTATGATGGCGATTGGTGAAGGACTTGGCTTACCACTTCCGCTTGTTGCTGGTGCAGTTCTTTCAGGAGCTTATTTCGGCGACAAATTATCACCACTTTCTGATAGCACAGTTCTTGCAGCGTCTATGGCAAAAGTAGATGTTATTGCTCACGTTCGAGCTATGCTCGTATTAGATGTTCCGGCTTATATTATTACCAGCATTATGTTTACTGTTGCTGGATGGATGTATGGCGGGGATAATGTAGATCTAAATAGAGTAGAGTTTTTAAAAGAATCTTTATTAAAGCACTTTGATATTAAAATATGGATGCTTGTTCCAGCTGTAATCGTTATTGTGCTATTGGCGATGAAGAAACCATCTATGCCAACAATTGCTATGGGAGCTTTAATAGGTGCAATTTGGGCAACTCTTTTCCAAGGAATGCACTTTGGAGAGGCAATTGGAACAGCATATAATGGATTCTCAATTCAATCTGGTGTCGAGTTTGTTGATAAGTTATTAAACCGTGGTGGAATTAACGGTATGCTTGGTTCAGTAGCCGTTATTATTTTCGGGTTAGGTTTTGGTGGACTACTTGAAAAGCTAGGTGTTTTAAAAGTAATCGTATCAAAATTTGAGAAGAAATTAAATTCTGCAGGTAATGTAACATTGTCTACATTAATCGTGGCATTCTTAGCTAATATATTTGGTTGTGCGATGTACGTATCACTTATTTTAACACCGAAAATTATGGAAGATAGCTATGATAAATTAAAAATAGACCGCCGTGTATTAGCGCGTAACTCAGAAGTAGGTGGAACGTTAACTTCTGGTATGGTTCCGTGGTCGGATAATGGTATTTTTATGGCTGGTATTTTAGGTGTAGCAACGTTCTCATACGTTCCGTTTATGTGGTTAAGCTTTGTATCGTTAATTTTAGCCGTTATTTACGGATATACAGGCAAGTTCATTTGGTATGTAGATGATGCAGATAAAGGAAAACAAGCATCATAAAATAAAAAATCACCTTCTACAATATGTAGAAGGTGATTTTTTATTTTATAATAGGAGTTGAAGAAGTTATTTCGTCCTCATATTTAGCAATTTTTTGTTGTATCTTTTTTAAGTTTTTTTCAGTGTCTTGAATGAGCTGTAAGACGTTGGTCTCCTGTTGTTTCATTAATTCCAACCGTTGAAGGATGGTGGATTCTCCCGCCATAGACCAGTCGATAAATTGTTTTATTTTTTGAATTGGCATACCGGTGTGTTTTAAACATAAAATCATCTCTAAATATTTCAGTGCTTCTTCATCAAAAACTCGATCTCCTTTTTCATTTCTTTTAAGAAAAGGGAACAGTCCTTGTTTATCGTAATAACGTATTTGAGAAATAGTTAAGTGGTGCAATTTGGCGACTTGCCCAATTGTATAATACATATCATTCACCCCTTTATTACCAAGGTATAATGCCGTCTTTATTTAGTATTTTACCATTATAGTTTGTTTCACTTAATGCATATTTAATAATAATTTTAGCACTTTCATTGGTCGTATGGCCACCTGGGGAATTTCCATTTAGGTCAGTAGTTGTAAAACCAGGAGTTACTCCGAAAATTGCTGGACCGTTAGTACCAAATTCTTTGCTAAATGCTAATGTTAGAGCATTAATAGCTGTTTTTGAAGAATTATATCCTAATGTATTAATTGGGTGTGTTTCACCGCTAGCAAACATTGTTAGTGAGGCCATGTCAGTTGTTACATTTATAATTTTACTGTTGTTTGATTTCTTTAATAATGGTAAAAAGGCTTGCACCATTTGGAATGTTCCAAAAAAGTTAACTTCAAATCCTTGGCGTAAAGTTTCAATATTTAATTCACTAGGTAGCGTATGGAAGTCGAGTGCTATGCCTGCATTATTGATTAATAAATCTAAGTGGTCAGTCGTTTCATGGATTTTTTTGATTGCTTCTTGAATGGATTGAGCACTAGAAATGTCTACTTGAATATAGGAAACGTTTGAAACATTTAAAGATTCTACGGCTTGTTGTCCAAGTTGTTTATTACGAGCACCTAAAAATACGTGATAGTCTTTTTCTGCTAATTGACGAACCAATTCATATCCGATCCCTTTATTCGCACCTGTTATGAAAGCATATTTTTTCATTTTGAATTCCTCCAGTAGTGTTATAGTAGGTTACAATGGAAAGGATACAGCCTAAACTTAAGTTTAGGTCAAGAGGAATTTTCAAAAAAAACATTGAATATTTGTATATGTGAGTGAGAATCCTTATCATTTGATTGAAAGTCTGTTAATATAAGAGATGTAGGTATTTTATTTTCAAGGGGATGAAAAAATGGAGTACAGAATTGAAAGAGATACATTAGGAGAAATAAAAGTTCCAGCTGATAAATTATGGGCAGCGCAAACGCAGCGTAGTAAAGAAAACTTCCCGATTGGAACAGAGCAAATGCCGCTTGAAATTGTAAAAGCATTTGCCATTTTAAAGAAAAGTGCAGCGCTTAGCAATCAAAAATTAGGAAAGCTATCAGAAGAAAAAGCAGAAGCAATTGTGGCAGCAGCTGACGAAGTGATTGCAGGGAAATGGAATGAACATTTTCCGCTTGTCGTATGGCAAACGGGTAGCGGTACACAGTCAAACATGAATGTGAATGAAGTAATTGCAAATCGAGGGAATCAAATTTTGAAAGATAAGGGATCTGACGTACATATTCATCCGAATGATGATGTGAACATGTCTCAAAGTTCAAATGATACATTTCCAACAGCGCTTCATGTAGCATGTGTAATTGCAGTAGAAAATCACGTATTACCGGCAATTACGAAATTAAAAGAAACTTTAGCAGAAAAAGTGACTGCATTTGAACATATTATTAAAATCGGTCGTACGCATTTACAAGATGCAACACCATTAACGTTAGGACAAGAAATTAGCGGATGGCACCGTATGCTTGAAAAAACAGAGCGTATGATTGCAGATAGTAATACATATATGAAAGAATTAGCAATTGGTGGTACTGCGGTTGGAACTGGTATTAATGCTCATCCTAAATTTGGTGATATGGTAGCAGAGGAAATTAGTCAATTTACAGGTAAGCAATTTATTTCTGCACCAAATAAGTTCCATGCGTTAACGAGTCATGATGAAGTTGTATTTGCACATGGAGCATTAAAAGCATTAGCTGCTGATTTAATGAAGATTGCTAACGATGTACGCTGGCTTGCAAGTGGTCCACGTAGCGGTCTTGGGGAAATTATTATTCCTGCAAATGAGCCAGGAAGCTCTATTATGCCAGGTAAAGTAAATCCAACGCAAAGTGAAGCATTAACAATGGTTGTAGCGCAAGTTATGGGAAATGACGCAACAATCGGATTCGCTGCGAGCCAAGGTAACTTTGAGCTAAACGTATTTAAACCAGTTATTGCATATAACTTCTTACAATCCGCTCACTTATTAGCAGATGCAGTTGTTTCATTTAATGATAATTGTGCAGTTGGTATTGAAGCAGATGAAGAAGTAATTAAAGAGAATGTGAATCGTTCATTAATGCTTGTTACAGCATTAAACCCGCATATCGGATATGAAAATGCAGCGAAAATTGCTAAGCATGCTCATAAAGAGGGCTTAACGTTAAAAGAAGCAGCGCTGCAATCTGGACTGCTAACAGAAGAGCAATTTGATGAAATTGTAGATCCGAAAAAAATGATTGCTCCGAAAGAGTAATAGAAGAAGCCAAGATTCTTAGTTTAGAATCTTGGCTTTTTTGATATTCATTTTTATGTTTCCGCCACTTGTACTACTGCAAGCTCCAAAAGATATTATTTGTTAGCAGACGTATTCATTACTTTCATATGTGGGCAGTTCTCTTTTAAAAGTGAAATGAATCTTTCTTCTTCTTGTGGTACGAAAGTTGTCACTGAGTCAAATAAATTATAATCAATTTCTAATTGCTGCCTAGTCCATTTTTCTGAACGGAGTGTTTTGCCAGAGTATTTAATGTGACGAATATCTTCAAATGGAATTTCAGTACGTAATATGAAACCGTGTTTTACAATAAGAGAAGATTCCGTTATGTTGTAGTGAGAGAAATAGAATGAAGAGAGATTCACGATATTTAACAGCATCATAAGAGTGAAAAAAATAGAATTTTCGTTTTGGAAGAATAGCGAAATGAAAAAAATAATTATAAATAATGTAATAAAAATGACGTGAAATGGATTTTTTTTCGCTTTAAACTTCAAGTTAGTCACCTCGTTATACGTGTTCTTTAACTAAATTAAATCACAACATCGTAATAAACCGAAAGGATATGCAGAATTGCATATTCTTTCGGTTTATTATTCGTGTAAAATTTTTTGATAGGATAAATTCAAATGAAGTTTTTAGTAGTGGAGTGGCATAAAGTGACTAACAAGAATAGAAGTGTAGTGCTAGTCATAATTAGTTGTATGATGATTATGAATGGCTGCTCAAATAGATTCGTTGAGGATGGAAAGCGAAAACATGTATTTGTACAAGCGAGTAAAGTTTTAGTAGAAGTTATTTATAAAATATATAAAGGGTAAAAAGGGTGTTTCTATATGTGGAAACACCTTTTTTGTAGTTAAAATTGAATACTGAAGTTTTGGAATGAGTGAATGCCGGTTCCATGTTGAACGAGGTTGTTATCACTTAAATATTGAATAGCGTATTTTACTTCATTCAATATAGTAGGTGAAAGACCAAGAGTATGATGTGAACCGTAAATTTGTTCAATGGGCAAGAAAGTTGTGATTTTGTCTAGAGATTGAACTAAATCTGTAGGATTTGTTTTATCGTAAACCAAGGATCTTTTAAAGTAACCATATTTTATTTCACATCCTAATAATAAGTGGTTTCTAAAAACACATTCGCTGTTTGTTGTGATAAGTCCTTTTTATAACGTATAAATAGATGTTTTAATTAAAGTTTATAAAATAGGTAAACGAAACATTGAAATGTTTACTTTTGATATGGTAAGATGATGTAGTGATAATAAACGTTATTGTAATTTGTTTGTTTTTAAGTAAACCTTTTAAAGGAGTGTTTAGTATGAGTGATATTTCAGAGAAGTTTTGGGATGCATCGGTAGAGGAATTAAAGAAAGGGTATGTGTTTGACGAGGTAGCAGAAGAATATATTTGTTTAGCTTGCGGAGAAACGTTTATAAAAGGGGTTATTTATCAAGAAAATCAAGTTTTGTATGAAGCAGAGAAGTTTATACAGTTGCATATTCAAAATGAGCATACATCTATGTTTGAATATTTATTAAATCTTGATAAGAAGTTTACGGGTTTAACTGAGTTGCAAAAGAAGATGGTGCAGTTTTTCCATATGGGACTTAATGATAAAGAGATTGTAAAAGAAATGGATGGCGGGAGTACGTCGACAATTCGCAATCATCGATTTACATTGCGCGAGAAAATGAAGCAAGCGAAAGTATTTTTAGCGTTAATGGAATTGTCAGAAGAAAAATCAAAAGTTCAAACTAAATTTGTACCGATTCATAGAACAGCTACGATGGTGGATGATCGATACAATATTACAGAGGAAGAAAATGCTGAAGTTCTAACAGCACATTTTACAGAAGGTTTGGATGGACCGCTTTCTAAATTTCCGAAAAAGCAAAAGCGTAAATTAATTATATTACGTCATTTAGTGAAGAAATTCGATAGTAACAAAAAGTATACTGAAAAAGAAGTAAATACAGTTTTAGAAAATATATATCCGGATTTTGTAACTTTGAGAAGATATTTAATCGAATATGGTTTTTTAGATAGAACAGCTGATGGAAGCCAATATTGGGTGAAGTTATAATAATACGGAAAAGAAGATGAATAGAAGCACATCGTTATAACAACTATACAAAGAGATAGAAGTTGCAAAACAGATTTTTAATAAAAGGAGAAATGAAATTTGAAACCACCTACAGATAACAATAAAGAAGGTGCGGAGTCACATAAGTTAGAAAGTGAGAGTAAACCGATTTGGAAATCGATGTCCATGTTTTTAGTGCCGTTACTTTTAAGTAATGTATTACAGTCAGTTGGACAGTTATTTGGAATGGTAGTAGTAGGAAGGTGGCTTGGCGTAAATGATCTAGCAGCTATATCGGCATTCTTCCCGTTATTTTTCCTGCTCGTTTCATTTGTAATTGGAATTGGTTCTGGTAGTTCAATTTTAATTGGTCAGGCATTTGGTGCTAAAAATGAAGAGCGCTTAAAAGCTATCGTTGGTACGACGCTTACGTTTACTTTTATTATCGGAGTCGTGTTGGCGATAATAGGAAGTATTTTTGCGATGGATATTATGCGTCTTATGGGAACACCAGAAAATATTATTGAAATAAGTGTGCATTACGCAAGAATTTTATTTATATCTATGCCAATATTATTTTTATATTTTGCATACACAACATTTATGAGAGGTACAGGAGATTCTAAAACGCCATTTTACTTTTTAATCGTAAGTACAGCGCTAAATATGATCTTATTACCAATTCTTATTTTTGGTTGGTTAGGAGCTCCGAAATTAGATGTTTACGGGGCAGCCTATGCTTCAGTTATATCTACAGTTATTACGTTTATTGTCATGCTAGTGTATTTAAAGAAGAAAAATCATCCACTACAATTAGACGGGACAGTAAGAAAATATCTTCGTATGGACTGGGAGTTATTAAAGTTATTGTTACGACTTGGTATTCCAGCGAGTATTAATATGATATTAGTTTCATTATCAGAAATTGCAGTAATTGCATTTGTGAATCGCTATGGATCAGATGCAACAGCGGCGTATGGTGTTGTGAACCAAGTTGCAAGTTATGTACAAATGCCAGCGGTTAGCCTCGGTATTACCGTATCAATTTTTGCAGCGCAATCAATTGGTGCGAACCAATTTGATCGATTGCAGAAAGTTGTTAAGGCCGGAATTATTATGAATTATATCATTGGTGGTGTATTAATATCTCTTATTTACTTGTTCTCAAGAGATATTTTAGCACTATTTTTAACAAGTCAAAATACAATTGACATTGCTCATAGTCTAATCATGATTACATTATGGAGCTACTTAATTTTCGGTCATGCACAAATTATTAGTGCGACAATGCGAGCAAGTGGTACTGTACTATGGCCAACTGTAATCAGTGTTGTATCAATTTGGCTTGTTGAAGTACCTGTGGCGTATTATCTTTCTTACCATACGAGCCTTGGAATAGAAGGGATATGGATTGGGTATCCAGCTGCATTCATCGTCAGCTTAATATTACAGTATGCATATTATAAGCTTTCATGGCAGAAGAAACGAATTACACGATTAGTGAGTTAAAAGATGAAAATGTCCCTAAGTCATTATACTTAGGGACATTTTTTTGATGAATGCTTATAAATAACTTTTTAAAGTTATGTCAAAATGTTGTCTAATGAGTTTTCCATTATTCATATAAAACTCCCAAGCTGTATCTGGCGCACCTATAATTTCAAATGAACCTTCTGTAATATATAAAGCGCAATTATCTTCTAATGCAATGCCCTCTATATTACCTTGGTGAGTTTGTAAAAACGTATGGAAGGCATTCATTCTATTTAATTGATTGTAATGAGGGCAAAATCTTTTGTTAACAATACTCCAGCCACTACTTTCTATATAACCAGAACCTTCATAATCTGAACGTATGCTAGATGTAAACCAGCACATAGCGCCGGCACTATATCCTGCAATAAGTGTTCCACGTTTTAAAGCAAATAGTAACTTTTCATCTAGTTTATGTTCTTTCCATTGTTCAAGCATGTGAACGTAATTTCCACCGCCAAGATAAATGAAATCGGCAGAATAAATCATCTCATCTATTTCATATTTAGTAGGTGTTTCGGTTGAAATGCGTAAAATTTGAACCTCACAATGTAATTGCTTTTCAAATGTTTCTAAAAATAACTTTATATATCCTTCATCATCATGACTAGCTGTTGGAATGAATAATACTTTTGGGTATTGTTTATTTGTTAATTCTATAAGTCGTTCATTAATATGCAAGTGATTTGGATCTTGTAAATCACCGCCACCAATGACAGCTAATTTCATAGTAAAGCACCACCTAATAATATTTGTTATGTAAAAATTCGATAGTGGGGAGTTACATTCCTTCTGTGATTTAATGAATAAGGGGAAATAAAGCAAACAATATATTGAAATAGCATGAGGTATTGATAGCTGTAGGTAGAAAGGAATTAGAAGCAGTTTATCCCGCTATTTGCGGGCAGTAAGACTCCCATCTCAAAATTCGACTGGAGCAAAGCAGTTAGGTGGGAGTCGGGCTGCCCGTAAACGCCCGATTGGTGAAGACTAATAATCAGTGGGGATGAACAAAACCCCCACTGATTAAAGTTTCACTTTATTGATATATAATACTGGATAATATTGTTTCAAAGTATGGAAACAATATGTTTAAATGAATATAATGACGTACTAATGAATATTGAAAGAGTATTTATATTAAAAAGTACGGGGAATACCAGTAGTCTTACAAAAATGTTTTTTCCTTTTTATAGGAATTTATTTCATAATATGGTAAAAATATATTAATATATTTATTAGCGTAAACTGAAAAGAGGGAGCGTGAAAGAGTGGATTTTCGATTTGAGTTCGCAGCGAAGGTGAAAGAATATTTAGATGATGAAAAAGATGAAAAAATAATAAAAGATGGACACAGAGATATAATTTATAAATATTTATATCCGTTAGAGAGTGAAATTGGAATTTTTAAAAATCCTAACTTTACTTTTTTTGCATCAGGAAGACGTTCACATATAGTATTAGAAAATATTGAATTTAAAACAGAAGTAAACGTAGAAAGTAATATAATTGAAATTGCAAAAATAGTGGATAATGTGGTGATTCCATTAGATACTATCGTAGCTAAGGATCGGGAATTATTTGCACTCGGGCGTAATGAGAAATTTAGCGTGCAAATATTAGAATATTATCTTTATGATACATTTGGTGAGAAGTTAGGTTTACAATGAATCGAACGCGGTACAGCTAACTAATTAGTAGAGATTAGGATTCATTTAAGTATCAGTTAATATCATTTATGTTTGACCTTCTATATATTTTATACTACAATCTGTAGTGTGAAAGGAGCCATACGATGTTTACTCAAAACTACAAATTAAATGAGCAAGGGTTAAATCACTTTTTCGGACCGCTTGAAGCGAAAATAATGGAAATTGTTTGGGCTACTCAAGGTATTACCATTAAAGATGTGCAACAGAAATTAAGTGAAGAAACCCCGGTGAATTTTAATACTGTAATGACAGTTATGAACAGATTAGTAGAGAAAGCACATTTAGAAAAGCATATTGTGAAAAGAAGTGGTATGTATCGTACTACACAAACGAAGGAAGAATTTTTATCTAATCAAACGAAGAAAATGACACAGGAATTAATGGGTGAATTTGGAGATCTTGTTGTGAACCATATGATAGATGAGTTAGAACAAGCTGATCCATCTTTAATAAAAAAATTAGAAGAGAAATTAAGTCAGCTAAAAAAAGAGGACCGATAAAATGAAGTGGCAAATGCGTAAAATCGTTTTGTTAGCAGTGACTATTAGTGTGCTTTTTTTAAACATGTTAGTATACTACGTTACATACCCATTTCTTTTTCAAAATAAAGTATTTTTCCTTTCGCAATTTTGTTTATTTGAATTACAAAAACATATGAGGGAACTATCAATACTTCGTATAATGATAGCCGGATTACTGTTATTTACTGTAATCATTATGAGTAAAAGAATTTGGAAGCAATTTTTTTATAGTAAAAAATTGAAAAGAAATCTCGTGTCCATTACTAGAAAAGGAAAGCAAGTGTACGTATTATCAACGTTACAGATTACGGCATTTACAATTGGATTATTTCGACCGAAAATTGTCATTTCAGAAGGAATGTTTCAGGTATTTTCTGAGGAAGAAATTGATGCGATTGTATTACATGAGGAATATCATCAAAAAAATCGAGATCCATTAAAGTTATTTTTCTTTACCTTGTTAGCTGAAGGAATGATGTATATTCCTATATTAAAAGGGATGCTGCAGCGTTATCATGTATATCAAGAGCTATCAGCAGATAAATATGCGATGCAAAAAATGAAATCTTCCTTTGAGCTAGGTAGTGCATTATTAAAATTAATTAAAATAAAGACGATGGAAAATCAATGTATTACAGCGTCGTTTGCGAAAACCGCAATTAATTTAAGAATTGAGCAAGTGTTGAATGAAAAAGTTGTTAAGCTGAATATGCCATTACATACAAATTCAGTATATGTAACGTTAGGGCTATTTTGTATGTCGATTGTACTTATTGTCGGAGAGTGCATATAGCCTCTTTTTTTAATAATTAACACTACACATTGTAGTGTATTTAGGAGGGATAAAATGAATGCGGCGGATTTAACAATTTGGCTAGTAGTAGGGGCTGGGATACTTTCATTTATATCACCATGTTCTTTACCGCTATATCCATCTTATTTATCATATATTACAGGTGTGTCTATTCAAGATTTAAAAGAAAATCGTGGAATTATGCAAAAGTCAGCGATTATACATACAGTATTTTTTATGATTGGTTTCTCGGTTATTTTTTATGCGTTAGGTTTATCGGTAAGCTGGATTGGGGTTACTTTTTCATCTAATCAAAGGCTGATTCAGCAAATTGGTGGGATATTTATTATTTTGATGGGGCTATTTATGACTGGATTGATTCAGCCTAAGTGGCTTATGGCAGAGAAAAAAGTACAATATAGAAGTAAATCGACAGGGTATATTCGCTCAATTTTGGTCGGCATGACATATGCAGCAGGATGGACACCGTGTGTTGGACCGATATTTTCTGCAGTGCTTATGCTCGGTGCGACCAATCCTGAAAGTGCGCTTCTGTATATTACAGCGTACACACTTGGATTTGCAGTTCCGTTTTTCGTGATGGCATTTTTTATCGGAAAGGTAAAATGGATTGTTACATATGCCAATGTCATGATGAAAATTGGCGGTGGAATGATGATACTAACAGGGGTTTTATTATATACAAATCAAATGACGAAAATTACAGCATTTTTTATTCGTATATTTGGTGGATTTACAGGATTTTAGAAATGAGGAGGAAGAAAAGTGAAGAAACTAATTGCTATTATACTGGCCGGGGCACTAATTTGGACAGGGGTTAACTTTTATAATACAAAGAAAGAAGAAAAAGAAAGAAAAGCGAAACAAGCGGAGTTACAAGAGAAAGAAGTATTACCACAAGTAGGATTTAAAGCACCAAACATAACATTAAAAGGATTAGATGGGAAGTTGTATTCATTAAATGATGCAAAGGGAAAACCATATGTTATTAATTTTTGGGCATCGTGGTGTGGTCCATGTGAAATGGAGGCTCCTGATTTAGTTCGTTTGTATGATAAATATAAAAAGGATGTTGAAATCTTTGCGGTAAATGCAACAATCGGGGATCCAGTACAAGAAGCGAGTGCATTTGCAGATCGCCACGGATTTACATTTCCAGTTCTATTAGATATGGACGGAGTAGCTGGATTAGATTATAAAGTATTCTCTTTACCAACGACATTTTTTGTTAATAAAGATGGAATTATAGTAGATCAAGCACGAGGTGTATTACCTCCAGATCAATTAGAAAAGAAGTTTAAGAAATTAATTGAGAATTAAGAGGGGATTTCATAGTGATGGAGTGGATGGTGAGGTTACAACCAGTTTCTCTTATAATAGGAAGTCTATTTGGATTTACTCTAATGAAACTAAGGATGAAAAAGCAAAATATTCAATATGAAAAAATGATGGATGCAGTAACGAATGGTTTTCTCATCATTGTATTAGTATGGAAATTCGCACCGGCAATTTTAAATCCGGTATGGGCCATTGGGGCGCCAATGCAAGCATTATTAGCTGTAGGAAGTATTCAGCATATTATAGTAGGTCTTATTATGGCTAGTATTTATATGGTTTGGAAAAGTAAAAAAGAGCAATTTTCTCTTCGGATTTTACTTGATACATTGCCTTTTGGATTGTGCGTGAGTATTATCTTTTATTTTCTATTCCATCAAGAAGTAGGTGCACAAACGACACTGCCGTGGGGGATGAAAATATATGAATCAAAATTTTTGTATCATCCTATTTTCATGTATGAGATTATACTCGCACTCTGTATAATTGGCTCGTTATGGATTGAAAATGAAAGATTAGGAAAGGGAAAGAATATAAGCTTTTTTCTAATTTGCGAGGGAATTGCTCATATCATTATTTCACTTATTAGTGAACAAAATTCAGTTCTATTTGGTCTTTCAATACAGCAAATACTCAGTTTTTGTGTTATTAGTTTAGGGATCTTGTTCGTACCAAAAAAATAAAAGTAGCCATGCACGGAGAGCATCTATGCATGGCTATTTCTGTATCATTATATGAATTAAAAAATCGGTGGAGTAACAGAAAATAAAACAATCGCATTTTTCTCGAATTGATTTACCCATTTATGTTTTAAATAAGCTGGTATTTTTACGCTATCACCAGTTTCTAATGTGTATTCTTCTTCATTTAAGTGCAATGTGATTTTTCCATCTAATACAAATGCTAATTCTTCTCCTTTATGTTCTAGAACATTTTCTGATGAAGCAGTATTCGGTGGGATAGTCATAATTGCTGTTGCTAAATTTCCTGTGAAATCAGGTGATAACAATTCATATGATAAATTATCGATAATCATTTTTTTTCTTTTATGAGAGCGCACGATTAAATCATCTGTATTTGTTTCTTCAAGTAAAAAACTAAATGTTGGAACATCAAGAGCTTTTGCGAGTACCTTTAACGTTTGAATGGAAGGGTTAGCAGAACCACGTTCAATTTGACTAAGCATGGATGGTGTGATTTCGGCCATCTTTGCTAATTCTTTACTAGTTAATCCTTTCTCTTTTCTTTGTTTTTCAATTTTTTTACCGATATCTATATTCTCCATAATAAATGCTCCTTAATAATTATTAAATTATATTTAAATAAATTAAATTAAAATTAACTAAAATGAATTATTTATGTTAAACTATATTAAAATTAATTTAATTATAATTTATTATATGGCTAGCTACAAGGATATGAGGAGGAAGAGGAATGAAGGAGATAGAGGCATTAAAAGAGCAATATCCACTAGTAAATAACTTAATCGCAACAGAAGAAGTATTTTGGATAAACCCGAATATGGAAAAGTATGAAACAGCAATAAAAAATTCGCCACTTAATGAAGAGCATGTAAAAGACGCGGAAGAGAGATTAAAGCGTTTTGCACCATATATTGCGAAAGTATTTCCTGAAACGAAAGAAACGGGCGGTATTATAGAATCACCTTTAGTGAAAATCTCTTCTATGAAACAATCTTTAGAGAAAAATTATGGGCAACCTATTTTAGGGGAATTACTATTAAAATGTGATAGCGGGCTTCCGATATCAGGATCAATTAAAGCTAGAGGCGGCATTTATGAAGTGTTGAAATATGCAGAGCAACTGGCACTTCAGCATGGAATGTTAACAGAGGAAGACGATTATTCAATTTTAGATAGTGATAGATTTAGAGGTTTTTTTGCGAAGTATTCAATTGCAGTAGGTTCTACTGGAAATTTAGGGCTTAGCATTGGGATTATGAGTGCGAAATTAGGTTTTAATGTGACGGTCCATATGTCAGCAGACGCAAAAGAATGGAAAAAAGATTTATTAAGAAGTAAAGGTGTAAACGTTATTGAATATGAAGCTGATTATAGTAAAGCAGTAGAAGAGGGAAGACTGCAAGCAGATGCAGATCCTAGCTGTTATTTTGTTGATGATGAAAACTCACATGATTTATTTTTAGGATACGCAGTAGCAGCGTCACGTTTACAAAAACAATTAGAAGAGTTAGAGATTGTAGTAGATGAAGAGCACCCTTTATTCGTTTATCTTCCGTGCGGAGTAGGGGGCGGACCTGGCGGAGTAGCATTTGGTTTAAAGTTATTGTATAAAGACAACGTACACTGTTTCTTTGCGGAGCCTACGCACTCTCCATGTATGTTACTCGGTTTAATGACAGGGCTTCACGATAAAATTGCCGTTCAAGATATCGGGATTGACAATGTAACTGATGCGGATGGGCTTGCAGTAGGAAGACCATCTGGATTTGTCGGTAAAACGATGGAACCATTTTTGAGTGGAAATTACACAGTAAGTGATGAAGCGTTATATAGATTATTAAAAGAACTGGCTGATACTGAAAATATTTATTTAGAGCCTTCTGCGTTAGCGGGTATGATAGGGCCGTTGAATGTATGCAAAACTGAAAATGAATATTTACAAAAACAACAGTTAACAGAGAAGATGAAGGATGGTACTCATATTGTGTGGGGCACTGGTGGAAGTATGGTTCCAAAAGACGTGATGAATGGGTATTATAAAACAGGTGTGGAATTAACGTATAAATAAAAATGAGGCTATTTACAGCCTCATTTTTTTCATGTACATAAAATTCTTTGTTATTTTCGCACTAGTTCTTTATAGTATAGATATAAAGGATTGCTAATATCGAATGAAAATAACAAAAAGCTTTATTTTACATAATAAGAGGATGTGTATACGATGTCATTACAGACTAAATATATAGCGGGTATTTCGCTTGGGGTTATGGGCGTAGGTTTTGCGGCTTCCATCCCTTTTCAAGGAACGGTAGCTGGGGAGATTATTCAAGGGGGATTTGAAGCTGGGTTAGTTGGTGGACTTGCGGATTGGTTTGCGGTTACAGCTTTATTCCGTCATCCGTTGGGAATTCCAATTCCACATACAGCATTATTACCTAAAAATCGGAAACGGGTAACAAAGGGTCTCGTTTCTACGTTAGAAAACGAATGGCTAACGAAAGAAAGTATTACAAGTAAATTAAAAGAAATGCAGCTAGCGCAAATGGTACTGCAAATTGCTGAGAAAGAGTTACAGTCTGATGCTGTGAAAAAAGGGATTGTAACAATTGCTGAGAAAGCGATTCTTCAAATAGATACGGAAAAATTGGCAGTTATTATTGAAAAAGAATTAAAAACATATTTGCATACAATTAACACAAGTAACATATTACAAGTTCTTGTGGATCAATTAGTAGTGCAAGAATATGATGAAAAAACACTTGATTACATATTAGTAAAAGTGAAAGATTGGACAGCTCAAGATGAAGCGCGTTATCAGCTCGGAAGCTTAGGCATGAAGGCGATGGAAAACATAAAAGTAGATGGATTCCTACAGTTTACTTTGAAATCTTTTATGAATATTGTTGATGAAGATAAAATTGGCGGCATTTTGCAGAAGTTTATTATTAGCAATATTAACAGCTTGCAAGATGCTGATAATAGCACAAGACAACTTATATTAGCGAAGATTCGTCAAGAAATTATAAATGTAAAAGAAAATGAATCTTTATTACAGGAATTAGAGAAGTGGAAAGAAAAATGGATTGCAAATTGGGATGCTACTGAAAAAATAAAAGAGATGCTAGAGCAAGTACAACAAAGGGCAGTTACCTTTGTGAAGAATGAAGAATTTGCTGATAAATATGTTGTTCCATTCTTACAAACACAAATGAATAAAATAAAAGAAGACGAACTGACTGTTCAAAAAATAGAAGATTGGTTACAAAAACAAGTTGTTACTATTGTTGAAAAGAATCATTCGAAAATTGGAAAGCTTGTGCAAGAAAACCTTGATAAGTTAGATGATAAAACATTAATCGAAATGATTGAAAATAATGTCGGTAAAGATTTGCAGTGGATTCGTGTAAACGGGGCTGTTTGTGGTTTTATGATTGGATTAGTTTTAGAAGGAATAAAAGCGATTATATAAGAAAAACCTTCCACAATTGTGGAAGGTTTCTTATTTTTCGATGACACTCATATTTATATTATAAGCTTTCTCAATATTTAATTTGTACGTCCCATTTCCTGTTTTTATCGAGTTTTTATACCAATGTTCTTGCTCGTTTAATTCTGGATTTTCTTCTGAAGAATTATTTTCTTTTTTCGTTAAATCTTCTACTTGTTCCCAAGGTGTGTTTCCATGAGTTTCTTTTTTGTTTGTTACGGCGATTAAAGATACATCACTTTCTTTTGCTAAATGAACAGATACATTCGAACTTTCTTGTACAAACCAATTATTTTGTAATTGGCCTGGATAAAGGGATAGTTCGTTATTTGAAGCACGAACTTCTACATTTTTATTTTGCGGAAGAACGAGTGTTGGTTTTACCTGTGGTGCTGAGTTAAATAACGTATGCTGAACCGGTAATGATTTTAACGTTATATACATCGTTTCTCCAGCCGTTTGAACTGAAAGGAAATCATCTCTTTTTAAATTAGGTTTTTCATTTGCTTTTGTCGTCATTTCATATGTTCCAAAAAGATGAATTTGATTTGTATTATCACCCTCTATCGTTAGAGGGTGATGCCCCGCATCCACTACGATTTTTTTGATAGATTCAGGTATATCAAGTTGTCCGTCTGGAATATTACTCGTTTGTCTAGTTGTGTTAATAGAATGACGAACTTCTTCTAGCAATCCAGTTGATAATAAGCAGTAAAAAGCAATTCCAACACTTCCTAAAACTCCGATAAAGAAAATACTAAAAATATCATATTTAATAAATGAATGTTCCTTCTTAGAAAATAGAAGGTATAGTAAAATTTCAGCGCCAAGTATGATAAGTAAAACAGGCCACCAGGCTGTTAATGTATCTAATGCTTGAACTCCTTTTACGACTGAAAATAGTAAAAAGCAACCTAATGTAATAATGGAGAGCCCCATTGAGAATGTTCCAACGCGCCATGTTCTCATTCGTTTGTACCACCTTTGTTTTCTTTATTTCCAAGTAACAATTTAAAGCCGCCACCAATTAAAAGGAGAGCAACGATAGATGTTTGGAAATAGCGATAATATAGTTCGCTAAGATGAATATTAAATATAGTTGCAAAATAGTCATTCAAAATAGGAAGGACTGTTTGATCTAATAAATAATAACCACCGAGTGTAATTAACCCAATACCGATCCATCTTTGATGATTGATAAAATAGTCAATGATAGGTTCGTCATTTACACGTTCTTTTCCGTATTTTGCAGTTTGTTGTAACGCATCAAAAAAGCTATAGAACCAAATGATTGGTACTAAAAATAAAAACGCAGAAAGTCTTAATAAGTCGAGCAAATAAATAGATAGTAAAAAGGCTGCCATAAGCTGAAGACCACGGCGCTGTAAGCCTAAATACATATGTCCTGCTCCAGGAAACATTGCTAAAATGGAAGCGAATGTTTTATTTTTCTTTCCTTGTTCTCGGTGCTCTTCAAACTCTTCGAAAATAGTACGGTCATCTAGTTGCTCTCCGCGTTCTTTTTTCTGTAGTTGTTGAACAACATCAAAGAAGTTATAAATCCATAAAACAGGTAGCGTAATAAGGAAGATAAGGAAACTTTCTTGAGATGTTAAGAGTGCAACGAATATAATCATACTTCCTATTCCTGTACAAGCTACTAAAAATGTAAGTCCTCGCTGCATAAGTCCTAATTGGAAATGGCCAAGTCCAGGGATAATTGATAGGAGAATGATATAAAATCGTTCGCTCTCTTTAACGGATTCTCGATTTTCTCCAGTTTGCTGTTTCTGTGATTGCTTCATTATTGTAATGATTAAGTCTATTATATTTATCACCCATAATACTGCTAATAAAAATAAAGGGAGAAAAATAATTTGGTGATTTCCAAGAACGGTAAACCCTACTGTTGCAATAAATAGTAATAAAGATCCACCACTATATAAAATAAACCGTCCGAATCTCTTTAAATATAAATGTCCAAGCCCAGGAATTAGCCCTAATACAAGTGCTAAAAAGGGATTTTTATTCATGCTTTAAACCTCCGTCCTTTTTCGATGTGTCTACTGCTTTGTTTACAAGTTGCTGTGAGATAGAAGTCTCATTATGTTTCGAAGATTTTTCGAAATTAGATGTCGCTGTGAAAATATATTGGAATAAACCACTTACCATAAAAATGATTGTAGCCGCAGTTGCAATTATGTAGTGAATAATCGTGCGCTTTAGTGAGTTTGTTTTTATATTTTCATTAGATTGTAGTGTTTCAAAATTAATTTGCGTCATAACTTCGTTCGTAAATGAATCATCATTTATCATTGGAAGGTTTTCATGTTGTTCATCAATACTTTCCATATAAAGTGCTAAACAATGATCACATTCATAAAGGTGTTCTTCCATAGATTCACGTTCATTGCTTGCTATAAAATCTAAAGTATAATTGCGCCAATCTTCTTTTGAATAATGCATCATAGAAACTCTTCCTCCTTCCAATGTTTTTTAATCCATTTTCTTGCCCGATACAGTTTCATTTCGACTGTTTTCACTTCGATATTTTCCTGAAAAGCAATTTCTTGATAACTTTTTTCCTCTAAATAATGTGCGAGAACGACATCACGGTAATTTTCCGGAAGTTCTCTTAGTTTTTGAGCAATCAATAATTTTTGTTCTTTCGTCAATAGTAAAGCTTCAATGTTATGAGAGGATTTTATATTTTCCTCAGTTTCTTTACATAAGGAGAGTTCTTCGTGTTCTCTAGCTTTCTTCCTTTTATAATCAATAGCGTGATTGGTGGCAATACGTGCCATCCACGTTTTTAATCCGCGAAATTGATAATTAGGGAGAGAGCTGTGAATTTTTACGAATACTTCTTGTGTAACATCTTTAGCATCTTCTTCATGTCTTAAAATAGAAAAGATAACTTGAAAAATATAATGACGATATGTTTGTACAAGGATACGAAAAGCATGCTCGCTTCCTTGCTGTGCTTTTTCAATTAATTGTTTTTCCTCAATCGCTTTCTCCCTCCTTTTTGACGCATTCTATTATATAGACGTAAGAAACGATAAGTCACCCTACACATGTTGTAAAAAAAGAATAATATATTTTTAGGAAGGAGGCTATATGAAAAAAGGTGTGAAAAAATGGTAAAGAGAAGTATATAATGAGCAAAGAGGAAATGCTACATGGAGAAAGGATGTGAATGTTAGTAGGATAAGGTCCATACTAACAAACATGAAAATTAAAATATTAATAGCCGATGATAATTCTTTTATTAGAGAAGGTATGAAAATTATTTTAAATACATATGAAGAGTTCGAAGTATTAGATACCGTAAATGATGGAAAAGAAGCTGTAGCGTATTGTAAAAAGTATGAAGTTGATATTGCGCTTTTAGATGTTCGTATGCCAAACATGAACGGGGTAGAGGCGACGAAAATAATTTGTGAAGAGACGAAAACGAAGCCTCTCATTTTAACGACGTTTGATGATGATGAATATATTTTGGATGCAGTAAAAAACGGGGCGAAAGGTTATTTGTTAAAAAATAACGATCCAGAGCGTATCCGCGATGCAATAAAAGGAGTATATAACGGTCAAACTGTTATGCAAGATGTAGTACTTGATAAAATTAAGTCTAATTTAATGGAAAGTAAAGAGGAAGAATCTAAAATTGATAAGAGCCTTTTCACAGAAAGAGAGCTTAGTATTATCGCATTAATTGCGAAAGGTTTCTCAAATAAAGAAATTTCGAAGCAACTTTTCATATCTGAAGGAACGATTGCAAATTATATTACATCAGTTTTAGGGAAAACTGGACTAGAACATCGCACACAAATTGCGATTTATTACTTAACAGGGAAAGTAGATTAATGTTATGGAATTTTGGTTAACTGTAAGTAAATTAATTGTCTTTATATATATTGTGTTTAGTTACATTTATTTAAATGTCGCGAACTTACCATGGATTATACTTACTTTGCTTTTATATCTTTCTGTAAACGTGCTGATCTCCATATTTAAAAAAGATACGTACAAAAACATATTAACTTGTGTGTCAATTGGCGTAGTTATGTTATTTACATGGAAGGTTCATCCGTTTTTTATTTTGTTTTTACCATTGAACTTATATGAAATTATATTTCATTATATAGAGAAGAAATGGCAGCTTTTTATCATTATGATGATTCCTATTATCTTTACAGAAGAAAGTATTCGAATGACATATGGATTAATTGTTGCATTTTCTTTCATCGTATTAACTATGGCAGAACGGTATATATCGCGTGTATTAAAGCTTGAATCACAAAATGATAAGATGCGAAAAGATATGCAGCGACTGACGAAAAGCCTAAATGAAAATAAAGAGTACATAAGGCAATCGGAGTACACATTTAAGTTAGAAGAGAGAAATCGGTTATCACAAGAAATTCATGATAAAATCGGTCACTCGATGACAGGTGCGCTAATTCAAATGGAAGCAGCAAAGAGGTTAATGGGGATAGATAAAGAAAAATCTGCCGAGTTATTACAAAATGCAATTCATATTTCGAAAGATGGAATTGAAAGTATTCGGGTTACATTAAAAAATATGAAGCCACCAACAGAGCAAATTGGTATTCATCGTATGAAATTATTCATAGAGGAATTTGCCGGTAAGCATGATATAAATATTCCTTTCGTATATAAAGGGAATTTGGATATGATTTCTCCAATTCAGTGGAAGATTATCGGTGAAAATATTACGGAGGCACTAACGAACGCGATGAAATATGCTGATGCGACAGTCATTTCAATCGATATTCATGTACTTAATAAGATGGTGAAAGTGCAAGTGAAGGATAACGGAAAAGGTGCAACTCTCGTTAAGAAAGGCCTCGGTATTATGGGGATGGAGGAGCGAACAGCGTCTATAAACGGTAAAATCATTGTAGATGGAACAAGTGGTTTTTCAGTAACGATGTTGTTGCCGATATGAGGGATGAATCATCTCATATGAAAAAAGTGAATATTCTCATGTGAAAAGAGTGAACTTCTGCACTGAGCAGGTTCATTTTTTTTGTTTATAATGAATAGCAGAGAAACTGAAATAGGGGTGAAATGATGAATACATTAGAAATTAAAAATTTAACGAAAAAATTTGGTGATTTCATCGCGGTAGATAATATGTCTTTATCTATTAAAGAAGGAGAGATATTTGGCTTTTTAGGATCAAATGGTGCTGGTAAGAGTACAACGATAAATATGATTGCTGGGTTGTTAAGAAGTAATGAAGGTGAAATTAGCATACTAGGAAAAAATATAAAGAAACATAATCGATTTGCCAAAATGAACATCGGTATCGTTCCGCAAGATATTGCGATTTATGAAGAGTTAACTGCCTATGAAAATGTGAAATTCTTTGCTGGATTGTACGGGTTAAGAGGAGCTGAGCTAAAAGCGAGAGTAGAGGAAGCACTTCAATTTGTAGGGCTTAGTGATAAGCAGAAAAGTTACCCGAAAAACTTTTCTGGCGGGATGAAACGAAGACTGAATATCGCTTGTGCAATCGCTCATAGACCGAAGTTAATTATTATGGATGAGCCGACAGTTGGAATTGATCCACAGTCAAGAAACTATATTCTCCAGTCTGTTCGAAAATTAAATGAAATGGGAAGTACCATTATTTACACGAGCCACTACATGGAAGAAGTAGAAGAGATTTGTACAAAAATAGCAATTGTAGATCACGGTAAAGTAATTGCAGAAGGCACGAAAGAACAGTTAAAAGCGATTATTACCGATACGAAAGATATTTGGGTTGAGGTGAAATCAGTAGAAAATTTAGATGTAGAAAAATTAAAAGAGATAAACGGTGTGAAAGCTGTTCAAATTGAAGAGAACGTAATTAAAGTAAACTCGGATGCAGGAGTAAATAATTTAAATAAAATTATTCAGCATTTCATTAATCATGACATTGAAATTCGTTCGTTAGAGGAGCAGGCCCCGAACTTAGAAACAGTATTCCTTACGTTGACTGGAAGAAACTTACGAGATAAATAAAAGGTAAATGAAGAAAAGGTAAAGGGAGGTTCATCAATTGAACATCTTCAATATTGCAGTTATGCATATTAAAAGAGATTTCAGGGACGTAAGAACTTTAGTTTTTATGTTAGCATTTCCGATTGTACTTATGCTTGTGTTAGGAACAGCGTTAACGAATGCATTTGATAGCGATAGTCAAGCGATTAAAGATATACAAGTGCTCTACAAAGATGAAGCGAGTAGCACATTTTCTCAATCGTTCGAAGCATTTACGAAAGAAGTCGATAAATCGGGTATTCATTTTAAAAAAGCTTCCGGCAGTATAGATGGGAAAGAAGAAGTGAAGCAAAATAAATATGCTGCTTATGTAGAATTAAATAAAGATGGTGCAAAATTTTACGGAAGTGACAAAAGTAGTATTGAGGGAAGTATTGTGGAAGGTATGCTTACAACATTTGTTGATAAGTATAATGTAGCGGTCGAAGTTGCAAAAATAGATCCTAGTAAGGTGAGCACAGTTATTTCAAACGGAAATCATAATGATTATATAAAAGAAACATCTTTACAAGCTGCACAAAAACCAGGTTCTATGGATTACTATGCGGTTGTAATGACAACGATGATTGCACTATATGCTGCGATGGGAGCGAGTTCTTTAATTCGAGGAGAACGAATACGTAAAACAGGAGATCGCCTCATTGCTGCACCTATAAGTAAGGCTGAAATATTCATTGGAAAAGTACTTGGTAGCCTAGTAGCAAATGCTCTGTGCATATTACTCGTCATGTTATTTAGTAAATTTGTTTTTCAAGCGAATTGGGGCGACCATCTTGGAATCATATTTCTTATTTTATTAACACAAATCTTCCTAGCAATTAGCTTCGGTTTAGGAATCGGATATATTACAAAAACACCGGAATCATCTAGAGCGATTATTATGGTTATTGTGCAATTAGCATCTATTTTTGGTGGTGCATATTTCGTAATAGAAGAAAATTTCGTTACGAATTTATCACCATTAACGTGGGCAAACACAGCTATTATGAAAATTATTTATGCAAATGATGTAGGAGCAGCACTGCCGGTAATATCTTTAAATCTTGGCATTTCGGCACTCTTTTTATTAATTGCAATTATTGCATTACGTAGACGGGAGGGGCTATAGTATGAAAGATATTTTATGGCTCATACAAAAAACGTTATCTGTACTTTTGAAAAATAAAAAAGGGTTATTCATTATTATTAGTTTGCCGATAATCGGAACACTAATCTCCTTCTCAATGTATGGGAATGTGGGGCAAGGGACGTTAAATATCGGGGTTATAAATAAAGAAAATCAATCTATAGCAAATGATACGGTGAAATTTTTAGAAGGATTAAATCATGTAAAGGTAAGTGAAATTAAAGAATCTGAAGTAGAAGATAAACTCACTTCCAAAAAACTTGATGGAGTTATTACATTAGATTCTGGTTTTTCAAAAAGTGTTCGAGAAGGGAAACCAGCTCATATTGAAATTTCATCGATTAAAGGTGATCAAGTAACAGGATTTATAAAATCATATATATACAACTATATTGATAATGTAGCAGCTATTAGTAAAGTGGCAGGAACAGATCAAAGTGCATTTGATAGTATGTACGCAGGATATCAAAAAGGTTCATTTAAAATGAAAACGGAGACGCTAGAAGATACTTCGAAAAATAAAGATATGACAAACCAAACGATGGGTTATCTTATTATGTTTATGCTATTTTCAGCAGCGAACTTATCAGGTTATATTTTAAAAGAAAAAGAAAATAGAACGTATTTTAGACTCTTATCAACGCCGATAGATGGGAAGAAATTCATATTATCTAATGTCGGGGTAAATATGATGCTATTAACAGTACAAATTCTGATTACAATCTTATTCCTAACGAATGTTTTTCATACAAATATCAATATGCCTTTCATAGTGATGATTGGTGTACTCATGCTATTTGCTTTAATAGCGATTGGAATATCGTTAGTCCTTGTCGCTTTTTCGAAAAACTCAGCATCAGCAAATGCACTGCAAAATATGATTATTGTACCGACATGTTTACTGGCTGGATGTTATTTTCCGTATGACATTATGCCAAAAGCGGTACAAAAAGTAGCTGATTTTCTTCCGCAGAGATGGCTATTAGACACAGTATCAAAACTACAACAAGGAATTCCAATTTCAGATTTGTATTTAAATATTTTAATCTTAGTCGCCTTTGCGGTAGCATTCTTCTTAATTGCTATTTATAAGTTTGGAAGAAATAATGATGCGAGGAATTTTGTTTAATGAAAAAAGGTGTGGCGTAATGCCACGCCTTTTTTTGTTCGTAATTTAGAGTGTCTTTTGTAATATAGGGATACTTTTATAGAGCACTTCATTATGTGAACCATGCACAACATATTTATTGCCATCTAAAAGAAAAACGCTATGTACAACAGCGTTACCGTCACCATGCTTTGTTAGTATATCACCGACGACTTTTCCATCTGCCCATTCTAGTTTGAAATGTGAAGGGACGACTTGTAAATATTGAATTGTTTCCACTCCATCTCCTGCAATGAGTGTAGTTTCAATATTTCTTTTCTCTATAATAAATCTATTTTCATTTAATGTATCGAGGAAAGGGTTTTTCGTTTTCATCTTGTTATAAGGAAGAAATGTAATAGAAGAGCTAGATCTTATAAATAAATAATTTCCGTAATCTTTACAAGGAATAACATCTTGTAATCCTGGAAAGTAAAGGTGTATCGCTTCAACTTTATTGATTTTATAAATGGTGCTTAAGTAGTGAATGTATTGTTCCATATAAAAATGAACGATATTTATTTTAGAAGATGCATGTACTGGGAGACCACCTCCAGTCCAATAACTATAATTTGGGGGAGATCCAGTGTTTGGTGTACAGAGTATAATAAGTTGCTCCACATCATTTTCATATTCTTCACTTTGAACGTAAGAACGTGCAAGAAGCCCGCCCATACTATGACAAACTAAATTTAGTTTGTCGCAACCTGTAAAAATTTTAACATAGGCAATTGTTTTTAATAAATATTTTTGAGTGGAAAAAGCAATACGCTGACGCCAGTCATAAAAACAGATAAACAAGTTTTTATTTCGTTCATAGCCGATACTTTCTAACATCATAATGAATGGTTCATAAATAAACGAAGAAAGCCCAAAGTTCCAATTACCGGTACCAGGAATAATAATATTACTCATTGAACCGAAAAGACCTGGGATAAAAATAATAGGAGTTTTTGCTCTTTTCATAGTCTGCTCTCCTTTAAGTTTTTAACATCCGACAAAAAGTAAGAAATACATTTTGTATGAAAACATACTTTAATGAAACACTACGAAATAGTAAGTAATATGAGCGGAAGGAAATCAAAATGATTAAAAAGATATTGCGAGTTACTTCTATTATTATTGCTATTTTCGTTTTTATTTTAATTTGGATGCATATCGATGTTACTTTAGGTAGGAAAATGGAAGCCGGGAAAAATATGCCGACAGAGTATGCACCTCATTATAGTGACTTTCAATTATATGTAGAAGGGAAGTCGTTTTATAAACAATTATTTACTGATATAAGAGAAGCGAAGCAATCTATTTACACGTATTTTTTTATTTTGTCGGATGATAAAAGTAGCCATACCTTTTTAAACTTATTAAAAGAGAAGGCGAAAGAAGGAGTAAATGTCTATTTATCGGTTGATCGCATTAATGATTTATCATTTGAAAGAAAGATGAAAAATGAATTGCGGGAAAGTGGTGTACATTTTACATATAGTAGAAAACCTGAATTGCCATTCGGATTTTATTCACTTCACCATCGTAATCATCGGCGTATTACGACGATGGATGGGGAGATTGGATATACAGGTGGTTTTAATATAGGAGATGAGTACTTAGGGAAAGATAAGCGATTTGGATATTGGCGTGACTATCATGTAAGGATAAGAGGAGAAGGAGCAAAAGATTTAGAGGAACAATTTGCTTTAGATTGGAAGCGAGATACGAAAGAAGATATAAAGAGAAGTACGAATAAAGCCAGTAAAGGGAACACATTACATACGATGACTAGTTACAATGGGCACCACGTCGCTGAAAAGTATATAGAGTTAATCAAACAAGCGAAACATTCAATCGTAATTACAACGCCTTATTTTATAGCGAAGAATAAAGAGTTAATGAATGCTTTAATTGCGGCGCAAAAACGTGGTGTTACAGTGAAAATACTTTGGTCATATAAACCGGATATACCTCTTATTAAAGAGGCGGCATATCCTTACATCCGTCAAACTGTTAAAAACGGGATTACTGTGTATGGTTATAAAAAAGGGATGTTTCATGGAAAGTTAATGCTTATTGATAATGAATTAACTGTTATCGGTACAACGAACATAACTGCACGTAGCTTTTATATTAATGATGAGATGAATTTGTATATTCATGGTGGACCTATCATAGCACAAGTGAATGAGGCGTTAACGCAAGACATTGGTGATTCGAAAGAGATGACAGAAACATTTTTTGACAACTTATCTTTCTGGGAGCGTTGTAAAGAGAAAGTAGTTGGATGGGTTGATTTTTATTTGTGATGATTAACGAAGGGTGTCTATAAAAGGCACCCTTCGTTAATGGAAAATACTATTTTTCATGCACAAGCATCGAAACATCATCATTAATCAATGTCCCAACATGTTCACCTAAACAAATTCTTTTCATAACGCCAGGCTCATCAAAGTTAAAGACGTGTGCCGGTAAATTATAATCTCGAGCAAGCAATAAAGCCGCTTGATCCATTACTTGTATGTTTTGCCTAACAACATCGTTATAGTTCAGTTTTCGATACATTTTCGCTGATTTATTATGTTTCGGATCACTTGTAAAGACGCCGTCGACTCCTTGTTTTGCGACTAAAATGGCGTCGCTATTCATTTCAATGGCTCTTTGTACACTTGGATAGTCTGTTGTAACGAATGGTTGCCCGTTACCACCACCGAATATGACGACATAACCGTTATCTAAATGATGTACTGCACGTAAGCGAATATAAGGTTCAGCTACTGCATTAAAAGGGATGGAAGTCATAACGCGTACTTCTCTATCTGTTTTACTTGTTAAAACGCCGCGAAGCATTAAGCTGTTAATAATCGTACCTAGCGTACCGATATTATCAGCTTCTACACGATCAATTCCCCATTCTTCAGCTAGATGACCTCTGAAAATGTTACCGCCGCCGATGACAATGGATACTTCGATGTCTAGATCAATAATGGATATTATTTCGTTTGCGATATGTTCTAACCGTTTGGAGTTAAAGCTATTTCCTGATTGATCAGCAAGCGCGCCACCGCTTAGTTTAATTAAGACGCGTTTATATGGTTTCATAACAATTCCCCCTATATAAATGGCAATAAAAAAGGAACAAAGGCGAATGCCCTTGTTCCTTACTGAGAAAATGAAAAAGAAAAGAAGAAGATAGGCTGAATTTCTGTACATAATTTTTCATACCATCCACTCCTTTTCATTTCGATTTATTGTAAGTGTATATCTTTTCGATTATACAAAACAATCTGATTACTTATCAAGTATATTTTATCGCTTTTTAACAAAATGGTGTCAATGAAAAATTGAAGAAAAATATTTGAATTTTTTGTGACGAACTTGTAGGTTTTTGTATGATTTTGTAGGTTCGCCTATATGATGTGTGAGTAAGCTTTTATAAATACTAAATGAAAGCGTTCGCATAAAAGGGGATGAACATAAATGAAAAAATTCGGATTGGCAACACAAATTTTTGTCGCACTTGTTTTAGGGATTGTAGTAGGGGCAATCTTTTATGGCAATAAAACGGCGATTTCTTATATCACACCAGTTGGGGATATATTTATTCATTTAATTAAGATGATTGTAGTGCCGATTGTTATTTCAGCATTAATTGTTGCGGTAGCTGGTGTAGGAGATATGAAAAAGCTTGGGAAACTAGGCGGGAAAACAATTCTTTATTTCGAAATTATTACGACAATTGCTATTTTAATGGGATTAATTGCAGCGAATATATTCCAGCCAGGTACTGGCGTTGATATGAATAATTTGCAGCAAAGTGATATTTCTTCTTATAAACAAACAGCAGATGCAACAGAGAAGAAAGGTTTTGCTGAAACGATTGTTCACATTGTACCGAAAAACGTATTTGAATCTATCGCACAAGGTGATTTATTACCGATTATATTCTTCTCAGTACTATTCGGTTTAGGAGTTGCGGCAATTGGAGAAAAAGGAAAGCCTGTCTTTAACTTTTTCGAAGGTGTACTCGAAGCGATGTTTTGGGTCACAAATCAAGTTATGAAATTTGCACCATTTGGTGTATTCGCATTAATTGCTGTTACGGTTGCAAAATTTGGTGTAGCCACACTACTTCCTTTAGGAAAACTAGTGCTAGCTGTATACGTAACTGTTATACTATTCGTTGTGATTGTATTAGGTATTAATGCGCGAATGGTTGGAGTAAACATTTTTACATTAATGAAAATTTTAAAAGAAGAACTTATTCTTTCATTTACGACAGCAAGTTCAGAAGCTGTTTTACCTAATATAATGAGAAAAATGGAAGAGTTCGGTTGTCCAAAGGCAGTTGCCTCTTTCGTAATTCCGACAGGTTATACATTTAACTTGACTGGGTCAGCTATTTATCAAGCGTTAGCGGCATTATTTGTTGCACAAATGTACGGTGTACACATGTCACTGACGGAGCAAATAACGTTATTATTCGTTCTCATGTTAACATCCAAAGGTATGGCGGGAGTTCCAGGTGCATCATTCGTTGTTGTATTAGCGACGTTAGGATCAATGGGCTTACCGTTAGAAGGTATCGCATTAATTGCGGGAATTGACCGTATTTTAGATATGATTCGCTCAGCTGTCAATGTATTAGGAAATGCATTAGCTGCCATTGTTA
The DNA here is from genome assembly GCF_040676495.1 of Bacillus sp. LBA3-1-1.1. Lineage (NCBI taxonomy): Bacteria > Bacillati > Bacillota > Bacilli > Caryophanales > Bacillaceae > Bacillus > Bacillus sp. LBA3-1-1.1. The sequence continues at coordinate 260,118 of NZ_JBEGIB010000012.1, forward strand.
TGTCGAAGTGGGAAGGCGAATTCGACAATGAGAAAGCAAAACAATATGTAGAAACAGTCAACCAAACAAAAGCAGCATAAGAAATCGTTAAGGAGTGAAAAGTCATGGCAACATTAACTGAAGTTAAAAATGGAGTACGAATTGAAAAAGATTTTTTAGGTGAAAAAGAAGTGCCAAATTATGCGTACTACGGCGTACAAACTATGCGTGCAGTAGAAAACTTCCCAATTACAGGATACAAAATTCATGAAGGCTTAATTAAAGCGTTCGCAATTGTTAAAAAAGCAGCAGCACTTGCTAATACAGATGTAGGAAGATTGGAATTGAAAAAAGGTGGTGCTATCGCAGAAGCATCACAAGAAATCCTTGATGGAAAATGGCATGATCATTTCATCGTTGATCCAATTCAAGGCGGTGCAGGAACTTCAATGAACATGAACGCAAATGAAGTCATTGCCAATCGCGCTCTTGAATTATTAGGAATGGAAAAGGGAGACTATCATTATATTAGTCCAAACAGTCATGTAAATATGGCACAATCAACAAACGATGCATTCCCAACAGCGATTCATATTGCAACATTAAATGCATTAGAAGGCTTATTACAAACGATGGGTTATATGCATGATGTATTTGAATTAAAAGCAGAACAGTTCGACCATGTTATTAAAATGGGTCGTACGCATTTACAAGATGCTGTGCCGATTCGTCTTGGACAAGAATTCAAAGCGTACTCTCGTGTACTTGAACGTGATATGAAACGAATTCAGCAATCACGTCAACATTTATATGAAGTAAACATGGGAGCAACTGCAGTAGGAACAGGCTTAAATGCAGATCCAGAATATATTGAAGCAGTTGTAAAACATTTAGCTACAATTAGTGAACTACCACTTGTTGGTGCAGAAGATTTAGTAGATGCGACGCAAAATACTGATGCGTATACTGAAGTGTCAGCGGCATTAAAAGTATGTATGATGAATATGTCTAAAATTGCGAACGACCTTCGTTTAATGGCATCAGGTCCACGCGTTGGATTAGCGGAAATTATGCTACCAGCTCGTCAACCAGGTTCATCTATTATGCCAGGTAAAGTAAACCCTGTTATGCCAGAAGTAATTAATCAAATTGCGTTCCAAGTAATTGGTAACGACCATACAATTTGTCTTGCTTCAGAAGCAGGACAATTAGAATTAAATGTTATGGAACCAGTACTTGTTTTCAACTTACTTCAATCTATTAGCATTATGAATAACGGTTTCCGTGCCTTTACAGATAATTGCTTAAAAGGAATTGAAGCGAATGAAGATCGCTTAAAAGAGTATGTTGAGAAGAGTGTAGGAATTATTACAGCCGTGAACCCTCATATCGGCTATGAAGCAGCAGCTCGCGTTGCGAAAGAAGCAATTGCGACAGGGCAATCCGTTCGAGAACTATGTGTGAAAAATGGTGTATTGTCACAAGAAGAATTAGAGTTAATTCTAGATCCATTCGAAATGACACACCCAGGGATTGCAGGAGCAACTCTTTTAAAGAAAAATTAAAAGAAGAGGGGGACAATCCCCTCTTTTTTGTTTACAATATAGAAATGCTATATATGAATAGAGGTAGGGATGTTATGAGTAAGTTTACAGTGGCTTCTAATGGTTCATTAGAAACGACATTAAGAGGAGTAGAAGTATTATCAACACCACTTTTAAATAAAGGGGTAGCTTTCACGCAAGAAGAAAGAGAAGAATTAGGTTTAAAAGGGTTATTACCGCCAGCAGTTTTAACGCTAGATGAACAAGCACGTAGAGCGTATGAGCAATTCTGTTCTCAGCCGGATGATTTATTAAAGAATGTATACTTAACAGCGTTACATGATCGAAATGAAGTGTTATTTTATCGTATTTTAACAAATCATTTACGTGAAATGTTACCAATCGTATATACACCTACTGTTGGTGTAGCAATTCAAAGATATAGCCATGAATATCGTAAACCACGCGGTGTTTATTTATCAGTTAATGATCCTTCAGGTATTGAAGAAGCATTTGCAAATATCGGTGCAACAGCTGAGAATATTGATTTAGTTGTTGTAACAGATGGAGAAGGTATATTAGGAATTGGTGACTGGGGTGTTGGTGGTATTAACATCGCGATCGGAAAGTTAGCTGTATATACGGCCGCAGTTGGAATCGATCCTAGTCGTGTGTTACCAGTAATTTTAGATGTAGGTACAAATCGTGAGGAACTATTAAATAATCCATTTTATATTGGAAATCGTCATCCACGTGTAACTGGTGAAGCTTACGATGAATTTATTGATACATTTGTACAAGCAGTAGGCAATAAGTTCCCGAAAGCGCTTTTACATTGGGAAGACTTCAGTTCTCGAAATGCACGAAAAATTTTAGATAAATATCGTCATGACGTTTGTACATTTAATGATGATATTCAAGGTACAGGTGCAGTTTCACTTGCTGCAGTATTATCGGCAGTGAAAGCTTCTGGTGTACCATTAAGTGAACACCGTGTAGTTGTGTTTGGTGCTGGTACAGCTGGAATCGGTATCGCAGACCAAGTAAGAGATGCAATGGTCCGCGTCGGCTTATCAGACGAAGAATCTCATAATCGTTTCTGGTGTATCGACCGTAACGGGTTAGTTACAGATAATATGGAAGATCTTCTTGATTTCCAAATTCCGTATGCAAGAAAAGAAGCTGAAGTAAGTGAGTGGAAACAAAATGGTGTGATCGGACTTGCTGAAGTTGTGAAACATGTAAAACCGACAATTTTAATCGGTACATCTACTGTTGCCGGCGCATTTAAAGAGGAAATTATTAAAGAAATGGCTTCTCATGTAGAGAGACCAATTATATTACCAATGTCGAATCCCACGCCACTTGCTGAAGCGAAACCAGCAGATTTAATCGAGTGGACAGAAGGAAGAGCGTTAGTTGCAACAGGAAGTCCATTTGAACCAGTTACATATAACGGTGTAACGTATGTGATTGGGCAGTCAAATAACGCACTTATTTTCCCGGGACTAGGTCTTGGTACAATTGTTGTTCGTGCAAGCGTCATGACTGATGGTATGTTCGCAGCAGCTGCTGAAGCAGTTGCAAGTATGGTAGATGCAAGTCAGCCAGGAGCACCTATCTTACCAGAAGTTGAAGAGTTACGTAATATCTCGGAAATGGTTGCAATTGAAGTAGCGAAAGTTGCAGTTGCAGAAGGTGTTGCTAGGGAGAAATTAAGTGATAACGATATCAAGATTGCAGTGAAAGAAGCAATATGGGAACCGGAGTATCGCCAAATAAAAGCGGTAGAAAAGGTTAGAATATAGGAATAAAGCCCGTTTATAATTATAAGCGGGCTTTCACTTTTACTATTGAAAAAAAGCATAGGAAGTGACACCTTTGAATTGGAATCAATTATGGAAGAAAGATATGTATCTTATAATTATATTAATGGTTGTTGTTCCGATTGCTGGAGAGCTGAATTTTCATCCTTTCAACGATACGTTTCGCGTTAGCTTCGGGACACCGCTTTTCTTCTTTTTATTACTATTTTTAAGAAGAATACCAGCAGCTGCTGCAGGTATTCTTGTTGGTATATCTGTGGTCTTATTCCGTGTGTGTCTCGATTGGGTATTGCAAGGGTCATTTCATATGACAGAATCATTTTATTTGCGCTATCCCGTTTTCTTTTATTATTTTATTTATGGAAGTCTTTTTTCGATTTGTAGGGTGAATAAATTCCATCAGAAGCCAATTGTTATAGGATGCCTTGGAATTACAATTGAAATTATCGCTAGTATGTCAGAACTTGCGTTTTATCATATGTTAGTGCTCGGGACAACAATAACCGTTTCTGAAGTGAATAAACTAATCATTATTGCTATTTTTCGTAGTTTCTTTGCGCTTGGTTTTTTAAATATGATGAATTTATATGAAACGAAGTTAAAAGAATCACAAGTTCGAAAAGAAAATGAGAAAATGTTGATGCACCTTTCTAATTTATATGTAGAGTCTGTTCATTTGAAAAAAACGTTGCAAAATGCGGAGTTAATTACACAAGAAGCGTATCAATTATATCGGGATTTACAAGCGAACGATGATTCGAATGGTAAAACAGCATTAAAAATAGCGGGAGAAGTGCACGAAATAAAAAAGGATAATCAAAGGATTTTTGCTGGACTATCTAAACTATTATTAGATAAAAATGTAGCTGAGTATGTAGAAGGACATGAGCTTGCAGAAATGATTGTGAGAATAAATGAGAAGTACGCTGACATGTTAGAAAAAGATATACGTTTTTCTAAACATATAGAAGGTGAGCATGCAGAATATCATGTGTATACAGTCTTATCCATTTTTAATAATTTAGTTGCAAATGCGGTTGAAGCAATTGAGAATAGTGGCGCTATTATTATTAAGTTATATAAACTTGATAAACGTATATTTTTTGAAGTAATTGACGATGGGCCTGGTATTGCGCAAAAATATAAAAAACTAGTATTTAAGCCAGGATTTACTTCGAAGTATGATCAAACAGGAACACCATCTACAGGAATTGGGCTTTCTTACATAAACGAAATGGTAACTGAGCTCGGAGGAGAAGTGAGATTGGAAGATGGGGAAATTGGTGAAGGTTGTAAGTTCGTCGTTTGTTTACCGGAGTGCAGTTTAAAGCGGGGAGGGGAATAAAGTTGTTTTATTATATTGTAGATGATGATGAAGTTTTCCGCTCCATGCTTTCACAAATTATTGAAGATGGCGATCTTGGGGAAGTAATTGGAGAATCGGAAGACGGAGCTTTTATTGAAGCAGATCAACTAAATTTTAAAAAAGTAGATATTTTATTTATTGATTTATTAATGCCAATGCGAGACGGCATTGAAACAGTTCGCCATATCGCATCCTCTTTTACTGGGAAAATTATTATGATTTCTCAAGTTGAATCGAAGCAGCTTATAGGTGAGGCCTATACACTTGGTGTGGAATATTATATTGCAAAACCATTAAATAAAATTGAGGTTATATCTGTTGTACGGAAAGTGATGGAACGTATTCGTTTAGAGCGCTCTATATATGATATTCAAAAATCATTGAATAACGTTTTCAAGTGGGAACAGCCGCAAGTTCGAAATGAGCCAATGCAAGAAGGGAAAAAAATAACGGATTCAGGACGCTATTTATTATCAGAACTCGGTATCGCGGGAGAGAATGGAAGTAAAGATTTACTTAGTATGTTGGAATATTTATATGGGCAAGAAAAAGAGCAAACGTTTGAATTTGGATTTCCTGCGCTAAAAGATATCTTTCATCATATAACTATAAGAAAATTAGAGAATATAGCTTCAGATGCAGATATAGATAAGGAGAGAAAAGCATCTGAACAAAGGGTACGTAGAGCGATTTATCAATCGTTAAATCACTTAGCTTCTCTTGGATTAACAGACTTTTCAAATCCAAAATTTGAAAGTTATGCTCCGAAATTTTTTGATTTCACTGTAGTTAGAAAACGGATGACAGAAATGACAAAGGAAGAAGTAGCAACTTCTGGACATACGCGAATTAATACGAAAAAATTTATTCAAGTGTTGTATTTTGAGGCGAAACGGTTGATGGAGATAGAGTGAAAAAAGGTGCTTATATACGAGCATCTTTTTTTATTAAATCTACATTTTATATTTTCTCGTAGAGCATGTAAAATGTTAGTTAAGAGAAACTGGTTTTAAATTAAGGAAGTGTCAAAAAATGAGTTTTGTATTAAACAAATCGATTATTAAAGAAGTATGCGGAGAGACCTCATATAAAAGAGGCGAAGCTTATTATAAATCAAATAAAGTAATAATAAATCATTATGATGAAAATAAAGAAATTTGCGAGGCGACGGTAAAAGGGAACGAAGATTTTCATGTTACAGTAGAAAAAGCTAAAAAAGGTGATGTTGTTGCGAAATGTAGTTGTCCTTTGTTAGCGTCTTTTCAAACATACTGTCAACATGTTGCGGCAGTATTGATACAAATAAATTATAATCAGCAAACCGGTGGAATGGTGCCTATTAGTAGCGGAAATGAACAATTAACAAGCGGGATGTTTCAGTTGTTTGCAGACAAACCACTGCGGCCAAAAAGTAAACAACACCGCTTTGATACACGTGAATTACTTCATGTTGAATTTATTTGTACACCAGTAGTTACGAAAAAGGGCGGGGCACTTCTAGGAATTCAGTTGAAACTTGCCAAAACGTATTTCGTAAATCATATTAGAGAATTTCTTTCTAATGTGGAGAAAAGAGAACCTTTTAATTGTTCCAATGAATTTACATACACACCAGATGTACATAGCTTTAGGCAAGAAACGGATGCGATTATTCAGCAACTTATTAAAATGTATCATAACGAAAAAATGTATGAAGATACACTGGAAGTACATGCGAAACAAGATGATAGCATGATTTTAATACCGCCAGCTTCGTGGATGGATATGCTTTCTTTCCTTTCTAAAGCTGAGTTTGTCAGACTTAATCAAGATGGACAATCTTTTCACGGTTTACAAATTTCAAAAGGACTACTTCCTTTACATTTTGAGTTTAATAAAGGGAGTAACGGTGGGTTTACACTTTATATTGACGGCTTACAACAAGTAGACGTAATGGATACGTATAGTTATGCTCTATTTGGAGGGAAACTGTATCAGTTGAACGCTGAGGATTGCAAGCGGCTTATCGAATTACAAAAAATGATGAATCGTTCTAGTAGTAACCAATTGTATATTCCAGCAGATAAGATGGAGCACTTTGTAGCAAAAGTTGTACCAGGGTTAATGAAGCTAGGAACTGTGCGAATAGATGAGGTAGTATCAGATCGTGTTGAAACACCCGCATTAAAAGCGAAATTATATTTAGATCGAGTGAAAAACCGCTTATTAGCAGGTCTTGAATTTCACTATGGAAACGTCCTGATTAATCCGTTAGAAGAGGATGGACAGCCGTCTGTTTTTAATCGTGATGAGAAAAAGGAAAAAGAGATTTTAGACATTATGCGTGAAAGTGCCTTTGCGAAAACGGAAGGCGGTTATTTTATGCATAATGAAGAAGCTGAGTATAATTTTTTATATCATGTTGTTCCAACGTTAAAAGGTTTAGTTGATATTTATGCGACGACAGCAATCAAATTACGTATTCATAAAGGAGACACCGCTCCTCTTATAAGGGTTAGAAGGAAAGAGAGAATTGATTGGTTATCATTTCGCTTTGATATAAAAGGTATTCCAGAGGCAGAAATTAAAGGGGTATTAGTTGCTCTTGAGGAGAAGCGAAAATATTATCGTTTAGCAAGTGGTTCCCTACTATCACTTGAAAGTAAAGAGTTTAATGACATTAATCAGTTTATAAAAGAATCTAGTATTCGAAAAGAGTTTTTAAAGGGAGAAGAAATAGACGTCCCTCTTATTCGTAGTGTGAAATGGATGAATTCACTACAAGAAGGAAATGTTTTAAGTTTAGATGAGTCTGTTCAAGAGTTAGTAGAAAATATTCAAAATCCGAAAAAATTAAAGTTTGCTGTGCCAAATACGTTAAATGCAGAAATGAGAGATTATCAAGTATACGGATTTCAGTGGATGAAAACACTCGCACATTACCGTTTTGGGGGTATTTTAGCAGACGATATGGGACTAGGAAAAACGTTGCAAAGCATCGCTTTTATAGATTCTGTTTTGCCGGAAATTCGAGAGAAGAAACTGCCTATATTAGTTGTTTCTCCATCTTCCCTTGTTTACAACTGGCTTAGCGAGTTGAAAAAATTTGCTCCACATATTAGAGCGGTTATTGCCGATGGAAATCAAGAAGAGCGCCGAAAAATTGTAAAAGATATAACGAAATTTGATGTTGTCATTACGTCATACCCTTTACTAAGAAGAGATATAAGGTTATATGCAATACCATTCCATACGTTATTTCTTGATGAAGCACAAGCGTTTAAAAATCACACGACGCAAACTGCAAAGGCAGTAAAAACGATTCAAGCAGAGTACCGTTTTGGATTAACGGGAACACCTGTAGAGAATTCATTGGAAGAGCTATGGTCTATTTTCCATGTCGTCTTTCCAGAATTATTACCAGGAAGAAGAGAGTTTGGTGATTTAAGACGTGAAGATATTGCGAAGCGGGTAAAACCATTCGTGTTGAGAAGGTTAAAGGAAGATGTATTACAGGAGCTACCAGAAAAAATTGAGCACATACAATCATCAGAACTTTTACCAGATCAAAAGAGGCTTTACGCAGCTTATTTAGCGAAGTTAAGAGAAGAAACGTTAAAACATTTGGATAAAGATACGTTACGTAAAAATAAAATTAGAATATTAGCTGGTTTAACGAGGTTAAGGCAAATTTGTAATCATCCTGCATTGTTTGTTGATGACTATAAAGGGAGTTCAGCTAAATTTGAGCAGCTGCTAGAAATTTTGGAGGAATGCAGAAGTACAGGGAAGAGAATTCTTATATTTTCTCAATTTACGAAGATGCTTTCGATAATCGGACGGGAATTAAACCGTCAAGCCATTCCATACTTTTATTTAGACGGGAGTACACCTTCGCAAGAGCGTGTAGAGCTATGCAATCGGTTTAACGAGGGGGAAGGAGATTTATTCCTGATTTCTTTAAAGGCTGGTGGTACAGGACTAAATTTAACAGGTGCAGATACAGTTATATTGTACGACTTATGGTGGAATCCAGCTGTTGAACAACAAGCAGCGGATAGAGCGTATCGAATGGGACAAAAAAATACTGTGCAAGTGATTAAGTTAGTAGCACATGGAACAATTGAAGAAAAAATGCACGAGTTACAAGAGAGTAAGAAAAATTTAATCGCTGAAATTATTGAACCAGGAGAAGAGAAATTATCCTCTATTACGGAAGAAGAAATTCGAGATATTCTTATGATTTAATATGGAAAAAGCTATGCTTTCAAATTTATGAGAGCATAGCTTTTTTGTTGTAATAATTATATTTTGTTTTGTAAAAAGTAAAGAGATAAAGTGAAACTTTAATTAGTGGGAGTCCTACTGCCCGTTAATGCGGGATAAGACACTATTTATTTTATTTCTTTGTACCTTTACTTTTGTATGGTTTTGCAGCTTTCTTTTTCGCACTTGATTGCCAACGGTTCCATCCTTTACTTCCTGTACCTTGTCCTACACCTTTTTTCGGTTTTGCTTTCGTTTTACTCATATGATCACTCCGTAATATAAAAAATCTTATTTGATAATAGCCAATGTTTTAGAAAAATACTATCGATAAATGACTATGTTTGCTTTAAGTAAAAACAAACTGCTTGAATGCTATAGTATACCATGAAATTGCGAGTAAACTGAAAGGAATTATAAAGAAAATGAAAATAATAAGAAATACTGCGGATTCCATATTTCGAACAATCACACTACTTGTTGTATATATGTTAGTTTCAATTAGTGAAACATTTTTTGGATTGAAGAGACAAAGGAAATAAAAATGTTATATTAAGAACAGTCGGTAAAGACGTAAAATAAAGAATTGAAAAATATTTTTAAACTTTTTGTTGACTTTCTCTATTTTTTGTATAGAATAATCATTAATAAAATGTTTCAGAGATGTGACAACAAAACGACTATGAAAGGACGAGTAGTAGTAGGATGTAGTTTAAGCGAGTCAGGGACGGTGTGAGCCTGATACGAAGCCTATTATGAAGAACCTCCTGGAGTCGCTAACCAAAATCCTTTATAGGAAAGTAGACTTAGCCGGGAACTTCGCCGTTACAAGAAGAACAGTATCGAGATTTTTTCATCTCCGTACTGTATAAGTGAGCAACCTCTGTTGCTAATTTGGGTGGTACCGCGGAACCAAAGCCTTTCGTCCCAGTTTTTTGGGGAAGAAGGGCTTTTTTTGTTGGCTTCTTTTCACAACATCCAAACATTTTAGGAGGAAACCACCATGTATCAATCATTAATGACAGTAAGAGAGACTCAAATCGCAATTAAGGAAGTTAAAACATTTTTCGAGGATCAATTAGCAAAACGCCTTGAACTATTCCGCGTATCTGCACCATTATTCGTAACGAAAAAATCAGGATTAAACGATCATTTAAACGGTGTAGAACGTCCAATTGAATTTGATATGTTACATTCAGGAGAAGAATTAGAAATTGTTCATTCACTAGCGAAGTGGAAAAGATTCGCATTACATGAATACGGATATGAAGCTGGTGAAGGTTTATATACTAACATGAACGCGATTCGTCGTGATGAAGAACTTGATGCAACGCATTCCATTTATGTTGACCAATGGGATTGGGAAAAAATTGTTCAAAAAGAATGGCGTACTTTCGATTACTTACAAAAAACAGTACAAACAATTTATGGAATATTCAAAGAATTGGAAGATCACTTATTTGAAAAGTATCCGTTCCTTGGAAAGTATTTGCCAGAAGAAATTGTTTTCGTTACTTCTCAAGAACTAGAAGATAAATATCCAGAATTAACACCGAAAGATCGCGAACATGCAATTGCGAAAGAACATGGTGCAGTCTTTATTATTGGAATTGGAGATGCACTCCGTTCAGGTGAAAAGCACGATGGACGCGCATCCGATTATGATGATTGGAAATTAAACGGTGACATTTTATTCTGGCACCCAGTACTACAAGCTTCATTCGAATTATCATCAATGGGAATTCGTGTTGATAGTAAATCACTTGATGAGCAGTTAACGAAAACGGGAGAAGACTTCAAACGAGAGTATGATTTCCATAAAGGTATTTTAGAAGATGTACTACCATTAACAATTGGTGGTGGTATCGGCCAATCAAGAATGTGTATGTACTTCTTACGTAAAGCACATATCGGTGAAGTTCAATCTTCTGTATGGCCTGACGATTTACGTGAAGCTTGCAAGAAAGAAAACATTCATCTGTTTTAATATAAGTGAGAGGGAGAGTAGCTGTGGAATAAGAGCTATTCTCCCTTTTTTATTATGTAAACGAATGGTTTCTTTCTTTTCTATATCTTGTTATGTAATAATTTGTTAAAGGAGGGGACGTTATGGGCTTAGGAGAACAACTTAAAAGATTACGAGAGTCAAAAGGGTTTTCGCAGGAAGATGTCGCTAAAAAGATTGGTGTGACAAGGCAAGCGGTTTATAAAGTGAAACTTTAATCAGTGGGGCGATTTATCCCACTGATTATTAGTTGAACCAATCGGGCTTTTATAGGCAGTTAATCCCATCTGGCTACCTTGATATATTTAAAAGCTCCGATGGGATTTAGTGCCTGTTAAAGCGGGGGAAATGGGAATATGATAAAAGCTGTCCGGATATTGATAATTTAATTTTACTGAGCGAAATGTACAATGTTACGCTCGATGAATTAATAAAAGGGAATCAAAACTTTAAAGAGAAAATACATATTGATGAAGAAAATGAGGATTTTGAGAAAGAGAATGAGTTTGGCTTTTATATTGGATTTGGTTTGCTAATTATGAGTGCTTTCATTGATTATGAAGGAATTCAAGAGATTTTATTAGGAATTGCACTTTTTATGATGGTCTTTTATTCTGACGTGAAGAAAGTTATTTTGAATGAATTTCGCTCGTTATTTAAAGGGAAAAATATATATGATAAGAAGTGAGAAGAGGCCGTTATATTTCCTGGGAAAGGGTATTGTAAATAATCCGATTGTTTTATAATGATTTTCGGATATAGAGAATGTGTTAAAAAGCTGTTTGTATAGAGTCTTGAAATCTATGTGTAAAATGCTAATAAAGTTATTTAATTTTAAAAGCTCAAACGAGCATAGCCCCGTTCTAAAGTTAGGACGGGGTTGAAAATCTAAGTTTTATTGAATAAGAATTTTCTTCAAATATTTTTACTTCAGTACTGTATATTTCAGTAAAGACTTTTTATAAAACATTACTTACTTATTTGTTACCGAGTTCTTCCGCTAAACCGATTAAAATTCCTTCGGTTCCACGAATGTAGCAGAGTCGATACGAGCCCTCGTACTGAACTACTTCGCCAACGAGCTGAGCACCATGCTTAGTAAGTCTGGATACCATTTCGCCAATGTCTTCAACGGTGAACATGACGCGCAGATAACCGAGGGCGTTTACAGGAGCTGTCCGATGATCCGCTATAGTAGGTGGGGTGAGGAATCGCGAAAGTTCAATTCGACTGTGGCCATCTGGCGTAACCATCATAGCAATCTCTACGCACTGAGAACCGAGTCCTGTTACGCGACCAGCCCATTCACCTTCGACAGTGGCTCGCCCTTCGAGGTTCAAGCCAATCTCCTCGAAGAAAGAGATTGCGTCATCAAGGGATTCTACAACGATGCTGACATTGTCCATTCTTAGTAATTTGTTTTTTGTCATTGTCTTTATCTCCTTATGTGTAAAAATATATTATTTGATCATTCTCATAATTATACTATTAAAAAGTTACAAATTCCTTCTAAGCAAAAATACCTTGTCACAGTGTAGGAAAAAGTGACAAGGTGTTTTCGGGTATAGTATATACCATCTTGTTAACGAACAACACTTCGTAAAACATCTACTATTGAAATGTGCGCGAACTTTATTTCGTGAATGCTATCATGTTCAAGTAGTTTCAAGAACTTGATACTGTAGTTGCTATTCGATAAAATAACTTCGACTTCCCCACAAAATATTCCTATCCTGTACGCCATTAAATGGCCCGATTGTTGTAAACGACTTTATTTTAACGTAAATAACTTTCTTGTTACTCTATACAATGCAAACAGCTTTCTATTTATATAGGAAGGAAATAGATTCATATAATTTGTTGTAAGTTTTACCGGCGGAAATTAGCTCATTTGCACTAAAGGTTCAATTTTTGCCATAAATGATTGATGTAGTGCTTCAACACTTGTTACTAAATGAAGGCGGTCAATAACGACAGACACTTTAATTTCTGATGTACTTACCATTTTAATATGAATATCTTCTTCTTTTAAAGTAGTAAACATATTTGCAGCAACACCTGGATTAGAGACCATACCAGATCCTACAATGGATACTTTTGCTAAATGATTTTCATATTCTACAGATTCATAGTGAAGTGTTTCTTGATTTTGTTCCAATACCTCTAATGTTTCTTTTAAATCATTAGAATGGATTGAGAAGGAGAGGTGAACAGTTCCTTCATTTGTAATACTTTGAATGATGATATCTACATTAATATGTGCCGCTGCTAATGTAGAGAAGACTGTTGAGAGTGCACCTTGTTCTAATCCTTTCATTGTGACGCGTGTAATATTATCTTCAAATGCAATACCTTTAACGATTGATTGTTGTTCCATGTTACATTCTCCTTTTACAATTGTTCCGTTTTCTTGTTCCATACTTGAGCGAACTTCTAAAATGACATTGTGATTTTTAGCAAACTCAACAGCACGCGGGTGTAATACACCAGCACCGAGGTTTGCAAGTTCTAACATTTCGTCATAAGAAATTTCATCTAATTTATAAGCATTTTTTACAACTCGTGGGTCCGTCGAATATACGCCGGTCACATCCGTGTAAATATCACATTTTTTTGCTTTCAGTGCAGCGGCTAATGCAACAGCAGTTGTATCAGAACCACCGCGGCCAAGCGTTGTAATTTCATGGTTTTCACTGATTCCTTGGAAGCCAGCTACAATAACAATCGTACCTTCAGTAAGATAAGATTGAATTCGATTTGTATGAATGTCAGTAATCCGTGCACTACTATGTACAGATTCTGTCGTAATACCAGCTTGCCATCCTGTTAATGAAATCGCATTATAACCTTTTGCTTGTAGTGCCATCGTTAATAATGAAATAGTCACTTGCTCTCCTGTTGATAGAAGCATATCCATTTCACGTTTACTTGGGTTTTCAGTAATAGCGTTAGCCAGTGCGACAAGTTCATCTGTACTTTTTCCCATTGCTGAAACGACAGAGACAATGCTATGTCCTCGTTCATATTCTTCAATAATTAAATTTGCTACATGCTGAATGCGTTCGACGCTTCCAACAGAAGTACCGCCAAACTTTTGTACAATCGTTTCCATTACGAATTCCTTCTTTCGTCCATTTTTAAGAATAGGTTAGGACATATACAAATCCCAATATTCCTGTAGTTACCAGAGAGAAAAACAAAAAACACCATCTCAAATAAGTGAGGATGGTGCTGTTACAGGAAAAGGGAAACAGAAAACGGAGCTAATAAAAAAACCGCCAAAAAAGGAATATCATAAAAAATGATATCTCTTTTTTGTAGATAGCTCTTCATACGTACACGTCTGTACATATGACAGTTCTGTTTCTATTCGAAAACAGCCCCAATCGATAAATGCAGAGAAATTTATCAATTTCGGCAACACTTCCTTTCTTCTAAATTCATAGACATCTCTGTGTCTCCTTTAGAATACTTATAAGCGTTGCAACCTCTATCTCACGTTTTAGGCGAGAGTGTTTGATTTATGAAGTTGTTGGTAACATTTGTTTTATAATAATTTAAATTTTTCAGGGAATCAAGTGTTTTATATATTTTTTAAAAATTCCATCTTTTTTGGGGGTTAGTTTGTGAAAAGTGTAGCAAAATAAATTCGTTGCATGTACATTAAAAATATAGGGCATAGGAGGTGGAAGGATGGGCAAGAAAAAGCCTATTTATGTAGCGAGAGAAATGAAAACAACAATGAAGAAATTATGGAAATATACGCAAGAACCAGACCTACATACAGAGTGGGATGCACGTTTTACAGAAATCTCGTATTTGGAGAAAAAAGAGGGGGAGCCGCAGAAGTTTCTATATAAAACGAAGATTGGTTTCGGACTTGAAATAGCTGGAGAAGGAGAATCGATAGGTGAAGTAAGAAAAGAAACTGGAGAGCGCATTTCTTCTTTAAAATTTTGGACAGACAATCAATTATCACTTATACAAATGGGGCGTGGTTATTGGAAATATACACCGAATGAAGAACATATTTATTTTGAGACGCAATATGATTATGATACAAGGTTTGGTCGTATAGGAAATACGATAGATTCATATGTTTTTCGACCTTTATTAGGTTGGGCGACAGCATGGAGTTTTGATGCTTTAAAATTATGGTTAGAAAAGGGACTTCATCCTAAGTTGCTAATTAGAAGAACAATGACGTATTGGCTCGTTTGCTTTTTATTTGCCTTCGTATGGTTATATCAAGGGATTGTACCAAAATTGATGTTTACTCATTCAGAAGAAGTAAAGATGCTTTCTGCATTAATCGGATCGAATGAAAGTAGTATTTTTATACTTAAAATAGTTGGATTTTTAGAAATAATATGGGGTGTTATGTGGCTATTGCCACTTCAAAAGCGAAAACTATTTATATTGCATATTATATTGTTGATAGTTTTAACATTAGCGGCAGGATCGACGAATATCGCTAGTTTTACGCAACCATTTAATCCAATTACATTAAACCTTCTTTTAATAGGGTTATCGATTGTCGGTTATATGAATTGCACTAATTTGCCAAGCGCAAAAAATTGCAAGAGGAAGAGAAAGGGATAAATGTATGGTTAATATTTATGAGAGATTATTAGGAGATACCTATAAAAATCTTCATCCAAAATTACAGAAGCGATATGCGATTACAGAAGAGAATAGTTTTACAGGAGAAGGGGAAATGGATGAAATTTACGGTGGCTCTTTTTTCGTTAAATTGATTTTGAAAATTGCATCGAAGTTTCGAATGTTTTTCTCTGAGCGAGGAAAGAAGGTGCCATTTACGATACATAATACCGCTGAGCGAGATGAACAGGGGAAAGAATTTGTACGGTGGAATCGTACTTTTTATTTTCATAATAAGAAAAGATATTTTAACGCTGTTATGCAGTTGGATGAAGAGAATAATGAAATTGTAGATTATTTTGGTGAGCCACATTTACTCGTTTCTACATTGAATTTTTATATTGATGAAAAGGGCGGGATGCATATTTCTTCAAAGAAACAATGGTTTTTTATGTTTGAAAGAAAAATACCGTTACCTAGATTTTTATACGGAGAGGCGAAAATTGTAGAAAGTTATGATGAAATACTACAATGCTTTCGAATTCATGTACAAGTACGAAATCCGTTAATTGGCTCACTATTTTCCTATAAGGGGACATTTGTGGAAAGGAAATATACGAGATGAAAAATATACTATTTGGGCTTGCTTGTTATATTATATTTCTAATATACGAGTGGTCGAATGTAAATCCTGTTGAAGCAATTATATTGTTATCTATTTTGTTATTTATACCGATGTCTTTTTGTATTATTGACAAGAAAAAAAGAAATGGATCGTATGTATTATTTTATAAATTTGTATCGTTTTTATATCCAATCGCAGCAGTTAGTGCGATGCTAGCTTTCGTAACAAATCACTATTTCTTTGCGCTAATTTGGTTTGCATATACAGGAATCGTTGCGTTATTTGGTGTAAGTAGATTGCTAGAAAGAGGATGGAAGCCTCTAGAAGAAACAGCTATAGATAGTGCGTTTATTTATTTGTTTCTAGGTGGCTTTTGGCTCTTTGCTTCTGTAGCGAAACTTTCAATTATGAACTTTAGTTCTGACATTGTTTTACTCACAGCTGCACACTTTCATTACTCGGCATTTTTATTGCCGTTATCAGCGGGTTTACTTGGAAGAAAAAGAGAACGGGGAAGTAAGTTATATGACGCTATTATTTTTATCATCGTCATTTCTCCAATGACGGTTGCAATAGGAATTACGTATTCGAGGACGTTTGAATTCTTTGCAGTATTCATATATTTATGTGCCATTTATGGATATGGGATTTACGTATGGAAAACGAAATTCAATGCTATAAGTGCAAAGGTACTTTTAGTTCTTTCTTCTAGTGCACTTATGGTAACAATAATGTTTTCACTCATATATTCATACGGAAATTTCAAACAAGTAATGACGATTACAATTGCACAAATGGTCTGGATTCACGGCGTGGTAAATGGAATTGGAGTAGCGTTACCAGCATTTGTTGGCTGGATGATTGAAAAGAGTACTCCGAATTATAAATATTACGGGAAACCAATGAGCAGGTTAAGAGGAACCGCGACAGTTGGTGAAGCATTTTTACATAACAGAAATTTAATAGATAGCAAGGAATACAAAGGTTTAGTTGATAAAATGAATGATTTTCATAGTGAGGCATTTGACGCGATGAAGATTCCTTTAAGTATTATTCGTTTTTATGAAAATACAAAAGAGTATCAGTTACAATCGCATATTAAATGGACTCGTTGGTTCCACCCGGTTGCATTTTGTTATGCAAAAATGAGTAAGCGTGTAGGACAAATACATTTAGGAATGGACGGCAAGTGGGAAACGATGCATGGCTCTATCATGGGGATAATAGATGAGAAGGATGGAAGAGAGAATGTAAGGGCTTGGCTAAGAAAAAATGAAGCAGGAGAATCTATTTTTGTAGCTCTTTACTCAAAACATACACATAAGAATGAGACGTATATGAATATTGGATTACCTTTACCATATTCGAATATGACGGGAGTTTTGAAATTATGTAATAAGAGTAATGATTTAATCATTACTAGTAAGCTGAGAAGAAATGGTAAGGGAGATGAAGGGATATACTTACATACTCGCTTCTTTACAATACGCTTACCATTAGCAGAGACTTTTATGATTAAAGAGGGCAAGGATCAAATATTAACAGCTAACCATCGAATGTGGATATTCGGAGTTAAGTTTTTAGAAATTGATTATGAGATTAAGAAAATAGAAGAGAAGTAAGAAAAGCTTGGAGAGATTCCAAGCTTTTTTATGTATGGGTAATTGTCATAGCAACTTGTTTATCTAAGTCTTGGTCCCAAACACGTTGAATTTCAAACGTACCTTTTTCAAAAAATAATGGGAATCTTTCTTTAAACCAATCTTGCATAGGAAGATTTAGTGCTGTATCGATTGGTACCCATAATAATTCGCCTTCAGGAGGATTCAAAAGGAGTTCACCTTCAAATGAATCTGTCCAATAATTAAATACCATATATCGAACATTTTCTTTCGGATTTACGTATTCATCTAATCCCTTAAAAGTTAAATTTGAAACAAGTAATCCAGTTTCTTCTTTTACTTCTCGTTTAGTAGCTTGAACGATACTTTCTGGGAAATCTACTTTACCACCAGGAGCGATGTAACCAGGGAAGCCTAGATGATCGGGGCGCTGTATTAGCAATACTTCATTATTCCACTGAATCATACACATTGTATAAATGCGGTGTTCTATATCTTTCCAATTCTTGCTCATACGAATCTCTCCTCTTATAAAGTGAAACTTTAATCAGTGGGGGGTTCTTCATCTCCCACTGATTATCAGCCCTCACCAATCGGGCTTTTACGGGCAGCCCGACCCCCACCTAACTTCTTTGCTTTTGCTGAATTTTGAGGTGGGGGTCTTACTGCCCGTTAATGCGGGATAAAATGAGTCTCTTATAGTGTAACTATAGTTATTTGTTCCAAAAAATACAATAATAAGACAAAATTATACAAAATAAAATTGACTATTACTAATTTTCAGAACTATAATTACTCTGTTACATAAAACATTGTACTTGAGAGGGGAATATATTCTATGAAAAATAGAATAATTGCAGCAGGAGTAATTGCAGCTAGTATATTATCTTATTCATCTAGTAGTTTCGCACAAACAAAAACATTTCCAGATGTCCCAGCTAAACACTGGGCAGAAGATTCTATTAACTATTTAGTAGAAAAAGGTGCAGTTAAGGGTAATGGTGCAGGAATGTTCGAGCCTGAAAAAGAAATCACTCGTGCAGAAGCAGCTACAATGATGGCTAAAATCTTAAACTTACCAATCGATTCAGGTGCTAAACCATCTTACGCTGATGCTCAAAAACACTGGGCTACTCCAATCATCGCAGCTGTAGAAAAAGCTGGCGTTGTTAAAGGTAAAGATAACGGCACATTCGATCCAGACGGAAAAATCGATCGCGTTTCAATGGCATCTCTACTTGTAGAAGCTTACAAATTAGATTCTAAAGTAAACGGTACTCCAGCAACTAAATTCAGTGATTTAGAAAAAAGCTGGGGTAAAGCAAAAGCTAACATCCTAGTTGAATTAGGGATTTCTGTTGGTACTGGTAACAAATGGGAGCCTGAAAAAACTCTAACTAAAGCAGAAGCAGCTCAATTTATTACAAAGGCTGACTCAATTCAAGTTGGAAATCCATTAGTGGAAAAGGTAGTTATTATTGATCCTGGCCATGGAGGATTTGATCCAGGGAATCCAGGGCAAGGTGTAAAGGAAAGTGAAATTGTATTTGATATATCTTTAAGATTACAGCAATTGTTAGAAAAAAATACACCTTTAAAAGCTTTGTTAACACGTGAAGAGAACGGAAATCCAGGAAGTAACAGGAATGAGTCTCTTGTGAATCGAGTGAAATTTGGTCAAGAGAACAATGCAGATATATTTGTAAGCATTCATGCAAATGCTTCTGAAAATCATGATGGTCATGGAACGGAAACATATTATTATAAAAAATCCAAGTCTGGGGAAGAGACACAGCTTGAAAAGGATAGCAAAGTATTAGCACAAAAAATTCAAAACCGAGTAGTAGAAGCACTACATACAAGAGATAGAGATATAAAAGACAATCATTCATTTTATGTAGTAAATAAAAATACAGTACCAGCAGTTTTAACAGAGCTTGCCTTTATAGATAACAATATAGATAATGGGAAATTAGCTACTGAGTCAGGAAGACAAATTGCTGCAGAGGCAGTTTATGCTGGTATTTTAGATTATTATGAGTGGAAAGGTTTCAATGTTTCAAAGTATCGTTTAGCTAAATAAAAAACATCGTTTGTTAAGCCCATCGTCTATATAGAGATGGGCTTTTTATATGTGTTTATATAATTTTGTATCGAAATAAAAAGATATATCGTATTATGCTGATTATAAATAAAATAATGGTAGATTAGTTTATTTTTATCACGTATACTTGTACTGTTGACTAATTAAATTAAGAGTTTGTTAGTTTAATAGGGAAAATTTTATTATAAAGGGAGGCAAGTTAACACGGGACAAGCATATACATAACGTGTTAAAAAATATGAAAAAAATTATTTCTAATGTGTTAGCAGTGACAGTCGCACTTCAAGTAGTGATGGCTCCAGCAACTTCATTTGCAGCTGAAAAGGAATTTCCAGACGTTCCGAAAGGTCATTGGTCATATAAGGCAATTACTAATTTAACGTCAAAAGAAATTATTGCAGGATATGATAATGGTAAGTTTGGATTTGGGGATATTGTAAATCGTGAGCAAGTAGCCGCATTAATATATCGTGCATTAAAACCAGAAGCGAAAAGCGAGTATAAAAATCCATACTCTGATATTAGCGAAGGGACAACAATGTTCCAAAAAGAAATTTTAGCTTTAACAGATATGGGGATTTTCGTAGGTGACGGTAAAGGAACATTTAGACCGAAAGAATCTTTAACTCGTGCTGAAATGGCTGTAATTTTACAGAAAGCTTTTAAACTAAAAGTAAAAGCTAATCATACATTTAATGATGTTCCGAAAAATCATTGGGCAAATGATGCGATTAGTGCATTAGAGTCTAACGGCGTTGCTGCAGGTAATGGCGCAGGTGCATTTAATCCAACTAGTGTTTTAACACGTGAAGAATATGCGCAATTTTTATATAATGCCATGGCATCATATATCGATTTAGATGTAACATTACCTTCTAATGTAACACCTCAAGAGATTGATAATTATATTAAAAGATATCATCTTGATAGTCCGCTTGTTGGAGTTGGGCAAGACTTTATTAAAGCGCAAAACGAGTATGGCGTGAACTCTTTATATTTAGCAGCACATGCAATCTTAGAGTCTGGATACGGGAAATCAGAAATTGCATATCGTAAACATAATTTATTTGGACTACGAGCGTATGATTGGGACCCATTCGCACATGCAAAATATTTACCATCTTATGGATTAAGTATTTCATACAATGCTGATTATGTGAGAAAGAATTACTTAGAACAAGGTGCTAAGTATTTCAACGGTTACACATTACCTGCGATGAATGTAATGTATTCAACTGACAAAGAATGGGCTGGCAAAATCGCCAATATTATGGAACGTATTAAGCCTTTCAATAACAAAGATTATCAAAATGTAAACCGATTGCCGAAAAACCCTAATACATTAAATGTAGAGGCATTAGGTGAAGCAATTCCATATAAAGATTATGCGAAAGATGCGAAAGCTACTGTTCAATCAGTAGGATCTTACTATCAAGTTCCATTCCCGTTTAACAATCCAATTAAGAGTGTACCAAATGTTACACAAAATGAAGTTGGAAAATTAGAGAATGGTAAAAAAGTAAATGTATATCGTGAAGATCCAAATGGCTGGGTAGAATTCTCATTTGAAAATGCTCAAGAAAAGTATTGGACATTGAAGAAGAACTTAAAATTATAAATAAAAAAGGTGTTTTCATATATGAAAACACCTTTTTTATTTGTATTCAACACGTAATATTTGTTGATTCATTATGATTTTCTTTTTTATATTTTTACCGATGATTAACAGTTTCGTATATAATTAAAAGTATTGAAGTTTGAATTTTCTGTGTTTAATCCTAGATATTAACTTGATTTGAAAGGAGGAGAGATATGCAAGGAGAAATACCAACAGAGAAAAATTTAGGTTATGTCGGTAAATTGTTATTGCCAGTTAAAGTGTCACCACACTTTAAGTTTTTATGGCTTGGGCAATTACTTTCGACTTTAGGTAGTTCGGTACCGATGGTTATTCTGCCAGTCGTTGTATATTCATTAACTGGTTCAACAGTTGTAATGGGAATGACTATGGCAATGTACATGCTTCCTAATATTCTTGCGTTACCGTTTGCTGGATTAGTCGTGGATCGAATTGACCGGGTGAAATTGATGTTATTTGCAACACTTATATTTATGGACGTTTTAACAATTCCACTTTTATATGTACTCGTGGCATTATATGGACTTATGGAAGGTATATTTCAGCCGGCGTATTCAGCTGTAAGAGCAAAAGTATTTGTACCGGAAATTCGAAATGCAGCTAATGCATTAACGCAAATGAGTAATCAAGGTATACGACTAATTGGACCGGCTCTTGGAGGATTGATCGTTTCAGTTGCATCTGCCGGAATAGGATTTGGATTGGATGCAGTAACATATTTGCTATCATTTTTATGTTTATTATTTTTAAGAGAAATAAAGTTTAATAAAGTACAGAAATTTGAAAGAAGTAAAGTCCATTACAAAAAAGATTTTATGGAAGGGATTCTTGTTCTAAAAAGTCATCCGTGGCTATGGATTACAATTTTAGTCTTTTCTTTCATAAATATTTGTTATGCAGGAATTATCGTTGTATTAATTCCATGGTTGTTTAATGTTCATCATCATTTTGAAGCTTACGTATATGGATTGGGTATGGCTTCTTCTGGTGCTGGAGCTGTAATTGCAGCACTAATTTTTGGTGGGAGGCAGCAGTGGCGGAAGAGGGGATTACTAGCATATGGTGGTGTGTTAATAAGTGGAATAGTACTATTAATTATGCCTTTCGTTTCTTGGGCACCTGCTTTAATAGCTTTAATGGCAATGGAAGGATTTGGTATGATGATATTTGGGCTCATTTGGGAAACAAGTTTACAAGAGCTTGTACCAGAAGAAGCTTTTGGAAGAGTGGCAAGTCTTGATATGTTAGGTTCATTTGCTTTATTACCATTAGGGTATGTAGTTGTAGGCTGGTTAGCTACTGTAATAGGTGGAAAGATAACAATTATAATGCTAGCTATTTTAGTACTCATAACAATTGGAATGGCATTGTCTGTACCAAGTATTCGGCGGTTCGATTGATTATGTAGGCTAAAAAGGGGATATGGTATATGACTATAGAAAACCTACATGATTTAGTAATAGGTGAGTTAGGTTGTAAATATGTTTTGGGAGAAAAGGTATTTGCAGCAAAGAATTTTACGGTGTATATTGCGACTCCTATAGAAAGTAAAATGGCATATAATCGATTCATCTTAATTAAGCATTTGTCTAATGAAGAGCCTTCTGTACATGTTTGGGACAAAAAAGTTTGTGTAGACGCTACAAAAATACATATTGCAAAAGAATTGACAGAAGCAATTCAATCGGGTTTTGTAAATGAAGAGTAAGCCCTAATCAAATTAGGGCTTACTCTTCATTAAACACAAATGTTTGTTTCATTTTTTTACTCTCATTTATTGGATGGCCGTTGTAAGAGAAATTTTTTTCTTCCCAAGTAATGACGACTTTAAAATTATGGCTATTAAAGTCTAATGGGAATACCATGTAGTCAAAGCTTGTATGACTTTTTGAAACGTTGTTATTTGATGTAATAGGATTGAAGGTAACTTTAGATGTAGGTGTGTTATCAAGTATTTCCACTGATACATTTGATACATCATTACCGATGTTTTTTACGAATAAACTATACGTATCATATACACCGTGTTGTGGTTGCACCGCTTGTTTGTTTGAGTTATGAGATTTGTCAATTTCGATATACCACTGTTTAGACTTTGACGCAATTGGTAGTGATTGAAATGTGTATGCACTAGCTTGTATTGGTAGTGCTAAACAGATTAGTGCAAAGAGAGAAAATATTTTTCGTTTCATCTTTAGAGAGCTCCCATTCTTTAATGGATTTATTGGTTATTATCTTCTCTTTTTGAGATAATATACCATGTGGTTTAGGGGAAGGGTATATTGAAAGACTTAGTAAGCATGGGAAGCAGCATGTTTCTACAACTGTTATTTTTGTATATATTTATTTCTGGTGTTTTATTGGAACTCAATCCATGGTATGCGGTAGTGGTTTATGTGGCTATTGCTATAATAAGTCTTCTGCTAAGAATATACTCAATTGCTTTCTCTATGAAGAGTAGCTTGAATACTATTTTTCTAACACTACCAGTTGGAATTGTAATAACATTATTTTCAATATCAATTATTGGATTTACAGTGTTTGCTTACTTTTTACCAGAAGGAGATATTCCGCCTGTAATTCGTTTGTAGTATAAGTGAATCGATAGAGCTCCTATCTTTTCGTTATTAATCTTCCCAAGTATGTCACACGCAGATTTAACAAAACAAGGAAACTATGTAGAGCTTTTTCGGCATAGTTTCCTTGTTTTGTTTTTTTGATTAATAATAAATGCTTGCTAAAGGATATTAAAAGGTATATCTGGGGGATTAATTTATCAATATAAAGAAGCGTCAGACTTACAAAGGATAGATACAGGTGGAGGGGATGAGTATTAGTCGAATGTTAATATGAAAAAATTACCAATAAATATGTTAAAATAACATTGTCATATAACAAGGGGGATTCGTTTGATGGAAAAAGAGCATCTTGCTAAAGTAGATTTAACGAAAAGAATTGAATCAAAATCTAAGTACAATAAGAAACTTGAAAAATATCAAATGCGCTTATTGGCACTACAGCAAATTTTAAAAGAAGAAAAAATCGCTGTTATGCTCGTTATGGAAGGTTGGGATGCAGCAGGTAAAGGCGGAGCGATTAAGCGAGTAACTGAACATCTTGATCCGCGTGGATTCCAAGTAAATCCAATTGGGGCACCTGCTCCTCATGAAAAGCGGTATCATTATTTACAACGTTTTTGGCGAAAACTCCCTCAATATGGGCAAATTACTATATTCGACCGTTCATGGTATGGTCGTGTATTAGTTGAACGTGTTGAAGGGTTCGCCACAAAGGAAGAATGGACGAGGGCGTATGGTGAAATTAATGATTTCGAGAAGCTATTAACAGATGATCATTACATAATAGGAAAGTTTTTCTATCATATTAGTAAAGACGAACAGTTAAAACGATTTAAAGAAAGAGAGAACAATCCTCTTAAAAGATGGAAAATTACAGATGAAGACTGGCGTAATCGTGAAAAATGGGATGAGTATGTCGAAGCAATGGAAGAAATGTTTGAAGAAACAAATAAGCCGAATGCAAAATGGCATATTATTGCGAGTAATGATAAATTATACGCTCGTTTGAAAACATTGAAAGTGAGTATTTCATTAATTGAGGATTATTTCTTAGAACATAATATAGAATTACCTTCGTATTATTATGAAATAAAAGAAGGTAAGAAAAAGGAAATTGGATCTGTGCAAGATGCAGGAGTCAAATAGTAAAAAGGTTTGTATAGGAAATATGAAGGGAAGCTGTCTTGTAATTTGGTTTTACCAAATTACAAGACAGCTTTTTAGTTGGAAGTATTTTATATATTTATATAAAGCGAGTGTACCAATTATTTTAGTTTGTGCTTTAGTAAGTTTGTTGTTTTGGGAAGGGGAAGCTTTAAGAAAGAGAAGAGGGGAAAGAGTAGTAGGGGAATTGTAAGGGGAATAGGCTAAATATGAATCGCATTTTAATTATAGAACGTTAGCTGTCAAAAAAATTATAGAGTTATTTTGGGAACTCCTCGGTAATGGGCGAAACGTAAACCGTGAAGTTCTTTATTTTGTGATTATAGGCATATGTATCACTGTCATTAAGTATTTGCTTTCATTCATTATCCGTCAAGATCAAGTTTTCGAAGTTTAGAAAGATAAACTGAATAATATTAATAAATTGTATAATTGTTTTTTACATGTCATAAATGGGCACGTATCAAGTTCAAATAACGGATGCATAATATTATTTTCATAGGATTTTAAACATATTTTTCAAAGGGGTGTTCTTTAAATGTTTATAAAACCTATAAATTTAGCGATTCGATTTTTTCTAGAATTATGTGCTCTTGCATCACTATGTTATTGGGGCTTTCAATTTTGGGAAAGTGTATATGTGAAATTTATTTTTGGCATTGGCTCACCACTACTTTTTGCGACAATATGGGGGATTTTCATTGCACCGAAAGCATCATTAAAACTGCCAGAACCATATAGGTTTATGTTGGAAATCATATTGTTTGGAGTTACCTCAGTTGCTCTATATGTTGTTGATCAAATAACCTTAGCTATTATTCTTGGAATGGTATTTATAATAAATCGCACTTTAATCATTATTTGGAAACAATAATTTTTTTGCTAAGTTTCTTCACGAAAGGAACTTAGCATTATTTAAGGTGTAGGAGTAACGAAATATGGATAAATTTAAGCGCTTTAAATTTTGGGATTTTGTTGTTTTATAGTACATTAACAAGAGATATTAGTTTCATAGGGAGGGTGAGGAAATGATAGATACAGCAGATGCTTTAATAAGTAAGCGTATGTATACAGAAGAAGAGCAACAAAAATTATATAAACGAACGTTACTAATCGTAAGCATTTCACAAATGTTCGGCGGAGCAGGGTTAGCTGCTGGAATTACAGTAGGTGCACTTCTTGCACAGCAAATGCTTGGGACAGATGCATATGCAGGATTACCGGCTGCCATGTTTACAATGGGATCTGCGGTAGCGGCTTTCTTTGTTGGGAAGTTATCGCAAAAATATGGTCGCCGGATAGGGCTTGCAACAGGGTTTATAGTAGGGGGACTAGGGGCTATTGGAGTTGTATTGGCTGCGTTAACAAATAGTATTATTCTTTTACTAGTTTCTTTACTCATATACGGTGCAGGTACAGCGACGAATCTACAAGCTCGTTATGCTGGTACCGATTTAGCAGATAAAAAACAACGAGCAACTGCTGTTAGTATTACGATGGTTATGACGACTTTTGGTGCGGTAGCTGGTCCGAATTTAGTAGGTGTAATGGGGGATTTTGCTGATTCAATTGGAATTCCTAACCTTGCTGGTCCGTTCATATTATCGGCAGCGGCATTTATACTTGCGGGTCTTGTACTTTTTGTTATGCTTCGTCCAGATCCGTTAATTATTGCTAACATAATAGAAACATATAAACAAGAACATACATATAAAGGGCAACCAGTAACAGAAGAAATGATAGAAAATAAACGTGGTGTTACTGTTGGAGCAATCGTAATGATACTTACTCAAATAGTGATGGTTGCGATTATGACTATGACGCCAGTACATATGGGACACCATGGTCATGGACTAAGTGAAGTAGGGCTAGTCATTGGATTCCACGTAGGGGCAATGTACCTTCCATCGCTTGTTACAGGAATGTTAATTGATAAAATTGGCCGTACTACGATGAGTATAGCTGGTGGGATGATTTTACTTGCAGCGGGTGTCATAGCTGCGATAGCACCGAGTGATTCTTTACTATTATTAATTGTTGCTCTTTCTTTACTTGGATTAGGGTGGAACCTTGGATTGATTAGTGGTACAGCTCAAATCGTTGACTCCACAACTCCTTCTACACGTGCTAAAACACAAGGGAAAATAGATGTTTTTATTGCGTTAGCCGGAGCTTCAGGTGGAGCGATGTCAGGAATGGTAGTAGCTAATTCCAGTTATGCGGCATTATCATTAGCGGGAGGGGCTGTAGCCTTACTGCTTATTCCAATTGTGATATGGTCTCGGACAGGTAAATAAAATTTAAATGAAAGAAGCGGCGTTCAAAGGGAGATAATAAATCTTTGGATGCCGCTTTTTTGTGATTAACTAATAGTCTAACTGGAATCGATAGATATATTCAGAAAATCATTGATATAATTTCATTTACCGTAATGTTAACTGTATAAAAAAGTGTTAGTCTAAACCCCACTCCACAATAAGCCCTAAATGCGTAAGACCACCGCCAAAACCGTACAGTAAAAGTGTATCTCCGTTATTTAATTTCCCTTCTTTTCTAGCTAAATCTAAAGCGAGTGGAATGGAAGCTGAAGATGTATTGCCCATGTATTTTACACTAGTTAAAGTTTTTTGAATTGGAATTTCAGTTTTCTCGCAAATAGATTCAATCATCCGTAAGTTAACACTGTGTGGTACGAACCGGTCTATATCATCTATTTGCATATTTGTGGTATGTAATAGTTCTTTTATACCTGCTGGCACTGTGCGTGTTGCCCATTTATATACTTCTCTTCCGTTTTGAACGATTTTTTCATTTGTTTGCAGTGGTGTGCCATTCATAGTAGTAGATAAGTTTGTTCTGTATAGATGAATGCCACCAGCACCATTTGTTCCCATGTGAGCAGCGATAAAGCTTGGTTTATTTTCATCTCTTTCTAATAAAATAGCTCCAGCGCCATCACCGAACAAAATACAGGTCGTTCTATCGGTGTAATCAGTAACTTTAGATAATGTCTCTGTCGCTATGACGAGTACTTTTTCATGTGATCCAGAAGTGATTAAGCTATTACCGACATGCAGTCCGTATGTGAAACCAGCGCAAGTCGCATTTAAATCAAAAGCTAGTGTATGAGGTATGTTGAAGTATTGTTGTATTTGGCAAGCAACACTAGGGAAAACATAGTCAGCAGTAGTTGTAGCGACGATGATACAGTCAATATCTTCTAAGTTTTTCTTATATGTTGTACACAAATTTTCGATTGCTTTAATGGCTAAGTGTGAGGAGTATTCGTCTTTGTTAGCAATCCTTCTTTCCTTCATTCCTGTTCTTTGCACAATCCATTCATCATTCGTATCGATCATCTTTTCTAAATCATTATTAGATAATATTTGATCTGGAACATAAGTACCAATTGCAGTAATACGAGATTGAGAATTCATAAGAACATCTCCTAACTTATTTTTATAACCTGATACTAATATCAGGTTATAAAAATGTCAATAAAGATTTTCTGTTTAATAAAATCAATATATTTTAATGAACAGAAAGGGGTTTGAGGAGTGATGTCCAAATAATATACGGAAAGCTTCTAAAATTGATAATGAAGGGTTTGAGATTCTTGAAAAGAATCGTATATGTATTGTCTCTTGTTTTAATTTGTAGCTTTACTTATTTTATTTTACCAGAGAAGTCTTATGCTTGTGAGTGTATGAAAGCATCACCAGAAGAGAGGTTACAAAATAATGATGTAGTGTTTGAAGGTAAGGTATTAGAAGTTCAAGAGAAGGACGGGAAAATTAAAACATTATTTGAAGTGAAGGAAATTTGGAAAGGGACAAGCTCCTCGCAAGTTATTATATATACAAGTTTTAGTAGCTGTACATTTCGTTTTGCAGAGGGAGGAGAGTATTTAGTCTTTTCTTCTTATAGAGGGGAGGGAAAATTAGAGACATCTATGTGCAGTGGAACGAAGAGATTAGATGAGGCAGAGATGGAGAGAAATACGTTAAGTCATATTGCGAAGGAAGCTGTTCCGACGAAGAAAGTCGATTTAAAAGATGAAATGGTGAGTGGTTTAAGTTGGTGGCAAGTTGTTACCATTTCTATAGGCCTGTTACTGATAGTAGCTCTTGTGATTTTTATTGTAAGAAGAACGCGCAAAAAATGACGATTAAAGTAAAAATACAAAGATTTTCTTTCTGTTTCTATGGGTGGTTTAATCTTGTGAAAGCGAATTACTTATGCTACACTTTATGTAACTTAAAATGAACGGAGGGGCTTCCTTTGATCTTAATCAGATTACGTCTCAATACTTTGTGCCAATAATTGAATAGCGCTCAAAGGCTCTGTCTGTGTACAGAGTGAACGGGATTGGTCTGCCTATTTTAAAGGAACCCTTTTTATTAAGCTTATATGTGAAAAAGAGGGAGGGACGAATACGCCCTCTTTTTGTTTTGCCTTTATAAATAGAATGGGATAGTATAGGTGAACACTTGTTGGATACGTATACTATCTTGGGACTTTTTGACCATGTTATAGAATGAAAGCACTGCTTTCTTCTATTTCTTTGGTGAACCCTTATCCGTTTACGAAAACACAGGCAGTGACCTGTGTTTTTTATTTTGCGTAATCGAAATGGAGGAATAAATATATGGAAGAATTATTACAAAGAGCAATATTAGTTGGAGTAAATTTAGGTAATGAAGCTGATTTTGCATATTCGATGGAAGAGTTAGCAAATCTTACGGAAGCTTGTGATGTGGAAGTAATCGGTCAAGTGACGCAAAATTTACAACGAGTAAATCCGTCGCATTATATTGGAAAAGGGAAGATTGAAGAAGTAGCAGCGTATGTGAAAGAAGCAGATGCAAATATGGTCATCTTTAATGACGAATTATCTCCTTCACAAATTCGAAATTTAGAAGAGGATTTAGATTGTAAAGTAATTGATCGTACCATTTTAATTTTGGATATTTTTGCGCAACGTGCGAAAACGAAAGAAGCGCAGTTGCAAGTAGAAGTGGCCCATCTTCAGTACATGATGCCTCGTTTAATCGGTCTTCGTGAATCGTTAGGAAGACAGAGCGGGGGAGTTGGCACGAAAAATAAAGGTGTCGGTGAGAAGAAGTTGGAATTAGACCGTCGTAAAATTGAAGAACAAATTGCAGCTCTAAATAAAGAATTAGAGGCACTTGTTGCACAGCGTCAAACGCAGCGTAAACAACGTAAGAAAAATGAAATTCCAGTTGTGTCATTAGTAGGATATACGAATGCAGGTAAATCAACGATAATGAATACAATGCTTGAAATTTTTAATGGTACTGTAGAAAAACAAGTATTTGAAAAAGATATGTTATTTGCGACGTTAGAGACATCTGTACGAAATATTGATTTGCCGGATAATAAATCATTTTTATTAACGGATACTGTTGGATTTGTAAGTAAATTACCGCATCATCTTGTGAAAGCATTCCGTTCAACGCTAGAGGAAGTGGCGGAAGCAGATTTACTCATTCACGTTGTAGATTATTCAAATCCCAATTATGAACAATTAATTGATATTACAAATGAAACGTTAAAGAAAATTGGTGTGGAAAATATCCCGACGATTTATGCATATAACAAATCAGATATGGTGGATGTTGAAATTCCGAAAGTGCAAGAAGATCGCGTGTATCTATCTGCGAAGAAACATGTTGGAATTGAAGAGCTTGTAGAATTGGTTCGCTCACACATTTATAAAGAGTATACGAAGTGTGAAATGTTAATTCCATATGATCAAGGACAGGTAGTTTCGTATTTCAACAATCATGCGCACGTTTTATCTACGAGTTATGAAAACGAAGGTACGAAAATTGCACTAGAATGTAAGACGAGTGATTATGAGAAGTATAAGCGTTTTGCTATTTAATAGAAAAGGCGATCCTAATATGTTTTAGGGTCGTCTTTTTTTTCATAGTTGCAAGCCTTCACGTCTTTCTAACTTAGTATAAAAGAAAGTACAGAGAGTTCATATAAATAAATCTGATAAAACAGATAGGAAAAATTTAATATTTATGAAGTGATATTTCTGGAAAAAGAAATGAAACCAGTATAGAATAGAAATGTTTCAAAACTCAGAATTTATTACACTAACTGTAATAAATATATATTTTGTACAGGAAGGAGAGATTCGTATATGCAGGCAGTTTCACAAAAAAGTGCAGTGGAAACACCGACGATATATCGAATATTATTTGCGATTAGTTTCGGACATTTTTTGAATGATTCGATGCAAGCGGTTGTACCAGCGTTGTTTCCTATTTTGGAAAAAACGATGAATTTATCTTATATGCAAGTAGGATGGATTGCGTTCGCGTTAAATATGACGTCATCGATTATGCAGCCGGTTTTTGGTATGTATTCAGATAAGAAGCCGTCACCATTTTTATTACCACTTGGTATGTTTTCGAGCATGCTTGGGATGATTGGGCTCGCGTTTGCTCCGAATTTTATGATTGTTATTATTTCTGTTTTATTTATTGGATTAGGTTCCGCGGTCTTTCATCCTGAAGGTGCCCGCGTTGCTTATATGGCGGCAGGTGCCAAACGTGGTTTAGCACAAGCGATTTATCAAGTGGGAGGAAACACAGGTAATTCTCTAGCCCCTATTTTTACAGCATTAATTTTCGTCCCGCTTGGTCAAATTGGTTCTTTAGGGTTTACAGCCTTTGCAGCAGTAGGAATTGTATTACTAATTTTCGTATCAAATTGGTATAAAAATGAATTAGCCACTGGTGCTGTAAGAAGGAAAAAGAGGGCTGCACTTGAGGCTGAAAATGCGATTGTAAGTACGCACATTAAATTTGTTATTATACTTCTTGTTTTTCTAACATTTGTACGTTCTTGGTACGGTGCTGGTATCGGGAATTTCTATCAATTCTATTTAATAGAGCATTATGGCTTATCTATAAAAAACGCACAGTATTTCGTCTTTGCTTTTATGATTGCTGGTGTATTAGGTACTTTCTTTGGTGGTCCGTTAGCAGATAAATTCGGTAAGAAAAAGATAATTGTATTTTCAATGCTCGGTTCAGCACCGCTTGCGCTTTTACTACCTCACGTTTCGCTCGTGTGGGTTGTACCATTATTTTTATGTATTGGTTTTATTAGTTCAAGTAGTTTTAGTGTAATTGTTGTATATGCACAAGAGCTTGTTCCTGGAAAAGTAGGGATGGTATCAGGATTGATTGTTGGCCTTGCGTTTGGTCTTGGAGCATTAGGTGCTGTAGTCCTTGGAAAATTAGCTGATATGTATAGCCTTCAATTTATTATGCTATTATGTAGTTGTTTACCATTAATTGGACTTACTTCATGGTTACTGCCGAATGATAAGAAAACGATAGAATAGGGGATGCGCTATGAAATTATGTGAAAACGTTACAGAATTAATAGGAGATACACCTGTCGTCCGATTATCTAAATTTATTCCAGAGGACGCAGCGGATGTGTATGTAAAACTGGAAATGTTTAATCCGTCACGCAGTGTGAAAGATCGTGCAGCCTATAATTTACTTCATGCCGCTGAGGAAAAGGGACTTATAAAACCTGGTGATACAATTATTGAACCGACAAGTGGAAATACAGGAATTGGCTTAGCGATGAATGCAGCTGCGAAAGGATATAAAGCGATTTTAATTATGCCAGATAATATGTCCAAAGAGCGTATTAATTTATTGAAAGCATACGGCGCAGAAGTAGTTTTAACACCAGCAGAACAAAGAATGCCAGGAGCGATTGCGAAGGCGGTAGCGTTACAAAAAGAAATTCCAAATAGTTTTATTCCGCAGCAATTTGAAAATCCAGCAAACCCGAATATACATCGTTATACGACTGCACTTGAAATTTATGAACAAATGGATGGAGAGCTTGATGCATTTGTAGCAACGGCGGGAACGGGTGGAACAATTACAGGGACTGGTGAAACGTTAAAAGAGAAACTACCAAACTTATATATTGCAGTAGTAGAACCGAAAGGATCCCCAGTGTTATCTGGCGGTGTTCCAGGCCCTCATAAACTAGTAGGAACAAGTCCTGGTTTTATTCCGAAAAACTTAAATACAGAAGTGTATAACGAAATTATTCAAATTGCAGATGAAGAGGCATTAACGACAATGAGAAACTTAGCAAGACAAGAGGGCTTATTAGTAGGGCCATCTTCAGGAGCTTCTGTTTACGCAGCAATTATGATAGCGAAACGATTAGGCGCTGGTAAAAAAGTTTTATGTATTGCACCTGATACAGGTGAGCGTTATTTGAGTATGGGATTATTTGAATGAAATTGATAGAAACACCTTAATAGCGAAATAGAGCTATTAAGGTGTTTGTTTTAGGTTATTAAGAGGGGAGAATGACAATGAAACTATTAAAACCAATACATGAATATAGTGGGGAAATTATGGCATATAGACATGCGTTTTTACAATCAGGAGAACAACCACACGGCAGCAGTTCTTTACAAAATTTTGATTCTCTCGATGAGTGGTTTGAAAAAGTGAGTAAACAGGAACTGGGAGAAAACTTACAAGGTAATCGAGTACCGTCTAGCCAATTTTTAAGTTTTGAAAAAAGGGAACTTATAGGTTTTGTGAATATTAGACATCGATTAAATCCAGAATTATTACTGGAAAGCGGTCATATTGGTTATAGTGTCCATCCGAATAAACGTCGCCAAGGTTACGCTACGAAGCAACTGCAACTTTCATTGGCTGAGGCGCAAAAATTAGGGTTGAAGAAAGTGTTAATAACTTGTGATAAAGAAAATATTGGTTCTGCTAAAACAATACAAAAGGTTGGCGGTGTGCTAGAAAATGAAGTAGTTTCTTCTAATTCTGGCGAAATTGTTCAGCGTTATTGGGTAGAAATATGATTTAGTAGGAATTTGAAAAGGTAATGTAATGTTTAATATCGAAATAGATAAATGAAAAGTAAGGGGAGTACTGCAGTTTTAGGGGGAAATGCAATGGGATTAAAAGAGAAAGCGATAGAGATGTCGGAGATTTATTGGCAAAACAAGAAAGTCGAAGCTATTATTTTAGCAGGATCTGTAGCGAGAAAGTTAGAAGATGAACATTCAGATATTGAATTACATATTTTATGGTCAGAACCACCAGAGGATGAAGAGCGTCTAGGTCCAATTAACAATATTGGTGGAACGATTTTGTCATATCATCCCTATGAGGATGAAGAATGGTCGGAAACGTATTTGACGAAAGAAGGAATTAAGCTAGAGATTAGTAACTTTTTAACATTGACAGTAGAAAAGATTATTTCAGAAGTTGTAGAGCAGTATGATATAAATTATGAGAAACAATGTATTGTATCATCGGTTCATGATGGTGTGAGTTTGTATGGAGAAGTAAAAATACATGCTCTAAAAGATAGGGTTGAAGTATATCCAGAAGAATTGGCGAAAAGGATGATTTCAGAAAATCTTTGGTTAAGCAATCGTTGGCATAATCGAGAGGCTCTTTTAACACGAAAGGATTGGCTTATGCTTTACGATGTTATTTGTGAAGTACAAAGAGATTTATTCGGTGTTTTATTTGGTTTGAATAAACTGTATGTACATCATCCTGCATTTAAATGGATGGCTTATAATGTAGAGCGTATGAATATCAAACCTGAAAATCTATATGAGCGTATGGCGAATACGTTAATAGGGAAACCGGAGTATAGTGTACAGGAGTTAGAAGTGTTGATCGAAGAGGTATTACATTTAGTAGAACAATATGCTCCAGAATTAAATATTGCTGAACAACAAAAGCGCATTCAATATGCGAAGTAAAAAAACAAGAGATGTAACAACGCGTTACATCTCTTGTTTTTTTATTTTACTAACTTTCCTAATACAGGTAAACGTTGAATACGATCACCGAGAATATGCGAAGCAAGTCCACTCGTTAGTACGAATAAAAGATAAACAAGTCCTCCTGCTGCGGCGCATATAAACACAATAATTAATGATTCTATATAAGATTGGCCAGGAATAATCCAACTTATAAATGCTCTTAATGCGATTACAACAGCAGACATTGCCGCGGAATAAATCGTAATAAGAAATACTGTTTTTGCTGTTTCGCCAATTTTAAATTTCGCAAACTTAACGATGCAGTACAACATAATAATATTTGAAACGAGATAGCCCAGAATTGTTCCAAGCACAGCACCATGTCCACCGAATAAATGTAAGAGCGGTGTGTTCACCACAATTTTAACGAGAATACCGACTGAGAATGCAATCATTGTTTTTCTTTGATAATCAATTCCTTGTAATATAGCAGCTGAAACTGTGAAAATCGCACTTAATACAGCAGAAGGTGCAAATGAAATTAAATATTGTGATCCACCAAGTGCAATTTCAGGATTTACATAAACCATGCGGAATGCATCGTAAGCGATACTAGCTAGGCCGAATGCGGCTGGAATAGTGAAGAATAACAACACTTGAAATATCTTTGAAATTTGTCCTTGTAATTCATCTAGCTTCCCGCTTGTAAATGATTTCGTTATAGCTGGAATTATCGTTAATGAGAATCCGGTTGCAAGTGAAGCGGGAATCATAATTAACTTTTGTGCATAGTTCGTTATATAAGCGAAAACTGCATTCGCGGTTTCTAAAGGCTCTCCCATCGCTCTAAGTACATCAGCTACAGTATATTGATCTACTAACGTATAGAGCGGAATTGCAATACCGACAAATACAATTGGGATTGCATATCGAAGTAATTCTATATAAATATTTTTTAATGGAATATCGGATGCCCTTGACTTTAATTCACCTTCAGGAGGCTTTAATCCATTATATTTTTTCCAGTACATCATTAAAATAGAGACGCTGGCAAGTGCCCCGATAACAGCACCAAACGTAGCAACCGCAACAGAAGAAGCTACTGAACCACCTAATAGTTTTGAGACGATAAAACTACCAACTAAAATGAAAACAACGCGTGCGATTTGTTCCACAACTTGAGAAACAGCACTTGGTTTCATATGTTGAAAACCTTGGAAATAACCACGTGTAACACTCATAGCCGGTACGATAATAAGCGCGAAGCTTAATGCTCGCATTGTAAGTGTTACGTCGGCGATAAATTGTGGATCTGGCGTTTTCGAGCGAATAATAAATTGTGATATGTACGGTGCTCCAATAAATAAAATTAAAAATCCTAAAAAGCCCATAAACAACATCAATTTTATGCTAGAGTTGTATAATTTTTTACTTGTACTATAATCACCAAGCGCATTATGTTTTGCAACAAATTTGGAGACGGCAATAGGAATACCAGCTGTTGAAAAGCTTAATAAAATACCGTACCAAGAGTATGCATATCCGTATAAAGCGACCCCTTGCGTTCCAACTAATAATTGAAAAGGGAAGAAGTATATAAAACCTAAAATTCGTGAAATCATTGTTGCACCACTTAATAAAGCAGTGCCTTTTAAAACTTTTGAAGTGGACAAAATCCTTTCCTCCTACTCGTGCTGTCGTGCATTCATCGTATACTACTATAAACCTGCTAGAGAAGTTAATACAGTATAAACCATAAATGTTCTAATACTATTCATATAAAAGTCATATTTTGAATTTTTAAATAGAATATAATACATAAAAATTCAAAATATAAGTTGACACTATTTTTAATGTGTGATAAAAATGATAGTAATCAATTCGGAAAATAATATTTGGGCAATGAAAGGGTATAGTAGTGAAAATCTCCCTATTTCAGAGAGCTGATGGTTGGTGTGAATCAGTATATAGATTATTCATGAAGTTCGTCCTGGAGCATCTTTCATAAATCTCACATTATGAGGAAATGAAAGACGGTAGTTTATACCGTTATCAAATAAAGTGGTGAAGATTGTTTCACAACTAGGGTGGTACCGCGATATTTATCGTCCCTACGTATTTACGTAGGGACGTTTTTTATTTAGGTCCTAACTTTGTTGTGGCTTCATAACTAGGGTGGTACCGCGATATTTTATCGTCCCTACGTATTTGCGTAGGGACGTTTTTTATTTAGGTCTTACTTTTGTTGTATCTTCATAACTAGGGTGGTACCGCGATATTTTTGTCGTCCCTACGTATTTACGTAGGGGCGTTTTTTATTATTAGGGAGGAAGTGAACGTATTAGAAAAGAGTATGGATAGAACAATATAAATACCGGATTGTAAAACAGAAAAAGATAAAGAGAGGAGATTAACAAATGAATTCACAGCAATGGACATCGAAATTAGGTTTCGTATTAGCTGCAGCAGGTTCAGCGATTGGTCTTGGAGCGATTTGGAAGTTCCCGTATATGGCCGGAATTGGAGGGGGCGGCGCGTTCTTCCTTATTTTCATCGGTTTCACATTATTAATTGGTTTACCGCTATTATTAGCTGAATTCGTTATCGGAAGAAGTACACAAAAAGAGGCTGTTGATGCTTATAGAGAAATCGCACCAAAAACACTATGGCCTTGGTTAGGTAAGTTGGGAATTGTAACTTGTTTCATACTACTTTCTTTCTACAGTGTTGTAGGGGGATGGATTATATTATACTTATGGAATGCAATTACAGGTAGACTATGGGAAGGCAATGGTGCATACGAAGCTACGTTTGGTGAAATCATTTCCAATCCATATTTAGCAGTTGGATCACAGCTATTATTCATCCTTATTACTATTTTTATCGTAAGTAAAGGTGTGCAAAATGGTGTTGAAAAAGTAAATAAATATTTCATGCCAGCATTATTCGTTTTATTCTTTGTATTAATTGTTCGTGCACTTACATTAGACGGTGCTGGAGAAGGAGTTCGCTTCTTCTTACAACCTGATTTCTCAAACGTAACGTCAGAAATTATTTTATATGCAATGGGGCAATCGTTCTTCTCACTATCTGTTGGTGTAGCCGTTATGGTAACGTATAGCTCGTACTTACCGAAAGAAGAAAGTTTACCGCGTTCAGCATTTTCTATCGTAGCTTTAACGCTTGTGATTACATTACTTGCAGGACTAGCAATTTTCCCAGTTGTATTCGCATTTGGAATGGAACCATCTCAAGGACCTGGACTATTATTTATCGTATTACCAGCAATTTTCAGTAAAATGGCGTTCGGAAAATTATTCTTCATTGTTTTCTTATTATTATTCTTCTTTGCTACTATTACATCAGCAATTTCGATGTTAGAAATTAGCGTTGCATCTTTAACTGCAAAAGGTAAAGGGAAACGTGAAAAAATGGCCTTAATCGTAGGATTATTAATCTTTGTTGTTGGGGTGCCATCAGCATTATCATTCGGTTTGTTAAGCGATGTGAAACCATTTGGAAAAACAATTTTTGATTTAGCAGACTATGCGGTTAG
Source organism: Bacillus sp. LBA3-1-1.1 (assembly GCF_040676495.1). Lineage (NCBI taxonomy): Bacteria > Bacillati > Bacillota > Bacilli > Caryophanales > Bacillaceae > Bacillus > Bacillus sp. LBA3-1-1.1. The sequence goes on from NZ_JBEGIB010000012.1 coordinate 298,800, forward strand.
TAACATACTAATGCCACTTGGTGTTTTATTAGTTTCTATCTTTGTTCCTTTAAAAATGAAGAAAGATGTATTAATGAAAGAGCTTGGTGTAAGTAAAAATAAAGGCTATAAATTATTCGTATTATGGTTATTCTTACTTCGCTATATTGCACCAATTGCGATTATTATTGTATTCCTAAATGTACTTGGAATTATATAAAAAGAAAGGTAGCGTATCGTGGTATGATACGCTACCTTTTTACTTTGCTCTTTTTTGTAATTCGTTTACTGTTACGAACTGATAGCCCTTCTTAGATAAAGAGTCTAAAATACCTTCAATGGTCTGTAAATTTTCATTAGACTCATCATACATAGAGTGCAGTAAAATGATAGAACCTGGTTTTACGTTTTTAGCAACATATTCAATTTTATCGGCCGCAGATTTATAAAAAGTATCAGGTTCAAGGTTCCATGTGATTGTTTCGATATTGTTTTTATTTAAATAATATGGCAGACCAATTAGCTTTTTACCGTTTGGTGGTCTAAAATCAATTTCGCCTGTAAATCCTGTTTGGCGGATTAATGAATTCGTTTTTTCTATTTCTTCTTTAATAAAAGAAGGTGTTTTAAAAACCATTCTGTTATGAGAATATGTATGGTTTCCAATTTGGTGCCCAGAGTGTACGATAGTTTCTCCTAACGATAGGTTTTTCTCTAATTCATTTCCGATTAAAAAGAAAGTAGCTTTTGCACTGTATTTATCTAGTAGCGGTAATATTTGTTTTACATTGTTAGTAGGGCCATCATCAAAAGTTAAAGCAATCACTTTTTCATTTGTTTCTACTCGGTTTGTTAAATCTCCAAACAATTGAAAACTTCTTGCGTTCATCAATTTGTATGTTCCGAATAATGCTATAGTAATAATGAATAATGTAACGATTGTAATGATTATTTTCTTCTTCATAACGCAACATCACTATACTTTTTGATTGGACTAAAAAGTATTATATCAAACTAAGTAATTTCGTGCTTTAAAAAGGATGTGGATGCAAGGGGAAGGAATTTATCATATAATAAAATGCAAAAGGTATATTAGGAGGTGTTTATATGGCGATTACAATTCAATTGCCAGACACTGCAACGTCTCATGCAAAGCCAAGTATGGAAATGGCGATACTTTGCGTGAGGTAGACAAGTAATATACAATTAATCGCCAAGATGAGCTTGTATCATTTTTTATATTTGGCTTTGCACCTTATTGAAATGAACCATAAAAAATAAGGGGCGAGCAGAAATGAAATACGTAAAAGCTAAGGCCGTTTTACCAGAGAGTTTAATTGCTGAAATTCAAAAGTATATACAAGGTGAAACAATTTACATTCCAAAACAAGAAACAAAACATTATAAATGGGGTACACGATCTGGCGGAAGAAAACAACTGGATGAAAGAAATAAAGCAATTAAAGCCGCTTTTAAAAGTGGAATTGCAATTCATCAATTAGCAGAAGAATATTTTCTTTCTGGAGAAACGATTAAAAAGATAGTGTATTCCAAATAAATTTTAAAAAAGAGTCTGATTCATATGTTATTTTGAATCAGATTCTTTTTTATAGGTTCATTACAAAATTGGATTCGATATTTTTAGTATGAATGGGCATGATAATAGCAAAAATGAATCGTAATTGTATAGTATTGGGGCGTGGATGGGAAATGAAAACGTTATATTTCATATGACAGAAAGGTGAACCTATATGAATCATCTTGGACAAATAACAATAGAATTGATTTTTGGTTTTTTTGTGCTATTGATTGCTACTAAAATATTAGGGAAGACACAAATATCTCAGTTAACGCCATTTGATTTTATTTCGGCCATTGTCCTTGGAGAATTAGTAGGAAATACTATATATGATCCGGAAATAAAAGTATGGTCTATTTTATATGCAGTACTTGTATGGGTAGTGTTAATTTATACAATAGAAGTAATAACGCAAAAATTTAGAGGGACGAGAAGTTTTTTTGAAGGCTCTCCGTCAATCATTATCCGTAATGGATATATTGACCGGGAACAACTAAGTTCAAATCATTTGGACATAAACCAATTACAGCAAATGCTACGGCAGCAAAAAGATATTTTTTCAATCCGGGAAGTTGAGTATATGATTTTGGAACCTAACGGAAACATAAGTGTTCTGAAAAAAAGTAAATATGAAACTCCCACTATAAATGATTTAAGTTTAAAGCATAAGCCTGTATACTTACCCATTTCATTAATTAGTGACGGAAAAGTAGTGAAGGATAATTTAAGGGAAGCGGGCTTTGATGAAGGGTGGCTGTATAAGCAAATAAAGCAAAAAGGGATTACTAAATTTGAGGATGTACTATATGCGGAATGGAAAACAGATGAAGGATTCTTTTGTCAGGAAATGAATAGGTAGAAAATAATCGATGTATAAAAATGGTTATAAATTCTATGTTAGCACTTATTTTGGACGGCGTATGTTTATGTAATGTTCATTTCTAAATTATCTTTTACATATCAAAAAACGTAATCATTGTATACAATAAAATTAGATCAACAATTTGTATGGAGTGATAAAGATGGAAGCTTTTATTAGAAGTGATCAATATAATTTTATAAAGTCACAAGCTTATATTTTAGCAAATGGGCATGCAACGGCAAATGATAGAGGTGTAATTCAAGCGTTAAAATCACTTGCGATTGAAAAGATAATACATGTATTTGAAAATTTAACGGATGAACAGAAAGAGTTAATTGATACGGTATTAACAGTTCAAAATAGAGAAGATGCAGAATCGTTTTTAATGAAAATAAATCCGTATGTAATTCCGTTTCAGGAAGTTACAGTACAAACGTTAAAGAAATTATTTCCTAAGGCGAAAAAGTTAAAACTTCCTGATATGGAAGAACTGGATATGAAAGAATTAACTTATTTAAGCTGGATTGACAAGGGATCAAGCAGGAAATTTATTATAGCGAAAAATGATAAAAATAAGTTTGTTGGTCTGCAAGGAACATTTCAAAGTTTAAATAAAAAAAGCATTTGTTCATTATGTCATGGGCATGAAGAAGTAGGAATGTTTTTAGTTGAAATTAAAGGTGATGTACCAGGAACTTTCGTTAGAAAGGGAAACTATATTTGCAAAGATGGTGTAGCTTGTAATCATAATATGAAATCGCTTGATAAGTTACAGGATTTTATTGAGAGACTAAAGAAATAAAATAGAAGACCTCTAGTATTTAAACTGGAGGTTTTTATTTTTTGAAGAAGAAGTAATAGGTTCCTTTGGAGATGTAGATTTATAAAAAAGTTAGTTCATTTATAATGAAATTTGATGAAAATATCTATTTGGATACAGTTGCTTATATGCAAGGAGGTAAAACATGAATTACATTTCACCGAAAGAAGAGGTGTTAAAAGTGAAACGGTGGCCTAAAAATACGATAGCAGCGGGTCGTGGTCATACCGTTGCTCTTAAATCAGATGGTACGGTAGTAGCAGTAGGGCGAAATAAAGAAGGAGAATGCAATGTAAGTGGCTGGCGTGATATTGTATCGGTCGCAGCGGGCAATGTTCATATGGCGACGAACACGGGTAATGCTCATACAATCGGTCTTAAATGTGACAGTACTGCGGTTGCAGTGGGTTGGAATAATCATGACCAATGTGATGTAAATGATTGGCATAATATTGTATCGGTTGCGGCGGGGTGGCGCCGTACCATTGGCCTTAAACCGGATGGCACGGTGATAGCAGTGGGCCGAAATAAAGAAGGAGAATGCAATATAAGTAGTTGGCGTGATATTGTGGCGGTCGCGGTGGGTGACTGGCATACAGTCGGTCTTAAATTGGACGGAACGGTGACGACTGTGGGTAATAATCGATATGGCCAATGCAATGTAAGTGGCTGGCGTGATATTGTGGCGATAGCGGCGGGATATCTTCATACAGTTGGTATTACATCTGACGGAACGGTGACGGCTGTGGGTAATAATAAACGGGGGCAATGTGATGTAAGCGATTGGCGCGATATTGTGGCGATCGCGGCAGGGAGTAGTCATACAATCGGCCTGAAATCGGATGGTACTGTAGTAGCTATGGGTTCAAATGAGTATGGTCAATGTAATGTAAGCGATTGGAGCGATATTGTAGCGATAGCGGCGGGGTGTGCACATACCGTCGGCCTTACATCTGACGGCACGGTGGTAGCAGTAGGTGATAACGAATATGGCCAATGCGATGTAGACAGCTGGCACGGTATCCGACTACCCGATCCCAATATTTTGTCAATCTAAATATTTGTTGATGGGGAATAAGAATGTTTAATTTCTAGTAAATCGCTGGTAATATTATGTTATTTCAGGCGTAATTATGGAATAGGATATGTAGAAAATAATCAAATTTAAATCTGCTGAGTAAGAATCTCTATTCAAAAGGGGTTCTTATTCTTTTCCATAAAATGAGGGTCTAAATGGAATTTTCGAACAAACTATATTTCAAATACAGTAGAAGACATAGTTTACAAAGCATAAGGAGAGGTGAAGAGATGTTTAAAAAGTTTTTGCTTTTTTTACCAGATTTTTCACTTGTATGTATCATTCTCTACATAACGTACACAAATTCTCTTAGTTTTGGACAGATGTTATTAATTGCGATTGTAATTGGAATAATTGGTACGCTTGTTATAAGAATATGTAAGGATGTATTCACGTACATCAAGTGGACAATTAAACAAAGGAAATCTAGAATATGTTTAATAGCTATTAGGAGGAGATGAAATGACTAATAAAAAGAATAGAGTAAAAAACGAGATAGTACTTTGGACATTAACAGAGGTTGTTCTTTTAATTGTATGGTACTTTTTTCAAAGATAAAAACGCATCGCACTTTGAAAAAAAGCACGATGCGTTTTTATTATTTTTTTTGCCAATTTTCTTTTATAAAGTCTTCACGGCCAGATTCTTTTTGCTCAGTAGCATATTTCTCTGGATTCTTTTTATAGAAATGTTGGTGGTACTCTTCTGCTTCATAAAAAGGTGCAGCAGGAAGAATTTCAGTCACAATAGGCTCTTTAAACATACCGCTTTCTGCTAGCGTTTGCTTCGATTTTTCTGCAAGCTCTTTTTGTGTTTCATTATGATAAAAAATTGCTGTGCGGTAAGAGGGACCACGGTCAAAAAATTGTCCGCCATCATCAGTCGGATCGATTTGTGGCCAATATAAATTTAGTAATTTTTGATACGGGAAAATAGAAGGATCAAATGTAATTTGGACGACTTCTAAATGTCCAGATGTCCCTGATTTTACTTGTTCATATGTTGGATTTTCTATATGACCTCCTGCATAACCAGAAAGTACTTTATGAATACCAGGAAGTTCATCAAATGGTTTTACCATGCACCAAAAGCAACCACCTGCGAAGGTTGCGAGTTCGTATGTTTTTTCGGACATTGCTGTAATCCTCCTAAATGTATATGTTTTATATAGTATTATATAAATTGTTTTATTGCGCAATAAAAAAGATTTGAAAATATATGTTTTTTATAAACAAGATCCTCCGCTAACATCAATTAATTGTCCAGTAACCCAGCGGCTGTCTGGAGAAGCAAGAAAAGCAGCGGTATCGGCAATATCTTCTACTTCACCTAAGCGATTGAAAGCGGAAATAGTAGTAGCGTACTGTTTCATCATTGGGTCGCTCAATAGTTCTGCGTTCATATCTGTTTTAATAAAGCCTGGAAGTATTGCATTCACTGTTATTCCTCGTGCTCCGAGTTGTTTTGCAAGCGTGAAAGTCATCGTGTTAATTGCACCTTTCGTCATACTATATGCAACGAAATCAGGCAAAGAAATGCGGGTGGCAGCTGATGAAATATTAATAATTCGGCTATTGTCACGTAAACGTGGTAGTGCTTGTTGAATGATAAAGAATGGTGCTTTTGCATTTACTGAAACCATTCTATCAAAAAATTGTTCAGTCGTTTCTTCAATAAAAGCACCAGGACCGATTCCAGCGTTGTTTATTAAAATATCAAATTGTGTTCCACCAGTTCTTTTTTGTAGTTCGTTATCTAGAGAAATATACAGGTTATCTACACCGTGTAAAGATTCAAGATTTGCACCGATAGAAAAAGCTGATCCGCCATTTGATTGAATTTCATGAACAGTTTCTTCAGCATCTTCTTTTCGATTTCCATAATGAACAGCAACTAATGCACCGTCGTTTGCTAACCGTTTTGCGATAGCACGTCCAATTCCTCGGCTTGCTCCTGTAACTAATGCTATTTTACCTTTTAACATAATTTTCTCATCTCCTCATAACTTGTATATGTTTTTAAGTTGTTTTTCTTTATGTAGTAAAGCGAACATACTTAAGTAATATATGAGTATGTGTAAGAAGTTCATTCCGATTTTGTTTTGAGAAAAAATAAATAGATTTCTAGTGAATAGAATGAATTTTAATTTTTTTCTAAAAACATGTTGACAATGAAAAGAGTCGCGTCCTATAATACGTGTAACAAATAAAAGTTAATTAAGAATTTTCTAACTTTATATGTTGTATATGCAAAGAAGAGGAAAGTAGATGATTATGGTCGTTTCAGAGAGCTACTCCTAGGCTGTGAGAGTAGTAGCAATCGAATCATTGAAGATCACCTCGGAGCATCGCTTGCGAAAGGGAAACTGAGTAGAGGGCGGCGGCATCGTCTCCGGTAAAAGGACGGAGGTCTGATTGGACCTATGAAGCTTATATTTCGTGAGAAGTATAAGGAAGCTGAGTGGTAACGCGAAACTCTCGCCTCAGCAATCAAAGCTACTAATTTGTAGTAGTTGATTGCTGAGGCGAGAGTTTTTATTTTAAAAAATAGAATAAAAGAATGCGGGGAAGAGGAGAGTAAATGATAAAGATTGTTTCAGAGAGCCGCCCAAAGGCTGTGAGGGTGGTAACAATTGAATCATTGAAAATCACCTCGGAGCACTGCTTTTGAAGTTAGTAAAAAGTAGCGGAGTTGTTTCCGATAGAAAAACAAAAGTCTAATTGGACTTGCAGAGCTTATATTTCGTGAGAAGTGTAAGGAAGCTGAGTGGTACCACGAGTCTCTCGTCTCAGCAATGGATTGCTACAAGTGTGTAAGTAATCGATTGTTGAGACGAGTATATTTTTAAGATTAGTATACTGAATATTCTGTTAAAATACTCATCTCAGCAATCGATATAGAAATAGGTTGCAAAAATAGAGAGAAAAAAGAGGAGCGATGTGAGATGGGAAACCAGTACATTTACATGAATGGGGAATTTGTAGAAAAAGAAAAGGCAGTTGTTTCAGTATATGATCACGGCTTTTTATACGGGGACGGTGTATTTGAAGGGATTCGTAGTTACGGAGGAAATGTATTTTGTTTAAAAGAACATGTGAAACGATTATATGAATCGGCGAAATCTATTTTACTTACAATTCCAATGGCGGTTGACGAAATGGAAGAAGCAGTTTTACAAACATTGCAAAAAAATGAATACGCAGATGCCTACATTCGATTAATTGTTTCAAGAGGAAAAGGTGACTTAGGACTCGATCCGAGAAGTTGTGTGAAACCGAGCGTAATTATTATTGCAGAGCAATTAAAGTTATTCCCGCAGGAATTTTATGATAATGGACTAAGCGTTGTATCTGTTGCATCGAGACGTAATACGCCAGATGCATTAGATCCACGTATTAAGTCAATGAACTATTTAAATAACGTACTTGTAAAAATTGAAGCGGCACAAGCAGGAGTGTTAGAGGCCCTTATGTTAAATCAACAAGGATATGTTTGTGAAGGGTCTGGAGATAATGTTTTCATTGTGAAAGATGGAAAAGTGTTAACACCTCCTTCGTACTTAGGGGCGCTAGAAGGTATTACGAGAAATAGTGTGATTGAGTTATGTGAGCGACTTAATATTCCGTGTGAGGAAAGGCCGTTTACTCGCCATGACGTATATGTAGCAGATGAAGTGTTTTTAACAGGAACTGCAGCGGAACTAATTCCTGTAGTGAAAGTAGATTCAAGAGAAATTGGAGATGGAAAACCAGGAGATGTAACAAAAAGATTAACCGAAGAATTTAAAAAATTAACGAGAGAAAGAGGAGTACGTGTTCCAGGATTGGCGGAAAGTTTAGCGTAAATAGGGAGAGGAGTTAATTGAAATGGAGGAACAGTATACAGCATATGATGAACTGCAGAGTGAAGAAGCTACAGGTGCTGGACACGTTATTCAATGTTTGAAGAAATTAGGTGTAACGACTGTTTTCGGTTATCCGGGCGGCGCGATTTTACCAATATACGATGCGTTATACGAAAGTGGTTTAAAGCACGTGTTAACTCGTCATGAACAAGCTGCCATTCATGCGGCAGAAGGATATGCGAGAGCTTCTGGAAAGGTTGGGGTAGTCTTTGCTACCTCTGGCCCAGGGGCGACGAATTTAGTTACGGGTTTAGCAGATGCTTATATGGATTCGATTCCTTTAGTAGTCATTACAGGGCAAGTTGCAACGCCTTTAATTGGTAAAGACGGATTTCAAGAAGCGGATGTTGTCGGAATTACAGTACCCGTTACGAAGCATAATTACCAAGTTCGTGATGTGAATCATTTATCACGCATTGTACAAGAAGCTTTTTACATCGCCGAAAGCGGGCGCCCAGGACCAGTGTTAATTGATATTCCAAAAGATGTTCAAAATGAAAAGGTAACAAGTTTTTATAATGAAGTAATTGAGATTCCAGGATACAAACTAGAGCCTATGCCAGACAGTAGGAAGCTTAGAGAGGTAGCTAAAGCTATTTCCGAAGCAAAACGCCCACTTCTTTATATCGGCGGAGGTGTCATTCATGCAGGTGGATCTGATGAACTCATCCAGTTTGCGAGGGAGAATCGTATTCCTGTCGTTTCCACTTTAATGGGAATTGGTGCATATCCGCCGGGAGATTCGTTATTTTTAGGAATGCTCGGCATGCATGGAACGTATGCTGCAAACATGGCAGTAACAGAATGTGATCTACTACTTGCTTTGGGTGTTCGCTTTGATGATCGTGTAACAGGAAAATTAGAACTCTTTTCTCCGCATTCGAAAAAGGTACATATTGATATAGATCCTTCGGAGTTCCATAAAAATGTAACTGTGGAATATCCGATTGTTGGAGATGTGAAAAAAGCGTTACACATGTTGTTACATATGCCAATTCGTACACAAACAAATGAATGGCTTACGAAAATAGAGGAATGGAAGGAGGAATATCCTCTTTCCTACAATCAAAAAGAAGGTGAGTTAAAACCACAGCATGTTATTAGTCTAGTAAGTGAATTAACGAATGGTGAAGCGATTGTTACGACAGAAGTAGGACAACATCAAATGTGGGCTGCGCATTTTTATAAAGCGAAAAACCCACGGACTTTTCTAACATCTGGCGGACTAGGAACGATGGGGTTTGGTTTCCCGGCGGCAGTTGGTGCTCAGCTTGCAAAAGAAGAAGAACTTGTCATCTGTATTGCTGGTGATGCTTCTTTCCAAATGAACATTCAAGAGCTGCAAACAATTGCTGAAAATAATATTCCTGTCAAAGTATTCATCATAAACAACAAATTTTTAGGAATGGTAAGGCAATGGCAAGAAATGTTTTATGAAAACCGTTTGTCGGAATCGAGAATTGGGTCACCAGATTTTGTGAAAGTAGCAGAAGCTTATGGTGTAAAAGGGCTAAGAGCAACAAATTCGTTTGAGGCGAAAAAGGTAATGTTAGAAGCATTTTCTCATGAAGGTCCTGTCGTAGTTGACTTTTGTGTAGAAGAAGGTGAAAACGTCTTTCCAATGGTTCCGCCAAACAAAGGGAATAACGAAATGATTATGAAGAGGTGGGAAGAATGAGTCATACTTTTTCATTAGTTATTCATAACGATCCGAGCGTCTTATTACGTATAAGTGGAATTTTTGCTCGGCGTGGTTATTATATTTCATCTTTAAACTTAAACGAAAGAGATACAAGTGGTGCTTCTGAAATGAAACTAACAGCAGTTTGTACTGAAAATGAAGCAACGTTACTTGTCAGTCAGTTGAAAAAATTAATCAATGTACTGCAAGTAAATAAATTATAAGGAGTGTATGGAATATGAAAACTTATTATGAGAAAGATGCAAATTTAGAGCTATTAAAAGGGAAAACAGTTGCGGTAGTCGGATATGGATCTCAAGGTCATGCCCAAGCACAAAACTTACGAGATTCTGGTGTGGAAGTTGTAGTTGGTGTTCGTCCTGGTAAATCATATGAAGTAGCAAAAGCAGATGGGTTTGAAGTAATGTCCGTTTCAGAAGCGGTTCGAACCGCACAAGTTGTACAAATGTTATTGCCGGATGAACAGCAAGCTTATGTGTATCGAACAGAAGTAGAAGAGAATCTTCGTGAAGGACAAATGTTACTTTTCTCACATGGATTTAATATTCACTTCGGGCAAATTAATCCGCCAAGTTACGTAGATGTAGCGATGGTCGCGCCGAAAAGTCCAGGTCATCTCGTTCGCCGTGTCTTCCAAGAAGGAAATGGTGTCCCAGCATTAGTCGCAGTGCATCAAGATGCAACGGGAACAGCACTACATGTAGCATTAGCGTATGCAAAAGGTGTAGGTTGTACACGTGCAGGTGTAATTGAAACGACATTCCAAGAAGAAACAGAAACAGACTTATTCGGTGAGCAAGCAGTACTTTGCGGAGGAGTAACAGCACTTGTGAAAGCTGGTTTTGAAACGTTAACGGAAGGTGGATATCGTCCTGAAATTGCATACTTTGAATGTTTGCATGAATTAAAGTTAATTGTGGATTTAATGTACGAAGGCGGATTAACGAGTATGCGTCATTCTATTTCAGATACGGCAGAGTTTGGAGATTATGTAACAGGATCGAGAATTGTTACAGATGAAACGAAGAAAGAAATGAAACGTGTTCTTGCAGAAATTCAGCAAGGTGAATTTGCGAAGAAATGGATTTTAGAAAATCAAGCAGGGCGTCCAACGTATAATGCGATGAAAAAAGCAGAACAAAATCATCAGCTAGAAAAAGTAGGAGCAGAGCTTCGTGAAATGATGAGCTGGATTCATGCACCGAAAGAATTAGTAAAGAAATAGATTAAGAGAGTATAAGTGAAAAATACGTAAGAGGGGATTTGACAAGATGAGAAGTGACATGATTAAAAAAGGTTTTGATAAAGCGCCACATCGTAGTTTATTAAAAGCAACTGGTTTGAAAGATGAGGATTTTGATAAACCGTTTATTGCGATTTGTAATTCTTTTATTGAAATTATTCCAGGGCATAAGCACTTGAACGAGTTTGGGAAACTTGTAAAAGAAGCCGTTCGTGCGGCAGGCATGGTGCCATTCGAATTCAATACAATTGGAGTAGATGACGGTATTGCGATGGGACATATCGGTATGCGTTATTCGCTTCCGAGTCGTGAAATTATTGCAGATTCAGTAGAAACAGTTGTAAATGCACATTGGTTTGATGGCATGATTTGTATTCCAAACTGTGACAAAATTACACCTGGTATGATGATGGCGGCTCTTCGTATTAACATTCCAACTGTATTTGTTTCAGGCGGCCCGATGGCTGCGGGAAAAACATCTAAAGGAGAAGTTGTCGATTTAAGTTCCGTTTTTGAAGGGGTAGGAGCTTATCAATCCGGGAAAATTTCAGAAGAAGAATTAAAGGATATCGAAGATCATGGCTGTCCATCTTGTGGCTCTTGTTCGGGTATGTTTACCGCGAATTCTATGAATTGTTTATGTGAAGTGTTAGGTTTAGCCCTTCCAGGAAATGGTAGTATTTTAGCGATTGATCCAAGACGTGAGGAGTTAATTAAACAAGCAGCAGAGAAATTAAAAATTTTAATTGAGAGAGATATTAAGCCACGCGATATTGTGACAGAAGAGGCAATTGATGATGCATTTGCACTTGATATGGCGATGGGAGGATCTACGAATACAGTATTACACACGCTAGCGCTCGCACAAGAGGCAGGATTAGATTACGATATGAACCGTATTGATGCTGTTTCAAGACGTGTACCGCATTTATGTAAGGTAAGCCCTGCTTCTAATTGGCATATGGAAGATATTGATCGAGCAGGCGGGATTAGTGCAATTTTGAAAGAGATGAGCAGAAAGGAAGGGGTACTTCATCTAGATCGAATAACTGCTACTGGGCAAACATTAAGAGAAAACATTGCTCATGCAGAGATTAAAGATAAGGAAGTTATTCATTCTCTCGAAAACCCTCATAGTGAAGAAGGGGGATTACGTATATTAAAAGGAAACCTTGCGAAAGACGGAGCGGTTATTAAAAGCGGGGCAACAGAGGTAAAACGATTTGAAGGACCTTGCGTTATTTTTAATTCACAAGATGAGGCGCTTGCGGGCATTATGCTTGGAAAAGTGAAAAAAGGAGATGTCGTTGTTATTCGTTATGAAGGACCAAGAGGCGGCCCTGGTATGCCAGAAATGTTAGCTCCGACGTCAGCAATTGCCGGCATGGGATTAGGTGCTGATGTTGCGCTATTAACGGATGGACGTTTCTCCGGTGCTTCACGTGGTATTTCGGTAGGGCATATTTCACCGGAAGCAGCTGCAGGTGGAACGATTGCTCTTCTTGAGAAAGGGGATATAGTTTGTATTGATGTTGAAGAACGTTTGTTAGAAGTAAGGGTGAGTGATGAAGAATTAAATAAGCGTAAAAAAGAATGGAAACGACCAGAACCGAAAGTGAAAACTGGCTGGCTTGGACGTTATGCACAGATGGTAACATCGGCGAATACAGGTGCAGTTCTAAAAATCCCGGATTTTGATTGAGCCAATTTAAAAGAGATAAGGATGATATGAAATGGTGCAAAAGGTAAAGGAGAGAGTGAAAATTGAAGATATCTTAATGGCTCATAATTGCATGAAAGATATCGTTATTAAAACACCGTTACAACGTGATACAGTTTTATCTGAGAAATATGATTGTGACGTTTATGTGAAACGAGAAGACTTACAATTGATTCGCTCTTTCAAAATTCGTGGTGCGTATAATTTGATTCAAAGCTTACCGAAAGAACAATTACAAAACGGCGTTGTTTGTGCAAGCGCTGGTAATCATGCACAAGGAGTTGCTTACACTTGTAATTTATTGAAGATTCCGTCGAAAATTTTCATGCCGACGACAACGCCTAAACAAAAAGTATCACAAGTACAATTTTTCGGTGGTGATTTTGCGGAAATTGTATTAGTCGGTGATACATTTGATAGCTCTTTCCAAGAAGCACAGCGCTATTGTGATGAAAATAAGATGACATTTGTTCATCCGTTTGATGACCCGTATGTCGTTGCTGGTCAAGGAACAGTGGCGGTTGAAATTATGCATGATATGGAGAAACCAGTTGATTATATCTTTACAGCAATCGGCGGTGGTGGGTTAGCATCAGGTGTTGGTACATATGTGAAAGGTGTTAGTCCTGCTACAAAGGTCATTGGTGTAGAACCGATGGGGGCTGCATCTATGAAGGAGGCTTTTCTTCAAAATGAAAATGTGGCATTGGAGAAAATAGATAGTTTTGTTGATGGGGCAGCGGTTAAAAAGGTAGGGAAGTTAACATTTGAAACTTGTAAAGATGTAATTGATGATATTGTTTTAGTACCAGAGGGAAAGGTTTGTACGACGATTTTAGAACTGTATAAGAAAAATGCAATTGTAGCTGAACCCGCTGGTGCGCTTTCAATTGCAGCGCTTGATCTTTACAGAGATGAAATAAAAGGGAAAACAGTAGTATGTACGTTAAGTGGTGGAAATAATGATATTGATAGAATGCAAGAAATGAAAGAACGTTCTCTCATTTATGAAGGATTAAAGCATTACTTCATCATTGAATTCCCGCAGCGTTCAGGAGCACTAAGAGAGTTTCTGGATAAGGGATTAGGCCCAGAAGATGATATTACACGATTTGAGTACATTAAGAAACATAATAAAGAAAATGGTCCAGCGCTAGTCGGTGTAGAATTAAAACATAAAGAAGATTACGAGCAATTAATTAGTCGTTTTAAAGAAAATGATATTCAATTTGTGGAGCTTAATAAAAATCCTGTTTTGTTTGATTTACTTATTTAGTAGAAAAAAGTAAACATATGATTGTATTTGAAATGAAAAAAGATAGATACAAGCAGAGGAAATAGTGCTTGTTCTATCTTTTTATAGTTAAACTAAATACGCTCCATATTCAAGAAGGATAAAGCTAGTTAACCAAAAAAATATGGCAATACGAATGATTATGTACATTGTAAATTCAAAGGGAGAAAGTTTTCTCTCTCGTTTTATTTTTTTTAGTAGCCTAATAGAAAAAACTGAACATAAAAGCAGGATTGCTATAGATATTTTATATATGTTTTCTAACAGACTTACATTTTCTAATAAGTTTTTTAGCATGTTCATCACCTACCCTGTAATGTATGTTACAGAGAAATGGCACTCGTGCTGTTTAGTTGCGTTTGTTTATTATTTTCCCTGTATCATCAATTTCTACATCAGTTGAAACTGCTTGTAAATATTGTAGAGCTTTTTTCTTTTCTTCCTCATTTACAGGAGAAACTTGGTTGTTGCGAATGATGTAAGGATTGAATGACATTTGGACATCATTTCCTTTAAAGGTTAAAGTTAATACGCCAGTTTCGGCGCTTTTTCCATTCACATAACTTGGGAATAAAAAGTTCCCTAATGAGTAAGCGATAGGAACTTTATTATAATACTCAAACCCTTGTAACCAATGTGGATGACTGCCGACAATAGCGTCAGCTCCTGCTTCAACCATTTTAGGTACATATTGTTTTTGGTATTCTATTGGACGATTTGATTTTTCAACGCCCCAATGCATATAAACGATCACATAATCAGCATCTTTCTTTTGTTCTTGAATCGTTTTTGTTACAAGATCTAGATCATATCCGTTCGTAACGCCAGGCTTATTTTCACCAGCTACCCAATTAAAGTTAGGCATAAATCGAACGAAGGAAAGAAATTTAAACTTTTTTCCTTTTACAGTTAGTTCACGAGCGGTATAAGCATCTTCAGTATTTTTTCCGGATCCAGTGTAAGGTAGTTTTAATTTTTCGACGTGAGAAATGGTGTCTAGTAGTCCATCTTGTCCATAATCAAGCGTATGGTTATTGCCAATATTGACAATATCGTATCCAGTATTTTTTATTGCTTGTAGTGTGGATGGGTCGCTTTTAATCCAAAATTGTTGTCCAGGTACTTTTTTTTCTCTCGTTGTAAATGCTGACTCTAAATTAATAAAAGAAATATCAGCTTTTGTTATTTCTTCTTTTACATGTTGGAATGGATAATCAGCCCCATTTTTTTCGATTACGGGACGTAATTGCCAATCGAACATTGTATCACCAGAGAAGGTGAGTGTGATTTCAGGCTCTTCTATTTTCTTTTCGCTTTTTGAAGCTGTTTTACTAGATTTGTTTTGCATATCAGGTTTGTCTTTCGCTTTTGAAATAAAAGAGTAGTTGATTAATAACACAATTGGTGTAATGAAAAAGGCTATTAACAGAAATCGTTTTAATAAAGTTTTCATAAATACCTTCCCTTTTGAGTTTATCCCGCAATTAGATTAACAATGAATCTACTAAAGGCAATCGGTCTTTGTATAGTAACA
This sequence comes from Bacillus sp. LBA3-1-1.1, assembly GCF_040676495.1. NCBI lineage: Bacteria > Bacillati > Bacillota > Bacilli > Caryophanales > Bacillaceae > Bacillus > Bacillus sp. LBA3-1-1.1. The sequence goes on from NZ_JBEGIB010000012.1 coordinate 314,515, forward strand.
AAAAAATAGCGGGTTATGTAGTGAAAAACGTTTGTTAATATTCACAACATTAAGTTAACATATAGGTAACCTGTAAATCAATGTATAAATCAAAATATAGAAATGAAGAATTCGAAGGGTGAAGAATGAGAAATGGTTATATTAGGAGCAGTTGTAAATGGGATTTGTATTATATTTGGTACTTTACTTGGTAAATTATTTAGTGCGATTCCAGAAAGTATGAAGGGAACAATTATGCATGCAATCGGTTTAGCGGTTACTGTACTTGGACTTCAAATGGCATTAAAAAGTGAAAATTTTCTTGTTGTCATACTAAGTTTAGTTATTGGTACGGTAATTGGAGAATGGCTACAATTAGAAGAAAGGTTAAAACTGTTAGGGGATTGGCTAGAAAATAAAGTTGGATCGAAAGGGAAAGGGAGCATATCAGAAGGCTTTGTAACAGCCACGCTTATTTTTGCAATTGGTGCAATGGGGATACTTGGTGCATTGGACAGTGGGATCCGCGGAAATCATGATATTTTATTTACAAAGGCGATTATCGATGGATTCATTTCTATTATATTAACGACAACTCTAGGAATTGGTGTAGTATTTTCAGCGATTCCAGTGATTTTATATGAGGGAGGTATTGCAGTTTTTGCAACACAAATTAATAGTTTTGTTCCAAAAGAATTAATGAATCAATTTATAGTGGAAATGACGGCTACTGGCGGTATTATGATATTCGCAATCGGATTAAACTTACTTGGAGTTATTAAAATTAAAGTGGCAAATTTACTTCCAGGCATATTAATGGTTGGAGTAATTGTTTCTATTATATATGGTTATGGTTTGATAATAAGTCATTAGGGGAAGGGATATAGATGGTGGAATTCCAATTTACAAAACGTGCATATAAAATATTGGAGATCGCAGCAGAAGAGGCTGAGTGTAGTAAAGGTATTATCCATCCAGTTCATCTATTTATAGGAGCTTGTAAGGAAGGTACTGGAGTTTGCGCGGAATTACATATGTATTTATTTCACACGGTGGGTATGGATTTTTTAGCAAAGATATCGTTACTCCAACAATATTATGCAAATGAAATAGAATACATAAATGTTGGGGAGTTTAAAGTTTCAAATAAGACGATAGAAGTTTTAAAAGTAGCGAAGAAACGGATGGAACGTTTTCAGCAAATAGTAATAAATGAAGGGCATGTTTTATATGCAATTTTTCAAGGGGATACAGTTATTGATAAGGTTATAAGTAAAAAGATGAAAAAAGATGTATTGCAAATTACATCTGAACCAAGAGACTTGACGGTTGCATTAAAAAGATTTGATCCTATTTGTAATAGTTTAAGCTGTAATATTAGAAAAGCGATCTCTTCTGATTTTGAAAAGTTGGCACGTTTTGTTAAGGATGAATTTGGTGAGCGTTGGTCAAAATCTTTAGATTATGGATTCCGGACGTATAAAGAAGAGTTACCTATTTTTATTGCTGAACAAGGAGGAGAAATCATTGGTTTCGCTTGTTATGACGTTGTGAGAGGAAAGAAAGGGCTGTTTGGCCCGATGGGTACAGCGAAACATAATCGTGTAAACGGTGTTGGGAAGACGTTATTGAATCATTGTTTATATAACATGAAGAAAAGCGGATATGAGTATGCAATTATAGGACAAGCAGGTCCGATTGAGTTTTACGAACGATGCTGTAATGCACGTTTAATACCCATAGGAGATAATTAACTCTATCCCTTTGCAAAGAATGCAAAGGGATAGAGTTTTATTATGTATAAAGCAAATTACTAAACTTTTTCTAGAAAACGGTGTAGAATGGGTATCGAATGAAAGAAGGTGTGAAAATGGCCAGCTGGAAACGAAATTTAATGATTTGTTGGCTAGGTTGTTTTACCACTGCAGCCGGTATGAGTTTAGTAATTCCTTTTTTATCTTTTTATATTGAGGAATTAGGGGTGACCGGCACTTCTAGTATTGCACAGTGGTCGGGACTTGCATTTGGTGTGACATTTTTAATGGGTGCGATCGTATCACCAATATGGGGCAAGCTTGGTGATATACATGGACGGAAATTGATGCTTATACGTGCGAGCCTTGGTATGGCGATAATTATGACGCTTATGGGGTTTGTGACGGACGTGTATCAACTAGTCGCACTTCGGTTTTTAATGGGAGCGGTATCAGGTTTCCTTTCTACAGCGATGACATTTATTGCTGCAGAAACTCCGCAAGAACATTCAGGTTGGGCGATTTCTACAATCTCAACTGGAGGCGTGAGTGGTTCATTACTTGGGCCGATACTCGGAGGTTATTTGTCAGAGTTAATCGGAATGCGCCATGTTTTTTTAGTTACAGGAGCTTTCTTATTCCTTTCCTTTCTTATCGTCTTTTTCTTCTTACATGAGGAGAAACATTCTGCTAAAGCAAAAAAGGCACAGCCGAAAAAAGTATGGACGATGGTCCCTGCGAAACATTTAATAATAAGTTTATTTGTAGCAACGTTTATTATTCAGCTTGCAAATATGTCGATTCAACCTATTATTACGTTGTACGTAAAGCATTTGGCAGGACCAGGAACAGATCATATTGAAATGCTTGCAGGTGCAGTCATGTCTGCAACAGGATTAGCAGTAATTTTAGCAGCTCCTAAGCTAGGAAGATTATCAGATCATATTGGACCTCAAAAAACGTTAGTTGTAGCGTTGTTTGCTGCCGGAATTATTTTTATTCCGCAAGCATTTGTAACCTCAGCTTGGCAACTATTAATTCTTCGCTTTTTATTAGGTATTGCACAAGCAGGACTATTACCTTCCGTACAAACTCTACTAAAACAACATACGCCAACCCATGTAACGGGACGAATATTTGGATATAATCAATCGTTTCAGTTTTTAGGAAATATGATTGGTCCAGTACTTGGTGGGCAAATTGCAGCTCACGCAGGCTTCCAATATGTTTTCTTCTCTACATCATCATTATTATTTATTGCATGTATTTGGGTTTATTTTCATAGTAAGAATGCAGAGGTATCAGAGAAACAACATTTGGAAGTTAGTTAATTAGGTGAATGAACAGTAAAAAGGATGAAGCGATAGTTGCTTCATCCTTTTTTATTAAAACTGAAGGAAAAGATAACTTAATGTACCAAGCTCGTAGCTACGGTGAATGACTTTCCCTGTCTGTTCACCACTACCCATTGCGATAAATAAAGGTACAAAATGCTCTGCTCGTGGAACAGCCAATTGTGAATGAGGCGCATTTTTCTCCCAATTAAACAATGCATCTTTATCATTGGTCTGCATATGTTTAATAATCCAATCATCAAATTCAATTGCCCATTTTTCAGGTGTTGTTTGATTCCATTTCAATGCTCGTAAATTATGAACAGTAACACCGCTGCCAATTACTAAAATATCTTCTTGTCCAAGTCCTTTTAGTGATTCTCCAATTTCAAATTGTTCTTTTGCAGGAAGGAATGGATTTACTGATATTTGTATGACAGGAATATTTGCTTCTGGATACATACGGTGCAGGAGTGTCCATGAACCATGATCTAACCCTCTCGTCATATTATGATGGACTGGAATGCCTTTGTTTTTAAATTTTGTTGCTAGCATAGACGCAATGCTAGAAGAGCCTTTCGCACGATATTTGATTTCGTATAACTCAGGAGGAAAACCTCCAAAATCATAAATTGTTTCATATTCTTCATCTGAAGAGGAAATCGTTAATACTTCACTTTCCCAGTGAGCGGTAAAAATAACAATAGCTTTCGGTTTATATGTTTCTCCAAGTGTCTTTAAAAAGCGTGTATAGTCTGTATCTTGAATAGCAAGCATTGGTGAACCGTGTGCTAAAAATAGTGATGGCATCATAGTAAAAACCTCCTAAAAATTATATAGTTACTTTATGTAAGTAACTATATAATTTTATTTCAGGTCCGTCAAGAGAATAGTTTGAAAGATAAACAATGAATGAATGCATTTGTCATAATAGAAGCAATTGCATATAATACATAATAAGAATAATGAATGGATATTCATTTTTTGAGATACATAATAGATTTGGGGGCTGACGAAATGAACGTACAGGAAAGTTTCGTTACGGCATTGGATGGATCGGAAATTTATTTGCGTAAGTGGTTACCAGAAGGAGATCCGCGAGGGATTATTCAAATTGCACATGGTATGACAGAATATGCAGGTGTTTATACAGACTTTATTGATGCTTTATTAGAAGCAGGATATGGTGTTTATGCTCATGATCATAAAGGGCATGGGAAAACAGTAAAAAGAGAAGAAGACTATGGTCATTTCGAACCAAATATAGGTTGGAATCAGGCTGTGTCTGATGTGATTTTTGTTTCGGAAATGATAAAAGAAGAGCAGACAGGTCCATTGTTTTTACTTGGACATAGTATGGGATCTTTTTTATCAAGAAGAGCTGTACAACTTAGAGGTGAACTATATGATGGATTTCTTATTTCAGGAACTGGTGGAAATCCAGGGCTTTTAGGAAGTATCGGTTATAAAGTAGCGACAATTGAGATGAAATTACGCGGGCCCAAAACGAAAAGCCCGATGCTAAACTTTTTATCTTTCGGAAATTTCAATTCGCACTTTAAACCAAATCGTACAAAATTTGATTGGTTATCTTCAGATATGAATCAAGTTGATAAATATATTGCGGATCCGTTATGTGGATTCATTTGTACGACGAGTTTTTATCGAGAATTATTTTCGGGTGTACTAGAAGTAAATAAACTAGAAGAATACAAGAAGACGCCAAAAAATCTTCCAATACATATATTCTCTGGTGATCGTGATCCCGTTGGAGATATGGGAAAAGGTGTAACAGAAGTTTATGAAAACTATAAAAAATGTGGTGTGAAAGACGTGACACTACGTTTATATGAAAATGGTAGACATGAAATGTTCCATGAAGTGAATAGAGATGAAGTGTTTAAAGATTTGATTTCTTGGTTAGATAGACATATTGTATGAGAAGAAACCTCACTTTTTTGAAGTGAGGTTTCTTTGAGGAAATGGAGGAAAGATTATGGGTGGATTTGTAAATAAAGAATATATAGAAATAGATTTTCAATATGAATTGATTAAAGAAGAGGAATTAAAAAATTGTACCTTCATAAAATGCCGTTTTAGAGGGATAGACGCACCAGAAGTTTTTACTAAAAATTGTAATTTTATAGAATGTGATTTTACTGGTTCTCTTTTTAATGCTTCTATCCATCAAGGAACTACATTTGCAAATTGTAAGTTTGTTGGTACGAATTTATTCGTATCTAAGTTTGAAGAATGTAAAATGACTGGCTCCGATTTTGAAGAAGCGAATTTAGACGGAATAACAATAATATCGGGTGATTGGTCATATACAAATTTAAGGTTCGCGAACTTAAGTAAACAAATGCTAAAGGGTGTACGTTTAATTGAAGCTGACTTATATGAATGTAATTTAGAAAAAGCAGATTTACGTGAAGCGGATTTAACAGGTGCACAATTAGGTAAGGCGAAACTTAGTGGTGCAGATTTGAAAGGAGCGATAGTTGATAGAATTGATTTTACAAGTTTTGATTTAAAAAATGTGAAATTAGATATAGCACAGGCAGTTGCAGTGGCAAGATGTTATGGGGCTAAGGTGAACTAAATTGTTTGTAAAACCGTTCAAATTGCTGAACGGTTTTACAAATCATAATAGTAGTATAATAGTAAATGAGGTGTTAATACTATGGAAGATAAAACATTAGGTATACTACTAGATGTTGTTGGGGAATTATTTTCAGATGAAATTTCAATCGCCGTTTCGAATACGAAAGAATATATTTACTATCGGCCAAGTAAACGAATTGATTTAAAGATTAGCGCCGGTGATCCTATAAAGGAAGGGACGATTGCTCATAAAGCAATGGTAACGAAGCAAAAAGCCTCTGAGTTTATTAACCGGGATGTTTTCGGTATTCCTTATCATGGAATGGCCGTACCATTTTCAAATAATGGAAAGATTGAAGGTTGCGTGACGGCAATTTATCCCGCTTTAACGGATGGTAAGTCAGTCGTTACTTTAAAAACAACAGACGGATGGGTTCCGGTTCCTTTTTCAAAGGTGATGTATTTAGAGGCTAAAGATAAAAAGACGTATGTGAATTCAGAAGAGTTAACAGGAACACATAAGTACTCTCTACAAGAATTCGAATATTTGCTTCCGAAAGATTCATTTATTAGGTGTCACCGTTCATTTATTGTAAATGTTAATCATATTAAAGCGATTTATCCTGATACCCATTCTACTTTTTTACTTTCTATGGATAACGGAGAGAGGGTACCAGTTAGTCAATCGTATGCTAGCTATTTTCGTAAGCTTCTAGGATTCTAGATTTTTCTGCTTTAGAACCTAGATCCGCTGTTTTATCTGAATTTTCGGCATTGTGTACGAAAATCCCTATTTTGATAGTGTTAATGTGTAAAATAATTATAAATATTCATTAAGAGAGGGATTACATATGGAGAATAATTTGGATAGAATCAGGGATCAACGTTTAAAAAATCGGGTAGTTACACCTGAAGAAGCAGCTTCATGGATTCAAAGTGGAATGACTTTAGGATTAAGTGGATTTACACGTGCTGGGGATGTAAAAGCAGTCCCATTTGCGCTAGTGAACCAAGTTAAGAATGATAAATCTTTTAAAGTAAATGTTTATACTGGAGCTTCCTTAGGTTCGGATGTAGATAAATTATTTGCTGAGGCAGGAATTTTAGGGAAAAGGTTGCCTTTCCAAGCCGATGCGACTATGCGAAAAGGAATTAATAACGGAGACTTTTTATTTGTGGATCAGCACTTGTCTCATACAGCAGAGTTACTCCGTGCTGACGTTATGGATATAGATTTCGCTATTTTGGAAGCGGTTGCGATTACCGAAGACGGAATGATTATTCCAACCACTTCAATTGGAAATTCCTTAGCATTTTCCCTAAATGCTAAGTCCATTATTATTGAAATGAATATGGCTCAATCCGCGCAACTAGAGGGGCTACATGATTTATATGAACCAGGTAAACAAGGAGAGAGACTTCCAATTCCGCTCGTAAAAACGGATGATCGAATTGGAACGATCGGTATTCCGATTGATGCTGAAAAAGTGAAGGGAATTGTGTTTACGAATCAATTGGATTCGCCATCGACAATCGTTCCTCCAGATGAAGAAACTGTTATTATGGCACAACATTTAATAGAGTTCCTTCGAAAAGAAGTCAAAGTAGGCCGATTAACAAATAGTTTAGCGCCGTTACAATCGGGAATTGGTTCAGTGGCCAATGCAGTTCTTCATGGAATGTTAGATTCGGAATTTGAAGATTTAGAAGTGTATTCCGAGGTTTTACAAGACGCGGTCTTCGATCTTATGGATGCTGGGAAAGTCAATTTTGCTTCCTGCTGCTCCATCACGCTTTCTGAAGAGAAAATGCAACAAGTATTTTCTAACTTTCAAAAATATCGTGACAAATTAATGATGCGCCCGCAAGAGATTTCTAATCATCCTGAAATCATTCGCCGCCTTGGATTAATCTCTATTAATACTGCTTTAGAATTAGATATATACGGAAATGTTAACTCTACTCATGTTTTAGGTACAAAAATGATGAACGGTATCGGTGGTTCTGGTGATTTTGCGAGAAATGCACGTCTAGCTATCTTTGTTACTAAATCGATAGCAAAAGGTGGTAACATTTCAAGTATTGTTCCTTTCGTTTCTCATGTAGACCATACTGAACATGATGTAGATGTTATCGTGACTGAACAGGGGTATGCTGACTTAAGAGGACTTGCGCCAAGAGAAAGGGTGGAACTTATTATTGAGAATTGCGTACATCCAATGTATCGTGACCAGCTAAGAGCTTATTTCGAAGAAGCACAAACAAGAGGTGGACAAACTCCTCATGTGTTAGAAAAAGCTTTTTCTTGGCATACGAATTATGCTAAAAATGGAACAATGCTTGAAGCGGTATTAGAAACTGTATAGGTGTGTATTATAGGAGTAGTAAAACAAATAATTCTTAATATAATATGCCAGATAGGTTAAAAGAAAAAGAGCGCCAATTTTCAGGAATGGCGTTCTTTTTCTTTTTAAAAATTGTTACCTATAATAAAGATTTACAAAAATAATCTCTAATCTATGAAAATAAAAGGTTTTTCAAATTATTTTTCGAATCATTTTTATAGTTTACATATCGAAGGTGAGGAGAAAGAATCATGAAGATAAGAAAAGCGTTATTAAGTGAAGCGAATGAATTAAGTGAACTCGCACTACATTCAAAAGCAACGTGGAACTATAGTGAAGAATTCATACTTGCTTGTAAGGAAGATTTAACAATTACAGAAGAGTACATAAAAAATAATTTTGTATATGTTTTAGAAAACGATAATACGAAGATTGGATTTTTCTCATTTTTACGTAATGACAATGCTCTCGATTTTCTATACATGCATCCTAGTTACAAAGGGAAAGGGTACGGGAAAATACTTTGGGAGTTTGTAATAGAGCAAGCAGAGGGACTAGGAATAAAAAGTTTTACAATTGATAGTGATCCAAATGCAAAAGGGCTTTACTTGAAGATGGGAGCAAAGTTAATCGGAGAGACACCATCAACGGTTTTTAAGGAGCGTTTACTGCCTCTTTTGAAATATGATGTGTAAAACTATTAATAGTAGGAGAAGCTGAAAATGGATAATGTAAAGGGAAAAAGAATATATGAAGCACTAATAAAATCGTGGTCAATTGAAACAAGTTCAAAGTGGACAATTGAAAATCCAGCAAAGGGACAGTGTGGTGTAACGGCTCTAGTCGTTCAAGATATATATGGAGGGAAAATTAAAAAGACAAAAATAGGAGAGGTGTGGCACTTTTATAACTGTATAGGTGGGCAGAGGTTTGATTTTACAGAGACTCAATTCAATGAAAAATTGAATTATATGGATGAGAAATCAAATCGGGAAGAAGCATTTGCAGATACAAATGAAAAACAATATAGCATTTTAAAGGAAAAGACAACGAAAGAATTAAAATTATCTTTTGACTCTTAATCTTTAATAAGTTACTATAATGGTGGTAACTTATTAAAGGGAACTTCATAGAGTTGAAAGGGGAAATACTTTTGAAAACAACTTATGTAAACGCTACAATTGCAACGATGAATGAACAAAATGAAGTGATAGAAAATGGATATATCATTGTAGAAAATGATCAAATTATAGATATAAATAGCGGAGAATTCGCTAACGATTTTGAAGTAGATGAAGTAATTGACATGAAAGGAAAGTGGGTTTTACCAGGACTTGTCAATACACATACACATGTTGTTATGAGCCTTTTGAGAGGTATCGGAGATGATATGTTATTGCAGCCATGGCTTGAGACGAGAATTTGGCCACTTGAAAGTCAGTTTACGCCAGAGCTAGCGGTCGCTAGCACGGAATTAGGATTACTTGAAATGGTGAAAAGTGGTACAACATCATTCTCTGACATGTTTAATCCAATTGGAGTAGATCAAGACGCAATTATGGAAACGGTATCAAGGAGCGGGATGCGAGCTGCTGTTTCAAGAACTTTATTTAGCTTCGGAACGAAAGAAGACGAAAAGAAAGCGATTGAGGAAGCTGAGAAATATGTGAAGCGTTATTATAACGAAAGTGGCATGTTAACTACGATGGTTGCACCACATAGTCCATATACATGTTCTACAGAATTGTTAGAAGAGTGTGCACGTATTGCCGTAGAAAATCAAACGATGGTTCATATTCACCTTTCGGAAACAGAGCGTGAAGTACGTGATATTGAAGCACAGTACGGAAAACGTCCAGTAGAATATGCAGCAAGTTGCGGGTTGTTTAAACGCCCAACAGTTATTGCGCACGGTGTAGTATTAAATGAAAATGAGCGTACTTTCTTAGCAGAACATGATGTTCGCGTAGCTCATAATCCAAATAGTAATTTAAAACTGGGATCTGGTATAGCGAATGTAAAAGCGATGCTAGAAGCAGGAATGAAAGTAGGAATTGCAACAGATAGTGTGGCATCTAACAACAATTTAGATATGTTTGAAGAAATGCGTATAGCAACTTTATTACAAAAAGGTATTCATCAAGACGCAACAGCATTACCAGTTGAAACAGCTCTTTCTCTTGCGACGAAAGGAGCAGCTGAAGTAATTGGGATGAAACAAACGGGATCACTTGAGGTTGGTAAGTGTGCTGATTTTATTACAATCGATCCATCGAATAAACCGCATTTACAACCAGCTGATGAAGTGTTATCACACCTTGTATATGCTGCTAGTGGAAAAGATATAAGCGATGTAATTATTAACGGAAAACGTGTCGTTTGGAATGGCGAATGTAAAACGTTAGATGAAGAGCTTATTATATTTGAAGCAAGTCGTTATAAACGTGGTTTACAAAGATAGGTATTTATATACCTTTTTGAGAAAGCTATCCTTTCTAGAAAATAGAATAGGGTAGCTTTTTTTATTGAACGAATAAACATTCAAAAGAATGTGACATTTTTCTGTTGGTATTTCTGCTGTAATATGTGCTGTATTAGGAGATAGTATTACATCACTAAATTATGCAGACACTCCTTATTGGAAAGTGATTAGTAATGTTAATAATATAATTCCTTACAACTATGGTATTTCGGGGTCTCGTATAGCAGTGTGGGAAGGACACGACCAGCCAATGTGTACAAGATATGCAAACATGACCGATGACGCAGATATCATTACTGTTTTCGGAGGTACAAATGATTACGGGAATACGGTTACACTTGGAACAATAAACAGTGTAGATACAGGTACTTTTTACGGAGCATTGAACGTCCTGTGTGCAGGTTAAAAAGTAAAGTTGGCTTCAAAGGCATCGCAAAAAGGCGGTGCTTTTTCTTTTGATCGGAGTGGCAACCCAATTAGATACAGCACTTGGAAGTAATAGTGCTATTCGTGAAGCGACAATTTTTTATCGGAAATGAGTTGCTTTCACTTTTAGAAAACGCTGGTCGTATGGAAATTCCGCAACCTTCAGCACTAACGAGTGTAGTTGAAATTTTAAGTGACAAGAGCAATAAGACAAGTTCTGAATATGATAATAAAAAAGGAGATGTTGAATAATGACTCGTTATAGTTTACACGGAGGGCACAACAGTATTGTACAAGGGGCTAATTCTGGAAATCGAAAAGAGCATATTATGGATCGTCAGGTGAAAGATGCGGTGGCAGCTAAGTTAAGAGCTTTAGGACACACAGTCTATGATGATACAGACGAAGTAGGAAGCACTCAAGCGCAAAATTTAAATAATATCGTTCGAAATAGTAATTCCCATAATGTGGATTTGGTTGTTTCTTTTCATCTTAATGCAAGTGATGGGAATGGGCAGGGTGTGGAAGTTCTGTATTATGATCAAAAAGACCTAGCGGCTAAAATCTCAGCTCAACTAGCAAAAGATATTGGATGGCGTGATCGTGGTGCGAAACAACGTACTGATTTAGCCGTATTGAATGGAACTAAAGCACCAGCTATTCTTATCGAATTAGGATTCATCGATAACGAATCCGACATGGCTAAATGGAATGTTGATAAAATCGCAAATTCTATCGTATATGCTCTAACGGGACAAACTGTTGGAGATGGCGGAGGAAACGGCGGTTCTAATGGTGGATATCAATATGTTAAGTCTGGTGAATTCGGGACAAACTATCTAAATGAAGCGATTCAAGCTATGGTTGAACGAGGAACAAAGGGGAAAGTTGTTGTTAATCCATTAACAGGTCTTGCTTATATCCAAACTGAGGTATTGCCTAATTCAGAACTAGATAAAATCACTTGGTGGATGGATACTCGACCAGGTGGTAAGTGGTGGTATGAATATATTAAAGTGAATTAATAATTTTTTAACAAAAGAATAGTTTGGTGACAAAAAATAAAAGCCGTTAATTACGGCTTTTATTTTTATTTTTGAGGATGAGCTATCTCCATTCTCTTTAATTCTTTTTTGTGTTCTTTCTTTATTTCATCTGGAATGATGATTTCAATGTTACCTCATATTTTTTTATATTCCTGATGTGAAATTTCGTGACGAAGAAGGGATACTTCATGGAGTCGAAGTAGATCGGTCACAGAAAATGAAAGTGAATGAAGAGAAGTTAAAAAAGTATGAAGAGTTCACACAAATATATAAGCAGAAATATAACGGGAAGATGCCAGTCATTCATTTCTTTACTGTCCCAAAATACAGAGGAAAGAAACTGGAAGAGTTAGCAGCTAAGTATGATGTGTTTGTGAAGGTGTATGTAATAGAAGAAATATAAAAAGCGCTAACAAGTTTGCAAACGAACTTGCTAACACCTATACGAAATAGACATAAAATATCGCTGATATGTCGCTAAATAAAATGAGAATAATTAACGACTAATAATGAATAATGGTTTATTATAATGGAAGCAACAAAATATAACGTTTTATAATATTTTATATTTAAGGAGCGCAATTCATGAAGCGAAAAAAGAGCCGTTTAATGGTAATGGCACTTGTTACATCTTTATTTTTAACAGCTTGTAATAATAAAGCGAATAAAAGTGATGTAGAAGCTAAAAAACAAGTGTTAAATGTAACAGTATCAGAAGAAATTCCTTCCCTTGATACTACGAAAACGATGGATGGTACATCAGCACACGTTATGCAAAACATATTTGAGGGATTGTATGTGCTAGATGATCAAGATAATCCAACTTCCGCTATAGCAAAATCTTTTGAAAGAAGTGAAGATGGTAAAAAATATACATTTGATTTGCGTAAAAATGCAAAGTGGTCAAATGGAGACTCAGTAACAGCAAATGATTTTATGTTTGCGTGGAGAAAAGCGGTAAGTGCTGAAACAGCGTCTCAATATGCATACATGCTGTTTTATATAAAAAATGCGAAAGAAATAAACAGGGGGACAATGCCTCTTGATGAACTCGGGGTTAAAGTCATAAATGATTATAAGTTAGAAGTGGAACTAGAACAGCCGATTCCATATTTCTTACAGTTGCTAGCCCTACCTATATACTTACCACAGCATGAATCATTTTTGAAAGAACAAGGGGGAAATTACGGGCTCGAACCTAATAATCTCATATATAATGGTCCATTCGTGCTAGAGACATGGAAGCATGAACAAGAATTTCAATTGAAGAAAAATGATACATATTGGGATAAAAAGAAAGTGAAATTAGATGAAATAAACTTTCAAATTGTGAAGGATACAATGACAGCAGTAAATTTATATGAAGCTGGCGATTTGGATCGAGTATCAATTAATTCTCAATTTGTAGACAAGTATAAAGGGAATAAGCAATTGCATATGTCGAGCGATCCTGGAATTGCAATGCTCCGTTTTAACGAAAAAAATAGCGCACTAGCAAATAAAAAAGCTCGTCAATCCATTTCATTAGCGTTAAATAAAGAAGATTTTGTTGCCCATTTTATTAATAATGGAGCGAAGCCTGCGAATGGGCTCATACCAGAAGGTCACAAAAATGAAGAAACAGGTAAAGATTTCAGAAAAGAAAATGGAGATATTTCTCCATACGACTTACAAAAAGCGAAAAAGATTTGGGAAGAAGCGAAAAAAGAACTTGGGGTAGAACAGGTAAAACTCGAGTTTTTAACGTTTGAACAAGATAACGCAAAACGTATGGCGGAATATATAAAAGGTGACTTAGAGAAGAATTTGCAAGGACTCACGATACAAATTAAACAACAGCCATTTAAGCAAAAGTTACAATTAGAACAAACAGGTGAGTACGATATATCTATGGTAAATTGGGGACCAGACTATAAAGACCCAATTAGTTATTTAGAGATATTTACGACAAGTAACCCAAATAATAAAATGAGTTACTCCAATCCTCATTACGACGAACTAATAAAAAAAGCTAAAAATGATTTTGTACTAGATCAGAAGAAAAGATGGGAATCGTTGCGAGAAGCTGAGCAGGTCATATTAGAGGACGCTGCGGTAGCACCGCTTTATCATATTGGTTCCGCTTATGTACAAAAGGATTATGTAAAAGGAATTGAAAAGCATCAATTTGGTGGTGTTTACATTTATAAGAATGCTTATATTGATAAGAAATAAATAAAAAACCTTACTTTTAAAAGTAAGGTTTTTTTACAGAGTGCAGGGGAATCTTTTAGTGGTGTTCCCGCCTTATAAAGGAGATAAATGAAAAATTGTAGCTATGTATTCATAAGAAATTGTAAAAAATTAGATCGAGCAATTTATTTAAGTAAAAAGAAGTTAGTAGTAAACGAAATTAAATAGTTAAAAAAAGCTGAATTCGCTCTTGATTCACATAATTTCAAAAACGAAATATGTGAATGCTATTCTATTCTTTGTAGGATTTTAATATTAGAAAAAGAAGAATAGAAATATAGCATACATGGAATAAGGGAATGCAGTACAGATCAGCATACAAGCATTTTCTTACTGTAACTATGTTTGTTTTTAATTATATAAAAAAAATATTAGATTATATATTTTGTCCTTGGTATACTTAAAAGGTAATTTGGGTATTAAGATGAATTGATAGAGGTGTTTGTGTGAAATTATTTGATTATTATAAAAAAAGGGGAAGTTTAAGTGTCTGATTGGAATTGGGCTTTTTCTTTATGGATTAATTGGTATGTATAATACCTGGGGTAATATTAATTGGGGACCAGTAATTTTCATTATTATAGTTTCGTTTGTTGTTTTTGGTATTGGATTTTGGCAATTAAGAAAAGGGAATTTATTAAAAGAGAATATAGTTGAAAGCGGTTTAAATTTTTGGGATATCGATACTTACATTTTATTAGAATTGCCCGAAAGTAATAAGCATTTGGGTTTATATACTCCTGATGGGAAATATGTAGCAGGAACAAAGATGATTTCTTCAACATTACCTTTTTTTAAAAATAAACAAGTTTTTGGATTGGAAACAAATAATGGAGAAATACTTGCATATTTTCATAGTGAATCTGAAAATTATGATTGGGCTATTTATGATTCAAATTATAATTGTGTAGGTATGTTTAAAGAAAATATTGTACAGGGATTTGGTGGAGAGTTTGCTATTAAAGAATAAAGGAGAAAATTAGTGTGAATAAGAAAGTGAAAATTTTAAAATATTTTATGATTATATTAGCTTGCATTGCAATTTTTGGGACAGTTTTACCTAATGCATTAGATCCAAATGAATCATTAGCAGGTAACATTTCAGTTGCAATCTTCGGTACAATTGGAGCTTGTTTACTATTTTCTATTATTTATTTTATTGTAAAAAAAGCTATTTTAAGAGGTGCGAAATAAGGTGGGACAAAATTTAGAGTTAGAATTACTTCCAATAGGTTCTGTTGTAATGTTTAAAGATTGGGAACATCCATTAATGGTTTATGGAAGAAGATAGATGGATTCTGAAACAAAAAAAACATGGGATTATGTATGTTGTTATTTCCCTCATGGTAATATTTCTTCAGAGTACAATTTCTTTTTGAATCATGAAGATATCTCTAGTGTGTTACATCTTGGTTTTATTAATGAAACAGAATTAGAGTTTCAAAAATTATTTAAAAAAGAAATTGAAGAAAAGCAGTGATTCTTTTAAGCTATTGGTGTTTTTGAAATAGTTAAAGAATGAATCTTAATTCATATACATAAAGAAAGGTGAATTTCTATGAAATTACTACGTTTATTTATGATTCTCACTCTTGTTGTATTGTTAAGCGCATGCAATACAGCAACACAAGTCACAAAGGTTCAAAAAAATGGCGAAACGAATTTGAAAATTGGTTCGTTGCAAGGGTATTACGATGTGCAAACGCTTAAAGCTGAAAAAGGAAATGTGGAAATTCCTTATGAAGCAGCCGTTGAAGAAGGTACGATTTTATTGCAAGTTACAAAAGATGATAAGGTTATTTATGAAGAAGAAGTCACTTCTCAAAAAGAAGGTTTGCTTTCTTTTGAAGCGCCAAAATCCGGATCATATGATTTAATTGTACGCGTGAAGGGTGAAAAAGAGAAAGCAAAAGAAATTCAAATACATACTAAGCTATGAAAAAACGGCAAGTGGAGTGCACCCGCTTGCCGTTTCCATGTTCAGTTGATTCTGTCACAACATATGTTCATCAATTTAAGAAGCGATCCGCCGAAATTCCTGATGAAGTTAAAATAAGAGATGAATAAAAGAATGTGTTACAAACTTGGCATGTTAGTAACGAAATTGATAACTCTCTTTTACATGATAAAAAGACTAGGTTTGATGCATTTGTATTTGAAAGAGATGTAGATGGTAAATAGCAAGTAGTAGCATTTAGGGGGACATAAGGTGATGATCTTTTTGGAGAAGGTGTCCCAGTACTACAGATATTGATTATATATGGGGGTAAATAAGTTGAAAAACATTGAAGTTCTAAACAAATACATTGAAGGATTTTCTGATGCTCTCCCTACGTGGTTAAAGCATCTAATCGAGGCAGAGGAGATACATCAAAACTATGAGAATGTAAAGGTACTCGGTGCATTAAAGACAGATGCAGTGTTGTACTATGTACACCGTACGCTGCAAGTGTTAGAGGGGTTGTCTTTAGATGAAGAAGCGTATCGCATTATTGAACAGGTATTAACGTATAGTGAGCTTGCAAAGGTAGGCTCTTTAAAACAGCGGGAGCAATGGAAGAAAAACGGGATTAACCTATTGGTACATAACGAGGGTTCTGCTGATATCTTTACTGATATTCAGTTTAGCGAACGTATAGAGACAAACTTAAATTCTACTGAGTATTTGTTTGTTCGAGATTTAATTAGAACACATGGATTAATCGGACAGTATATCCGCGGGGAGGCTCGCTTAGACTCTCATGTTGATTTGATTCACACGTATAAAGAAGAGTACGGAGACGTTAGGTTAAAGGAGATTCTATACTATCTTAATCAATGTATTATTGAGGGCGTATCAAAATCCTTGTGGAGTGAAGTAAAGGACGATGTGAAGATTACAATTGATGGTCTGTTTGATGGTTATGCGGAGCCATTTACTTCTCGCATACATAGACTCACGCCAAAACATCAGGAGTCAGCATTTGAAAAAGATATAATTATGGGGAGCGAGAAGAGTGGCGTTCAAATCTTCTTATCTGATAAGGATTTGTGGTATGTAGAACCGTCTATGCATGCTCTTAGCTTCGAGGATATTTGGACAGTTTTTGTTATGTTAAAGAACGAGATAGGCACTGGAAAGGTTCAGCATATCCATTTCGAGAAATTGATGCAGCAGTTGCACTATGATTTCAAAGACGAGAAGAAGGACAACGTGTATCGTAAGCGGGTTATTGAGAAGTATCTACGAGAGTACCGTGAGAACGAGAAGCCAGATACAACGCATGTTTCTTTTGAGGCTAAAGTTGATGAAGATATGAAGACTGCGTACGTGTCGTTTCAGTTTTCTGCTGTAGGTGAGGCGTTAATTACATTCTGTGTAGAGGCAGAAAAGATAGATATGATGCATGCTCGGGCAAATGTGCTGCTATTTGATTTCTTCGGGTTACGTAAGGATGCGTATGATAGATTCCATAACGAAGAAGTGTATCTGGAGCATATGAATAGTTCGGCTGATGATAAACGAATTATTCTTGATTATATAAAGGGAGATACGGTTGTAGATGTCGGAGCCGGTGGTGGTGTCATGCTAGATATGATTGAAGAAGAGACTGAAAATAAACGAATCTACGGTATCGATATTTCTGAAAACGTGATTGATACGTTGAAAAAGAAGAAGCAGAAAGAGGATCGGTCTTGGGACGTCATTAAAGGGGATGCAATCAACTTAAGTAGCTCGTTTGATAAAGAATCGGTTGATACGATTGTATATTCTTCTATCCTTCATGAGCTGTTCTCCTATATCGAGTATGAAGGTAAGAAATTCAATCATGAAGTAATTAAAAAGGGGCTGCAAAGTGCCTATGAGGTGTTAAAGCCAGGGGGGCGTATTATCATTCGTGATGGCATCATGACCGAAGATAAAACGTTAATGCGTGTGATTCGTTTTAAAGATGCGGGCGGAATGAAGTTCTTAGAGCAGTATGTCCATGAATTTAAGGGGCGTATAATCCAGTATGAGGTACTTGCAGACAATACAGTCAAAATGCCTGTTAACGATGCGATGGAGTTCTTATATACGTATACCTGGGGCGAGGATTCCTTCGTTCATGAGGTGCAGGAGCAGTTTGGAATCTTTACGCCAAACGACTATAAGGATTTCGTAAAGGGTATCTTTGGAGATAAAGTAAACATCGTTCAAGCTATGAACTATTTGCAGGATGGCTATACAAATCATCTTAGCGAGAAAATTGAGTTTAAAGATGAGTCTGGGAATGCAGTTGCGCTACCGGATAGTACGTTCTTTATGGTTTTAGAAAAGAGGTAATGATGTTGAAAGTTTTTAAAAATACAATTTTATTTGTTTTATGTTTAGTAGTTCTTAGTGGTTGTTTTACAAGAGAGGGAACTATCGTTGGTGGTAAAGTCCATGGTGCTTCAGATGGTATATCTGGGAAGTATAAAAAATTTACTGGCTCTGCGACTCAAGATATGAAAGTTAAAAAAGGTGAGAATTGGATATTTTCTTTTGACGATAAAACGAAACAAGGAACTATAACTGCTTATGTTGTAGATTCAAATGATAATACAATATTAAAGTTTAATAGTGGAAAAGGCGAAAATAATATTAAAGTACCTAAGGATGATACATATAAGGTTAAAATTAAAACGGAAGAACATCGTGGGGAATTTCAAATAGCATGGAAAAAAGAAAAATAGTTTTCTCATTTTTAATTAAATTGTTTTGAATTTGTATTATGGTGGAAAATATATTGACATTCCCACCCCTAAAAAGGCAAGCTGACTAACGTCAGTGGGATTCTTACTACCGAAGGCGAAGTCCATTTTTGGTATTGCTGACGTGCAATATTGCGGTGTGCCATCACCAGTATTTTGGAAAAACCCACGCTAAAAACATGCAGGGTTTTATAGAGTTTTTCGGCTAATCCAGTAACAAAAGAGAACCCACACTATGACAGGAATGTATAAAAAATTGCATGGATTGATAGAAAGAGAAAGAGGTAAATTCTTTATGAGAGTAGGGATCTGCTTTTTCCTTGCTACCGATAAGTGGAGTTATGTAAACCTCGCATATATAGAATATACATTATTTTTTACTTATCTAACGGAACCGTTTTGTTAAGGGGAGATGGTTATAATATTCTCAATTGGAAAGTGCAATTTATGGGAGGATAGACCAAAATGCTTGAACCGAATATAAAAATAAAAAGAATATGGGAAGATACCGGTTTTTTTGAATTGAATTTTGATTTTACTGGATTTTATGGTACTGCGAACATTAATATATATACCACCAATGAAGAACTTGAAGTTTTAAAAGAGGGAATAATCAAGCTTTCCACTTTTAAACTACATGAGTTTCAATGGGTTTCAGGTGAGGATATAGACAATGTAACTCATTTCTTATCTATGAGATTCTTCTTACATGACAAAAGAGGAATTGTAGGTATTGAGGTAGTAGCAGACAATAAGCAATCAAAACCTTATTGGATGCGTTCAAATCTGTTTATTCTTACGGAACTTAATCAAATTGATGATTTTATAAAAAATAGAGCAGTTAATTAGTGAGGCAATTACTGAGTTGGAAGGCATAATTCCAGTCGGATAGTGATAATTTTTTGTAGTTGAAGTTTTCCAAATAATAAGTTACATTTTTAAAGTTCAAGCAACTTTATGACATTACAAAAAGGGGAGAAATATTGTTATTATGCAAAAAATGAAATGGAAGAACTATGTATGTTATTTTGTAATTCTTATGCTTCTTGTAACAGCAGTAACAGTCAAACCAGCTATCTCTAAAGCTGAGGAATCTGATGTTAATATTACATTGTTGGGTACTGCAGATATTCATGGTAGATTTATGCCTTGGGATTATGCGCTTGATGGTGCAAATACGAGTGGAAGTTTAACGCAGCTTTATACGGTTATAAAGAAGGTGCGTCAGGAAAATCCCAATACCATATTAGTAGATGCTGGGGATACAATTCAAGGAAACTCAGTAGAGTTATTCAATGATCAGCCACAATCGCCAATGATGGTAGCGATGAATGCAATGGGATATGATGCTTGGGCATTTGGAAATCATGAATTTAACTTTGGATTAGATACATTGAAAAAAGTTAGTGAGCAATATAAGGGAAAGACGTTAGCAGGAAATATTTACAAGGAAAATGGAGAGCGTTTTCTTCCTGCATATACGATTGTTGAAAAAGACGGAATTAAAGTCGGGATTATTGGCATGAATACACCAATGATTAGTGATTTTGAAAAAGGGACAGATCATTTGGATGGTTTAGTGGTGAAAAATCCAGTAGAAGAGACAAAGAAGGCCATTAAAGAATTAGAAGGTAAAGTAGATGTAATGGTAGGCGTTATGCATATGGGACTAGAAAATGAGAATGGAATCCCTGGTACTGGTGTTCAAGATATTGCGAATGCTTGTCCGGAACTAAGTGCTATTTTTGCAGCTCATATGCATAAACTTGTTAAAAAAGAAGTTGTAAATGGCGTTATTATTACAGAACCAGATAAATATGGAACACATATCTCACGTATTGACCTTACTTTTACAAAGCAAGATGGAAAGCTGGTTTTAAAAGATAAAACTGCTACCGCTATACCTGTAAAAAATACTGATGGAACAACAGTAGTATCTGATCCTACACTTGAAGACACACTGACACCTTTTCACGAGTATGCGAGGGGAGATGCAAATATTGTAGTCGCTCAATTAAAGGGTAGAAACCTTGTTCCTGAAAATGAAATAAAGGGTATTCCAAGTGTGCAGATTCAAGAGACACCTTTATCAGATTTCTTTCATGAAGTCATGCTCTACTACAGCAAAGCAGATGTAGTAGCCCATCAAATTGATAATGATAATGCCCGTTTGGATGTAGGTCCTATTAAGAAAAAAGATATTGCGTATAATTATCAATATGCTTTGGGAGAAATTACAGTATATAAGGTAACTGGCAAAGATTTAAAAGACTATATGGAATGGGCAGCAGGGTACTTTAACTCATCTCGTGCCGGAGATGTAACAGTTAGCTTTGATAAAACCCGCCGTGCTTCTAAATACAGTACGAACGATTTCTTCGGAGGCGTAAAATACGAAATTGACTTAACAAAACCATATGGAAGTAGAATTACAAATTTACGCTCTATTCGTACAAATAAACCAATCAAAACGAACGATGTTATGACGCTGGGAATGAATGCATATAGAATGGAGGCTCTTCAGGCGAAAGGTGGAGCTTTAGAGGGGCGTAAGTTTGAACAAATTTGGTCATCTAAACAAGAGAATGCATTCGGAGAAACAGGTGGAACCATTCGTAACCTTGCTATTACATATTTAAAAGAGGTAAAGAAGGGTGTATACACGCCAAAAGTTATGCATAATTGGAAAATTACTGGTGTAGATACACATTCTTCAGGGCATAAGGCTGTAGTGGATCTTATAAATAAAGGAATTTTAGAAATTCCAAAAACAGAAGATGGAAAATATACAAATATAGCATCTATAAATACTAAAGATTCAATTACAAAAGAAGAGATTGTAGCACTCTCTCAAAAAGCTAATATTAATCCGAATCAGTTTAATCATGTAAAAACAAAAGGTGAATTTTACAAAAAACTTAATAGGATTATTAAAAAAATATAAGAAAAATGGTTCTGGTGCGAAAAATCTATCAACTTTGGACATACTGATACTACTACTCTACAAAGGTGTGTGATTGGTATGGAAACAAGTTGTACGAACAACTACTTTGAGTTTGGCGTTGTAAAGAAAATCCTTAATTTAATAATCTTCAACAAACGGGCGCGATTGTTGAACAACAATTAAAAGGGCGATACATATTAGTCATGCATAATATGTATCGCCCTTTATTTTGTATGACTTTTTACGATTTAGGTCTTGATAACTAAAAAAGATGTGATGTGTTGAAGAAATCCGCGATGTTTATAAAAAGTTGTGAAGCTTTGCCCTTTTAGATAATTTAGTCTAATAGAAAAATTAGAATGTGTACTCTGGAGTATATTTTACCTAGTTCCAACAGGACGAGGTAAGGAAAAAGATATGATTTCACTAGCCCAACATGAAAAGGTATTCCATTGGCTATATCAACTTAGTAAAAAGGTTTATTTTGATATTAAAACAACAGCCGGTCAGCACTATAGTCGTGTTGTGATTCAAGAAAAAATGAAGGAACATAAAAAGGAAAATCAGGTCATTCAATATCAGGATGTATTGATGAATGGGACGACGGGGCGAATTGATGGGCTTGGGTGTGCTCCAAAAGGGGTGAATGATGGAAACGGTTTTGTATTTATTTCTCATATTGGATATGTATATCCAAGTGGGCTATTGCCGATTAAAACTGGGAATATTAGAACAACATCGCTAGCTGAGATTTATCGAAACTCCCCTGTTTTTCAAAACCTTCGTAATCCGGATAAGTATAAAGGAAAGTGCGGTGTTTGTGAGTTTCGATATGTTTGTGGGGGATCTCGTTCTAGAGCATATGCGATGACGGGGGATTACATGGAAAGTGAACCTTTCTGTGTATACATTCCAAAAGCATTGCGAAAACAGAAAAAGAACGTAAAAACGGTACATGAGTAAGATTTTGCTCATGTACCGTTTTTTTAGATTGTATAATGTATTGTACTTCGCATCAGTCGTACGATGATCTAAGAAATGAAAACCGTTCGTTTTTCCATCCCTCATTAAAAATCCACTACCTGAATCCGTTGTACTGATATGAGTTTTTACACATTAATTCTATTAAATCGATTTTAATAAAGAATAAAAATTCGTATCATATGGAATATCATCTTGATACATATAATTTTTTAGAACTCCTTCTTTTTCAAAACCTAATTTTAATAGCACTTTATTTGAAGCCTCGTTTTCAAGAAAGGCAATTGCCCCGATACGTTTTAAATGGAGCGTATTGAAGCCGTAACCTATTATTTCAGAAACTGCCTCAGTAGCATATCCATTTCCCCAGTGTTCAGGCAAAAAGGCATAACTAATATTTGCTCGTTTATGTTCAGAAGACCAATCATGAAAACCAATTGTTCCAATGATTCCTTTCTTGTCTTTTAATTCGATGCCCCATTTTATACCGCGTCTTTCATTGTAACTCAACTTAAAATTGTTAAGGATTTGCTTTACTTGATCGAGATTTTGTAATGGTTTTTGGCCATAATGGCGCAGGACATCGGAATTAGAAAAGCAATCTAATATACTCGGTGCATCTTCTTCAGTAAGTTCTCTTAAAATAAGTCGCTCAGTTTTTAATATAGGAAACATGCCTTCACTCCTGTTCATATGAAACTAGAATGTATTTGTTATTGTATACTTTAATCTGAAAATAAAGATTATTCAAGGTGTAATGATGATTTTAATTTATGTTAAAATTGATTGTGGAATATATTTCAAAAAGAGGTTTAGATATGGAGAAAAACTCAATTTTAATTGTAGATGATGATCGAGATATTATTCGATTCATTAACGTAAATTTAGAGCAAGAAGGTTTTACTGTTTTTAGTGCTGACAACGGAGAAGAGGCGTTAGAGGTATTGAATAATAATGATGTTCAACTTGCTATCCTTGATGTTTTGATGCCTCAAATGGATGGGATTGAATTGTGTAGAAGGATAAGAGAGAAATATAGTTTGCCAATTATGTTTTTAAGCGCTAAATCATCAGATGTAGATAAAGTAATTGGGTTTAGCACTGGGGCAGATGATTATATTGTGAAGCCGTTTAGTACAATTGAATTTATAGCAAGAGTGAAAGCTCAATTAAGAAGGTATACATATTTTAATCAAAATACCGTTCAAGTAATAGAAAAGAAAATAAACATTAGAGGTTTAGAAATAGATGAAGTGTCGAGAACAGTAATGTTATATGGAGAAACAATCAATCTTACGAAAACTGAATATGATATTTTGTGCTTAATGGCAGTTACGAGGAATCGTGTGTTCACTATTGAAGAAATATATGAGAGCGTTTGGAAAGAAAGGGCCTATGAAAGTAATAATACAGTAATGGTTCATATTGCAAGATTGAGAAATAAAATTGAAGAGAATCCAAAAGAGCCGAAGTTTATTCAAAATGTTTGGGGAGTCGGATATAAAATTGAAGATTAAATCATTACAAGGCATTAGAGCTAAGTTTTTTATCGCGTTCATATGTAGCATTTTGTTAGCAACTGTAAGTATAATAGCGTTTCAAATTGTAATTGGAAATATATATAGTCATGTTACTGCGTTAGAGGAAAAATATTCATTTTTATATTTAATAGCTTTTTTAATTTTTACTACAATATACTTTGCATTCATGACAAAAACAATGATGAAAAGATTATCTGAAATTAACAAGAGTGTGAAGGAAATAAGTAGTGGTAATTTGGAAATACATATACCTATTTCAAAAAATGACGAGATTGGTGAATTAGCAGCGAATGTTAATAGAATGGCCAAAAGTTTAAAAGAGTCTATCGAGAATGAAAAAAAATCGCAGGAAATGAAAAATGAAATGATTAGTAATATTTCTCATGACTTACGAACACCTGTAACATCTCTAATAGGTTACGCGGACCTGTTAGGGAATCAGCTTCATTCAAATGGAGAAGAATGTGAACAGTATGTAAGTATATTAAAGCGAAAAAGTTATGAATTAAAAAATCAAGTAGATGATTTATTAGAATATTGTCAAATAAATTATAGAGAGATTGAATTACATAAAAGTGTAGTAAATATGAAAGCGTTCATTGAACAAATCATGATTGATTTTGTACCACAGCTAGATGATGCCGATATGAGCTTTTGTATTAAAGGTGATAAAGAGTTACATGTGGAAATGGATGTAGCGCTTGTGGTGAGGCTATTCGAAAATGTAATTAGTAATAGTATTATGTACGGGAAAGACGGAAAGGAGCTTTTAATTCAAGTTTCTAAAAGAGACATGAATGTTGAAATAGAAATTAAAAATTTTGGACAATGCATTCCGAATGAGGACCTTCCTTACGTTTTTGAAAAGTTTTATCGTGGTGAAAAATCACGTAGCTCTCATACGGGGGAAAAGGGATGGGACTTGCAATTGCGAGAAGTATAGCAGAACTTCATAAAGGAGATATCACTGTGCGTAGTAACGATAAAGAAACTGTTTTCACTATCGTTTTACCGCAGTATAAAGAAATGTAAGAAAGTCGTAAGTATTTCTTTTGTATGTCGTAATTTTCACTTCGTATCATGTAGAACAAAGATATGAGAGTGGGGATACAACATGTGGAAGAAATATGTATTGGTAATTTTAGTTGCGTTTTTAATTATAAGTTGGAGTGTAGTTTGTTTAGCTAATGGTGTTATATCAGTCATTGTTTGGTGGAGTATACAAGCCTTTAGCTTAGTATCAATCTTTATTTTGATAGGATCAGCATTACTATTTGTGTGGAAAGGCATTTTCAGAAAGCGAATAGATAGAATATTACTCTTCATAGTTCTTTTCTCTATAATTGGAGCTTGGCCTTTAGGATGGTTTGCTAACATAGGGGGACTTGCTTATCCAGCAGATGTACATTCTATAAGCCCTAAAATAGTCGTTCGTTTTCCCTTAGATGAACGAGCACTAGTGGGCTGGGGCGGTGATCGATTAGAAACGAACTATCATGTTATAAAACCAAATGAACGATGGGCATATGATATTCTTATTCCGCCTGCTGAAATGAAAAGTAGTAAGTTAGAGGATTATGGAATATATGGAGCGAAAGTAATGGCACCAGCTTCTGGAACAGTTGTATCAATTGATAATCATGAAAAAGATTTAGTTCCGGGATCGGATGATTTTCGGTCAATGGCGGGGAATCATATTTATTTACGACTAGATGAATCAGGGACATTTTTGATTCTTGCCCATTTAAAGAAAGGATCAATTAAAGTTAAAGAAGGACAACATGTAGATGAAGGAGAGGTACTTGCTCAAGTCGGTAACTCAGGAAGTTCAAGTGAGCCGCATTTACATATTCATCATCAAAGGCAGGATCCATCCAAGGTGAGCATATTTCTTTCGGAAGGACTACCACTTTACTTTCGAACTGAAAAAGGTGCGATAATGCCGGAAAAAGGCGAATATATAAAAGGAAAATAGGGGGAAGCGTTGATGTGGGAGAAATGTTATGTTGAAACTGATAGAGGGAAATTTGAGTATTTTCAAAAGGGAGAAGGAAAACCACTTTGTATAACACATTTATACAGTGAGTTTAATAGCAATGGTAACTTATTTGCTTCTGCATTTACGAATCATTACACAGTGTACCTTATAAACTTAAGAGGGTGCGGAAATTCTACACATGATACCACTAAATATAATCTAGGAATGGTAGATGCAGTACGTGATTTAGAGGCGATACGTGAAGCGTTAAATATTAAAGATTGGACGTATGCAGGTCATTCTACAGGTGGAATGCTTGCTTTACAGTATGCGATAATGTGTCCAGAGAGGCTTGTGAAAATTATAGCTGGCGGATTATGTGCATCAGCTGAGTATATGAATCACAAAAATAGTATTTATTGTAGAGAAAATAATCAAAATGCTCGTTTAAGAGAAATATTTGCAGTGCTCAGGGACATGGCTTCTACAATTGATGAGAGACGTGCCGTAAACAAAGAGTGGACAATGATGTCTTTATATAATGAATCAGCTTATGATGAAATGATTACTAGACCGAACAGCGGTAAAACAGTATCAAAACGTCTTGATTATTTTTCTTATAAGGAGTTACCTACATTTGATTTACGTTTACAATTAGAGAATGTAAATATACAAGCCCATATTTACGCTGGAATTTATGATGCACAGTGTCCTCATGAATTTGCAGTAGAAGTAGCGGAGCTTATGCCAAATGCAATAATGTCGACATTTGAATACAGTAATCATTTTCCATTTATTGAGGAGGAAGAAGAGTTTATAAAATTTGTTGAAAGCACGGTCTGTCATGTAAATAGATGATGAAAATTTATAATTCAAAAGAGAAGGCTGTCTCCGACACAAACTTGAGACAGCCTTCTTCTTTCGTTAACCTACAAATGTTTGATACAGTAAGAAAATATTTAAAATGATAACAAGTGCAGCAATGATCCAAGCGATAAAGGTTGTAATGCGATGGTTAACAAGTGCGCCCATAATCTTTTTATTACTTGTGAACATGATGAGTGGTACTAATGCAAAGGCAATACCGAATGATAAGACGACTTGGCTCATGACGAGAGCGTAAGTTGGATTTACACCTAAAGCGATAATAACTAATGGTGGAATCATTGTAATAAATCGGCGTAAGTATAACGGAATATGCATTCGAATGAATCCTTGCATAATAATATCACCTGACATTGTACCGACAGAAGAGCTAGATAATCCAGCTGATAAGAGTCCGATTCCAAATAAAGCAGCTGATACAGGACCGACTAAAGTACTGAACTGGTTAAAAGCAACATCAAGATCTTCAACATGCAAGCCGTTTTTAAAGAATAAAGCGGCTGCTACAATTAACATACTCGCATTAATTGCTCCAGCGATAACCATTGCAATAATAATGTCGATGAATTCGAAGCGGAAAATCTTTTTCTTTTGTTCATCATTTGTTCCGACTACGCGGCGCTGCGTTAAGGCTGAGTGTAAATATATCGCGTGTGGCATTACTGTCGCACCTAAAATTCCGGCTGCTAAAAGGATGCTATCTACACCTTGGAATTTTGGAGTGAAAAGTCCTGAGAGTAGAGGACTTAATTCCGGTTTTGCGTAAAAGACTTGGATACCAAAAGCGATAACAACGATAAAAATCATCCCTGTAATGATAGCTTCTAATGGACGAAAGCCTCTGCGTTGAAATTCAAGAATAATAAATGACCCAACCGCTGTAATTAAAGCAGCTGGTAACATCGGAATTCCAAATAGTAAGTATAAGCCGAGTGCTGCTCCGATAAATTCAGCTAAATCTGTAGCCATAATAACGAGTTCCCCTTGTATCCATAAACCAATGGAAACTGGTTTGGGGAAGTTTTCGCGAGCTACTTCAGGAAGATTTCTCCCAGTAGCGATTCCTAATTTGGCTGATAAAGTTTGAATTAATACAGCCATTAAATTAGAAGCGAGTATTACCCAAAGTAATAAATACCCATATTGTGACCCAGCCGCGATATTTGTCGCGAAGTTCCCGGGATCAATATAAGCAACTGATGCGATAAAAGCAGGTCCTAAGAATGGTAACAGTCTTTTAAAGCCTTTTGTTTGTCCACTTAACGCTAAATGGGCTGATTGAACTGTTGTACTTTGAGAAGGGACTTGTTCATCTTTTGTTATATCTTTATTCATAGTAGTATTCCCCTTTGAAATCTTAACTTGATGAAATTATTGTATTTATTCTTACTCATTATTTCAATACATTTAAATATATTATGTGGCAATTTCATTTGAACACGAAAGTTTCCTTAATGCAAATTATATGACTTCGTGCAAAGAATGGTGTGACGATGTGAAAAATGTTTTGGGAGTTTATGGATGCTGAATAAGGGGGAAGATAATAAATTATAGGGTTGTTTTTGAAATTTATGTGAACATAGAGCTTATATTACAGCATATTAATTGATGGAAATGAAATTGTATGATATATAATATATTGGGATTACAACATAACCATAGTGTTTTGTGATGTAATCTTGTTTTTATTTTTGTTAACTTATAGAAAAAATTGTAAATAGAAGAAAATAGGCTAAGTACAATTTAGTATGTATTTTCTTATTATATATGTTTTGATATGAACGTTAACTTATACATGATTTTAAAATTTAGATAGGTGGTAGAAATACATTGGCAACTACAAAACCATATAGAGTATTACTATATTACATGTACACAACAATTGAAAATCCAGAAGAATTTGCTGAACAGCATTTAGAATTTTGTAAATCACTTGAGTTAAAAGGAAGAATTCTTGTAGCGACAGAAGGAATTAATGGAACTTGTTCTGGAACTGTTGAGCAAACAGAAAAATACGTGGAAGCGATGAACAATGACCCACGTTTTGCTGGAATCGTTTTTAAAATTGATGAGGCAGATGAACATGCATTTAAGAAAATGCACGTACGCCCTCGTCCAGAGTTAGTTACACTTCGTCTAGAAGACGACATTAATCCGAAAGAAATAACGGGTAAATATTTAGAGCCAACAGAATTCTATGAGGCAATGAAACAAGAAGATACAGTTATCATTGATGCACGAAATGATTATGAATTTGATTTAGGACACTTCAAAGGTGCAATTAAACCAGATATTGAATCATTCCGTGAATTACCAGATTGGATTAGAGAAAATAAAGAAACACTTGAAGGCAAAAAGATTTTAACGTACTGTACAGGCGGAATTCGTTGTGAGAAGTTCTCTGGTTGGTTAGTTCGTGAAGGTTATGAAGATGTAAGTCAGCTTCATGGCGGAATTGTAACATACGGAAAAGACCCAGAAGTACAGGGTGAACTTTGGGATGGCCAATGTTACGTATTTGATGAGCGTATCGCTGTACCAGTAAACCAAAAAGAGCACGTTATCGTTGGTAAAGATCACTTTACAGGTGAACCTTGTGAGCGCTATGTAAACTGTGCAAACCCTGAATGTAACAAGAAAATTTTATGTTCTGAAGAAAGTGAAGCACAACATTTACGTGCATGTTCTCATGAATGTCGTGTACACCCACGTAATCGTTATATCGTGCAACACGAATTAACAGAAGAGCAAGTAGCTGCTACATTAGAAAAAATCGAAGCAGGGAAGTAAGCATAATAGAAAACAGATGGTAGCATCGTGCTGCCATCTGTTTTTTAGTTACTTTGTACTATCCTTCTCTTTCACAGCAGAAAGTACAGTTTGTTTTACCCATGCTTTTCTTCTTTTATGTTGTAGACTCCATTGGTATAAACTTTGCGCACCTAATATAAGTGAAATGACTATGCCACTGATTGCTATTAGAAGCGCGAAAAATTCAAGTGGCGACGATATTTTTTTTGAATCGGTGTTTCTTAAAAGATCAATCATAGTAAACCCCAACATTTGGCCTACTACAGAGTAGAGCGTTAAAATTAATAATAAAAGGCTATCTTTTTTAGAGGTGACGTTTTCTTGATATTTAAACAGACTATCAAGATTTTGTTTCGCATTCGCGTATAGAACCTCAATGTTAAATAGCCTTCTTAAGCGAAAAAAAATATCTTCACTCTGTGATTGGGATACTAATTCTAAAGAAAAGTAATTCGCTGTAAACGAATTGATTGAATAAATTAATTTCTCTATTTCATTTGTATCTTGTTCAATATTTAACTCGGCATAAGCGTTTGCCATCTTTAATAAAACAACTTTATGAAATAAGTTTAATAATAAAGCGTAATAAAATTCCCCGTACATTTGACTAGCAAGTTTAGCGATTGCTTGTTCACCTTCATTTGTTATACATGTAAAAATGTGTTCTTCCATAACAAAGTAGCGATTAGGAGCCCATCTTTGATAAGAATGTTTTGTTAAATAATCTTGAATATAAGGAACATTATTTGCGCTAATATACGGCTTGCCATCGTCTGTTAATCCGGAAAGACTGGAAGTTCGGTATACATCGATTATATGAAGGTCTGACTCTTTATTCACGGATAATAAAGTTTGTACATACATTCGTTGATCTTCAAAGAATGGGAATGTTTGAAAGTAAGAGCTCCGCAATCTCTTTTTCTCAAAGAAGTCTGTTAAGCCATGAAATAAATCGCCGAATATAAGCTTCTCTACTTGTGAATATTGTTTTCCATTACATTCAATACAAATAGTCTCAGTTGTGTCATTTTTAGTTTCAAGTACACGGAAGCGGGCAGCGAATTCAATTGCTTCTGATAATGTCATGTTTGGAGAGGTTTCTACTTCTGTCCGTATTGTTAAGAAGCCAAGCTCATAAGGGCAAAGTGTTACGTCAATAGAGTGTATTTTGAATGGAACGGAAATAAGATTTGTTGTTAAATGTCCAGTTAGGTTAAGGTCTTTAGAATAGCGCTGTAATCCTTTTTGATGCTCTGAGTGAGGAAATAGAATTTTATTTGTAAAGGAAAGATAGTATGCTTCCATATTTTGATGTGAAACTTGAAACTTTCCGTAGTATGTATTTTCATTTTCAAGGTGATCGAGTCGAAAAGGGCGAAAATCATTTTTCTGTAAGAAAGGGAACATATTTTGTTCATATCCAGTTTTAAAAGAAAACGGGAATATAAATTGAAATACAGCTGTTGTTACATCTTTTTCTTCAATTGCTTGTATTGCCTCCATTTACATTGTTTCCTTTCCATGTATGCTATAAAAACAACATGCCCAAATTCATTTGAAAATAACCACTGTTTTATACTCTATTAAGAATGAAAATTCAGCTTATTTAATAGGGGACATGTATAATGTTATGTATACTAAAAGTTATAAAATTGTATTTTGAAAAGGGGGATGTTATATGCGGATTTTAGTATTAGGAGCTGGTGGCGTTGGAGGTTTTTTTGGAGGTCGATTAGTAGAAAAGGGAGAAGATGTTACGTTTCTTGTTCGTAGTAAACGGAAAAAACAATTGGAGGAAAGAGGACTTGTAATCCGAAGTATTAACGGGGATTTTTCCTTCCAACCGAAATTAATAACGAAAGAAGATCGAACTTCTCCATTTGATGTCATTTTATTTTCAACAAAAGCGTATCACTTAAACGAGGCAATTCAAGATTTGAAGCCGTTTGTAGGTGAAAATACTGTAATAATCCCATTATTAAATGGTATCGCTCATTTATCGCTGTTACAAAAGGAATTCGGTGAAGAGAAAGTAATTGGCGGTCTATGCTTTATCGAGACAACATTAAACGATCAGGGAGAAATTGTACAAACGAGTGCTGCCAACAGACTTGTATTTGGAGAAATTAAGTCTCAAGATTCAGAGAGAATCAATCATATTTCTAAAGGATTTGCAGGTACGAAATCTAGTTTTGTTTTAAGTGAAAATATTACGCAAGATATGTGGCATAAATATTTATTTATTACTGTAATGTCAGGTGTGACAACATTAATGCGTGCACCAATAGGACCGATTCGCGAAAGCGAAGGTGGACGCGATTTTATCCAAAACTTATTTGAAGAATCTGTGCAAATCATGAGGGCATTAGGAGCTCCGGTAAAGGAGAACATTGTTGAGGAACATATGAAAACAATTGATAAAATTTCGTATGATATGAAATCATCGATGCAGCGTGATATGGAAAAAGGTTCGTCCATTGAAGGGAAGCACTTACAAGGATACTTACTAGATTTAGCAGAACAATTTTCTATAGAAGCACCATTATTAGTAGCAGTATATCAAAATTTAAAAGTGCATGAAGAAATGGTCTTTAACAGATCGGCAATAGAATTGGATGTATGAAAAAATAAAAAAGAAAGCAATATATAAATGTATTGCTTTCTTTTTTATTTTTTATGACAAATTATTTATTTCTTTTAACCCTTTCTGTCAAGTTTATTTCTTGTTCGCGTTTCCCATACAATTGATTAATTTCATTTGCTAATGCATCTAAATAGGAATCGGAAAAAATAGGCTTCTTTTCTTTAGACATATAGGTCTCCTTTATCGATTTTTTAGTATTCATTATGTATATTTATCGGCGGATTATGCGCAATCATTTTAATTTTTTCTTTTTAAAAATTTTTGTTTACATTTTGAAAATAAAGGAGTATTATAATCCACAGTTTCAATTTTCTAAATCGCTGAAACCGCATGGTGCGGGGGACCCGTTCTTATGGATTAGTACTTAATCCAATGGGGTGAATCCTTGAAAAAGGTAGGGCTACTCAAAGGTCCGAATCCGACAGCTAACCTCGTAAGCGTTATATTGAGAAGGAAGGTGGAGCTTGTGCGACAAAAAATATAATGTCTACAAGTCTATTTCGTTACGGCTTGTAGACATTTTTTGTTTTCTGAAGAAATAGTTTATACGCTGTAACTAGCAGAAAATTTCGTACAAAATTATTGGAGAGTGGATAGCAGTGGTTTCATCTATCAAAAGGTTTTTAATTGGAAGGCCGTTAAAATCAACTGAGTTAGGAGAGCAAAAGCTTAATAAAACGAAGGCGCTAGCCATTTTATCTTCTGACGCATTGTCATCAGTTGCATACGGACCAGAGCAAATATTAATTGCACTAGCAGGCCTTGGAGCGGTAGCTTATTGGTATTCTATTCCGATCGCTGTTGGGGTATTAGTATTATTGACAGCTCTTATTTTATCTTATCGACAAATTATTTTTGCTTATCCGCATGGCGGGGGTGCATACGTAGTATCAAAAGAAAATTTAGGGATGAATCCAGGATTAATAGCTGGAGGATCTTTATTAGTCGATTATATTTTAACTGTTGCAGTAAGTGTATCTGCAGGTACAGATGCGCTCACATCAGCTTTCCCTAGCTTACATGCACATAATGTAATCATTGCGATTATATTTGTTATATTGATTACTATTTTAAATTTAAGAGGGGTAACGGAATCAGCTTCTGTTTTAGCATATCCAGTTTATTTATTCGTTTTAGCACTATTTATATTAATTGGTGTAGGGATATACAATATTTTAACTGGTCACGTGTCACCGACTTTACACACGCCGATTGGAACACCAGTTGCAGGAATTAGTTTGTTCTTACTGTTACGAGCATTTGCTTCAGGAAGCTCTGCTTTAACGGGTGTTGAGGCGATATCTAACGCAATCCCAAACTTTAAAGATCCTGCACCTAACAATGCAGCGAAAACATTGCTTGCAATGGGTGCATTACTTGCAGTTTTATTTTCAGGAATTGTCTTTTTAGCTTATTATTACGGAATTAATCCAAGTAAGGAAGTAACAGTCGTTTCACAAATTGCTGAACAAACTTTTGGACGTAATTTCATGTACTATTTCATACAAGGTACAACAGCTTTAATATTAATTCTTGCTGCTAATACAGGTTATTCTGCATTTCCGCTATTAGCAGTTAACCTTGCGAAAGATAAGTTTATACCGAGAATGTTTACGATTAGAGGAGACCGCCTAGGTTACTCAAACGGTATTATTATACTTGGAATCGCTTCAATTATTTTAATTGTAGCTTTCCAAGGGCAAACAGAACATTTAATCCCGTTATATGCAGTAGGTGTATTTATTCCATTTACACTTTCTCAAACTGGGATGGTATTAAAATGGCTTCGTGAAAAACCTGAAGGATGGGCTTTGAGATTAACGGTCAATCTAATTGGTGCAGTCATTAGTTTTATCGTAATGAGTATGTTCTTTTTAACTAAATTCGCACAAGTTTGGTCGATCCTTATTTTCTTACCTGCCATTATCTTCTTGTTCCATCGAATTAAGAAGCATTATGATGCAGTGGGGGATCAATTAAGTTTAAAAACTTGTGAACCACTTGTTCCGATTGAAGGGAATGTAATTGTCGTTCCTGTAGCAGGTATGACTCATGTAGTAGAAAATTCACTGAACTATGCTAAAGCTCTTTCTGCAGATCAAGTTATCGCTGTGTATGTTGCTTTTGACAGAGAAGAGGAAAAGAAATTTGAAGAGAAATGGGAGAAGTGGCAACCTGAAGTAAGGCTTGTTACATTACATTCTCATTATAGAAGTATTATTCAGCCGCTAACAAAGTTCATTGATACAGTGCAATATAAAGCGAGTGAATCAAATTACCGGGTTACAGTCGTTATACCACAGTTTATTCCGAAAAAAGGCTGGCATAACATTCTTCATAATCAATCTAGTTTACTCATTCGTGCGTATTTACTCTATAAAAGAAATGTTGTTATTACGACAGTTCCATATCATTTGAAAAAGTAATAAGATTTTTTAAGGATAGCTTCACGAAAGTGAAGCTATCCTTTTTGTGTATATGTTATGCATAATTGCATATAGGCCTTAAAGTTATATCACCATAATATTCTCACTTATGAGTAAACAGTGTTTTTTGTTGTGATATATGGATATTTTAATGGGGAAAGTTAAGTGGATTTTATTTTGGAATAAGGACATGAGGGCTTGAAAATAAAGGGAATTAAAATACTTCTTTACGGTAGATGAATAGCTGTGTTTAAATGACCTTACAGTACAAAACTTAAATAAAAACAAAACGGAATTTCATATTTACGTACGTTATTTAGCTTAAAATGAATAATATTTTCATGTAATATATTCACTGTGTGAATGTGGAAATTGCGATGAAACAGAAATTTTATACAATATTATTCATACTAAGCACATGTGAAAAGTTATGAAATGTTTTATAACAATAAGTAAGTACTGTAGAAATAAAGTTTGAGAGAGGTGGTTCGTACATGACTCACGGTGAGAACGTTCTCTATTTTTAACCATCTCAAATCATTCGCAAGAAAATAGAATACTAAAATGCGATAGTAATAGTTGCTAATACATAGGAGGAGTTAAAGTGAAAAAGACTTTAATTACAGGGTTATTGGTTACAGCAGTATCTACGAGTTGCTTCATTCCTGTAAGCGCTTACGCTGAAGAAGGGCAATCAAAGGTGAAAGTATTAAACGTGCAAAATGTAATTGCTCCAAATACATTATCAAATTCAATTAGAATGTTAGGGTCACAGTCACCACTTATCCAAGCATACGGATTAGTTATTTTACAACAACCAGACATTAAGGTAAACGCTATGAGTAGTTTAACGAATCATCAAAAATTTGCAAAAGCGAATGTACGAGAGTGGATTGATGAATATAATCCAAAGCTAATCGACTTAAATCAAGAGATGATGAGATACAGCACTAGATTTAATAGCTATTATAGTAAGCTCTATGAACTAGCAGGAAAAGTAAATGAAGATGAACAAGCAAAAGCAGATTTTACGAGTGCATATGGAAAATTGCAATTGCAAGTACAAAGCATTCAAGAGAGTATGGAGCAAGATTTATTAGAGTTAAATCGATTTAAAACAGTATTAGACAAAGATAGTAACAACTTATCAGTAAAGGCTGATGAAGCAATAAAAACACTGCAAGGATCAAGTGGAGATATCGTGAAATTAAGAGAAGACATAAAAAGAATTCAAGGGGAAATTCAAGCTGAACTAACTACTATTTTGAATAGACCACAAGAAATTATTAAAGGTTCTATTAATATCGGTAAACAAGTATTTACAATTACAAATCAAACTGCACAGACGAAAACAATTGATTTTGTTTCTATCAGTACTTTAAGTAATGAAATTGTAAATGCTGCAGATAGTCAAACGAGGGAAGCCGCTCTTCGTATTCAACAAAAGCAAAAAGAGTTATTACCACTTATTCAAAAGTTATCACAAACTGAATCAGAGGCAACTCAAATTACATTCGTTGAAGATCAAGTAAGTAGCTTTACAGAACTAATTGATCGCCAAATTTCAACTTTAGAGACGTTATTAACGGATTGGAAAGTTTTAAACAATAATATGATCCAAATTCAAACAAATATTGAAGAAGGCACGTATACAGACAGTAGTTTACTTCAAAAACATTTCAATCAACTTAAAAAAGTAAGTGATGAAATGAATAAGCAAACAAATCAATTTGAAGATTACGTTACAAACGTTGAAGTACATTAAACAGAAAAATAATTAGCGATATAGGGAGAGAAGAAAAATGACAAAAAAACCTTATAAAGTAATGGCTCTATCAGCACTTATGGCAGTATTTGCAGCAGGGAATATTATGCCGGCCCATACGTATGCAGCTGAAAGTACAGTGAAACAAGCTCCGGTTCATGCAGTAGCAAAAGCTTATAATGACTATGAAGAATACTCATTAGGACCAGAAGGCCTAAAAGATGCAATGGAAAGAACAGGTTCAAATGCTTTAGTAATGGATCTGTACGCTTTAACAATTATTAAACAAGGAAATGTTAACTTTGGTAATGTATCGACTGTTGATGCAGCTTTAAAAGGAAAAGTGATTCAGCACCAAGATACAGCTAGAGGAAATGCGAAACAGTGGTTAGATGTATTAAAGCCGCAGCTTATTTCAACGAATCAAAATATTATTAATTACAATACGAAATTCCAAAACTATTACGATACTTTAGTTGCTGCGGTAGATGCGAAGGATAAAGCAACTCTTACGAAAGGTCTAACTAGATTATCAAGTAGTATAAATGAAAATAAAGCGCAAGTAGATCAGTTAGTAGAAGACTTGAAGAAATTCCGAAATAAAATGACGTCGGATACGCAAAACTTCAAGGGGGATGCAAATCAAATTACATCAATCTTAGCTAGTCAAGATGCTGGAATTCCGCTTCTGCAAAATCAAATTGCAACGTATAATGAAGCAATTAGTAAATATAATGCAATTATTATCGGTTCATCTGTTGCGACAGCTTTAGGCCCGATTGCAATTATCGGTGGTGCAGTAGTTATTGCTACTGGTGCAGGAACGCCGCTAGGAATCGCATTAATTGCAGGTGGTACAGCAGCTGTAGGTGGTGGTACAGCTGGAATCGTATTAGCGAAGAAAGAGCTTGATAATGCACAAGCAGAAATTCAAAAGATAACAGGACAAGTTACAACTGCGCAATTAGAAGTAGCAGGATTAACGAACATTAAAACGCAAACGGAATATTTAAC
Organism: Bacillus sp. LBA3-1-1.1; assembly: GCF_040676495.1. Lineage (NCBI taxonomy): Bacteria > Bacillati > Bacillota > Bacilli > Caryophanales > Bacillaceae > Bacillus > Bacillus sp. LBA3-1-1.1. The sequence goes on from NZ_JBEGIB010000012.1 coordinate 352,422, forward strand.
AAATACGATTGATACTGCAATTACAGCGTTGCAAAATATTTCAAATCAATGGTACACAATGGGATCAAAATACAATTCTTTACTTCAAAATGTAGATTCAATTAGTCCAAATGACCTTGTCTTCATTAAAGAAGATTTAAACATCGCGAAAGATAGCTGGAAAAACATTAAAGACTATGCAGAAAAAATTTATGCTGAAGACATTAAAGTAGTAGATACGAAAAAAGCATAATCGAATACGAATCGTTAGAGCGTTAAGTATTGATGAATAAGTTGAAGCTCCTGTTCAGTTGTGAGCAGGAGCTTTTGATATCCTTATATAGAGAATAGGTGAAAAGTATGGAGAAAAGATTTTATAAGAAATGTCTTTTAGCAATAATGATTGCTGGAGTGGCAATGAGTAATGTGCTTCCTTTACATCCTTTTGCAGCGGAACAAAACGTAAAAACATTGCAAGAAAATGCGAAAAATTATTCTCTCGGACCAGCAGGGTTCCAAGATGTAATGGCGCAAACGACATCGAGCATATTCGCAATGGATTCATATGCAAAATTAATTCAAAATCAGCAAGAGACTGATTTGAGTAAAATAAGTTCAATTAATAGTGAGTTTAAAGGAAATATGGTTCAGCACCAAAGAGATGCAAAAATTAATGCGGCGTATTGGTTAAATAATATGAAGCCTCAAATTATGAAAACGGATCAAAATATTATTAATTACAATAATACTTTTCAAGCGTACTATAATAGCATGCTAGTAGCGATTGATCAAAAGGATAGCGGTAAATTAAAAGTGGATTTAGAAAAGTTGTATGCGGATATTGTAAAGAATCAAAATGAGGTAGATGTATTATTAGGGAATTTAAAAGCTTTTCGCGATAGAATGGCGAAAGATACAAATAGTTTTAAAGAGGATACAAATCAATTAACAGCGATTTTAGCAAGTACGAATGCTGGTATTCCAGCATTAGAGCAACAAATAAATACATATAACGATTCGATCAAAAAGAGTAATGATATGGTCATTGCTGGTGGCGTACTTTGCGTAGCATTAATAACATGTCTTGCTGGTGGACCGATGATTGCGATTGCGAAAAAAGATATAGCAAATGCAGAAAGAGAAATAGCCAATTTAAAAGATAGAATTTCAGGAGCACAAGCAGAAGTCGCAATTTTGACTGATGTGAAAAATAAAACAACAAACATGACAGAAACAATCGATGCAGCAATCACAGCACTGCAAAATATATCAAATCAATGGTATACGGTAGGGGCAAAATATAATAATTTACTACAAAACGTAAAAGGAATCAGCCCTGAAGAATTTACCTTTATAAAAGAAGATTTAAATACAGCGAAAGATAGCTGGAAAGATGTAAAGGATTATACAGAAAAATTACATGAAGGCGTGGCAAAGTAAACAGTGGACTAGTTCCGCTGTTTATTTTTTATTGCGTTTTTAGTGAGAGTTGAACTTGTAATTTGATATATAAGTTTTTCATGTGTTTTATCAATGTGGCTCTGGGATAGTGTTTAGTCAAATTGATACTAATAACTTTAATAAACTTCCGATCAAGCTTTTTATATTTAATGTTTTAATGAAAAAAGCTATACTGTAAGCAAAATTAAAAATTGGAAAGGAAATACTAGAACATGGAAAATTATTTATTATTTATCCTTACAGCAATGCTAATCATAATAATGCCTGGTCCTGGTTTTGCACTAGTTACAAAAAATACTATCTCGTATGGTAAAAATGGTGGGATGAAGACTGTCTTAGGAACGATATCTGGAATGATGATTCATACAATAATGGCTACGCTAGGACTCTCTGCCATCCTAATGAAATTCTCTATGTTATTTACATTTATAAAATATGCTGGAGCTTTTTATTTAATTTTCTTAGCTGTAAAGTCAATTAAAAGTGCCTTACATAAAAAAGAAGATATGTCAGGTTCAGTAGTAATGGACTCTAAGGATATTGGAGCAATTAAAAGTTTTAGACAAGGATTTACTACGGCAATTTTAAATCCAAAAACTGCTGTGTTTTTCCTTAGTTTTCTACCCCAATTTATTGTGAGTAATCAAAATCATTTCCTCCAATTTCTTTTATTAGGAGTCACATTTACGACTTTGACAGCAATATGGTATTTACTTTATATCTCACTTATACGTCAATTAAGAACTTTTTTAAGAAAAGAAAAAGTAAACCGTACAATAGAGGGTATTACTGGTACAGTATTATTAATATTTGGAGTTAGGTTATTTTTCCAAAAATAAATATGTAAATGAAATGAGAAAGAAATAATGGCGATTATTTCTTTCTCATTTCATTTATTCTAAAGCTACTATTTTATAATTGATTTCACACCTCCATACTAATTTTATATACATATAGGGGGATCGCCACATTGCTATCAAGCTAGCGAAAGGCCCCCATGTTAAGTTGTATTATTTATTGAGAAAAAACAAAAGCACTCCTTAGAGTGCTTTTGTTTACTTGACTACTTTATCCATAACCTCTTTATGTTTATTAAACTCATCATAGTACTTCTTAGCTTCTTATTTAGGTTTTGATTCAGTTGCATTTTTCTCGTTTGTGCTACAAGCAGCCATTCCCATAATTAATGTGCTACATGCTAATGCTGTAAGTAATTTTATTTTCATATATCTGTTCGCCGTACATTCAACTTGTAAGATTTATAGAAGGTGTAACAAATCTAGTTACATTTATCTTGTTATATTATGCCGAAATGAAATAAAAAAGGCGCTCTAAGGTGCCTTCCTCCGACTTGCCCCATCTTAATTTTAATAATATTAAGTTATTTTGTTCGTTGAGGAATATGGTTCAAATCTGTGGTAGCACCACATCGTTATCAAGCTAATAAAAAGAAATACCCCAAAAATGAAAAAAATGGCTATTCCTGTGGATTTAAAATAAAGATTCCTGTAGTTGAAGAGTTAAAAAATGAAGGGAATTTAGGAAACTATGTCATTATTGGATTAGGTACAAATGGAGCCTTTACTACTGAGCAACTTGTTTCATTAATAAAATTAATTGGAAATGAAAGTAAAATGACATTTATTAATACGAAGGTACCACGTCCGTGGGAATCAATCGTGAATGAGAGATTGAAAGTAAAGGTATCTGAATATCTGAATGTAGCTCTAGTTGATTGGTATGCAGCAAGTGCTGGAAAGAGGGACTATTTTGCACCTGATGGTGTGTATTTAACCAAAGTAAGTGCAGAAGCATACGCAGCACTTATAGCCAAAGCGGTGAATCAATAATTAGATATGTTTTATTAACTTCTTTTGCAGTCATCAATAATTTCTGTCATTCATTATACGTCAAAAAAACGAAGTCATAAGGAATGTATAAAAAATGTATAAAAATTAAATTATTCTAGTATAAATATAGAAGTGGATTATGAGGTGGAAATAGCAGATAGAGATAAAAAATTTCATTAAATCGAGTGGGGGAAGAATTTGCAAGTGCAAAAGGATTTTATTTTCTTTTGTGGAATGTTATTTATATTTACCTTATTAAAATTTAGAAAGGAGAATATTTATGAAACATTCCTTATTGGAGACAAATACAGATCCAGGAAAGAAAGAATCTTTGCTTACACGGTGTGCAAATGTATTTTCGAGATGGTCTCAGAAATATGTCCCAGATGCCTTTGTTATTGCTGTGCTGCTCACTTTATTTACTTTCATTATAGCTTTGTTGATGAATCCCTCAAATCCGTACAAAATCGTAAAATCTTGGGGGGATGGGTTTTGGACTTATTTAACGTTTACAATGCAAATGGTATTGCTAATGGTTACAGGGATGACGCTAGCTTCTGTCCCGTTTATTAATAGAGGCTTGCAGTCCGTTGCAAAGTTAGCCGATACGCCTCAAAAGGCTTATACGATGACATTTTTGATCAGTGCAATTGCATACTATATCAATTGGGGACTAGCCGTAGTTGTGGGAGCGATCATTGCGAAGGAAGTAGCGAAAAAGAATCCGAATGCACATTTTCCATTACTTGTAGCAGCTGCTTATGCTCCGACAGCCTTATATAGCGCAGGTCTCTCCAGTTCTATTGGCCTGACAATTGCCACAAAGGATCATTTTCTTGTAGATGTGATTGGAATTATTCCTACCTCACAAACAATTTTTAGTTACTCTACTCTAATTATTTTTTTCACTCTATTCATCACGATGCCAATTATTATTGTACTTATGGCTCCAAAAAGCGGGATTATCAGTTATAAAGCACTCGAAACAGATACAAATTCTTTTGTAAAACCTCCTCAAAAGAATTTAACTATTGCGGAAAAACTGGAATGGACACCGGTTCTAGGAATAGTATTAGGCGCAATCGGCACGTTGTATTGTGTTTATGAATTCATAAACGGTCATAGTTTAGATTTAAATATCATTAATTTGTTTTTCTTGTCACTTGGTTTGCTCCTGCATGGTTCTCTTGGCAACTTTGCACAAGGATTCAAAGAATCTGCGCAATCAATTTCTCCAATTATTCTACAGTTTCCATTTTATGCGGGGATTATTGCTGTTTTAGGTAGTTCAGGATTGGGAAGCTCAATCATTGAATGGATGGCATCCATTGCGTCAAAGGATACATTTGATATATTTACATATTGGTCAGCGGGATTGGTGAACTTATTAGCACCATCTGGCGGGGGGCAATGGGCTTTGCAAGGGCCACTGCAGGTCCCGGCAGGCTTGAAGTTAGGTGTAGATCCGGCTACTATCGCTATGGCGGTAGGCTGGGGGGACGCATGGACAAATTTGATTCAGCCGTTCTGGGCACTACCTCTTTTAGGAGTGCTGGGCTTGAAAATTAAAGATATCATGGGTTATTGTTTCATTCTCTGCATTTGGGTCGGGATTGTTACAAGTTTATTGATGTTATTTGTATATTAGCTTTCATAGGAATACACATCACTATCAAGTAATACCATTAAAATGAAAAAAACGTTATTCTTTCTGTAAAATCATAGGAAAGGATAGCGTTTTTTATGTCTATTTCTGTATCTGATGAATTACAATTATTTGCTGAAGAATTTTAAAGATTCTTATCTCCAAATACCTTACGAGATATTGCTAGAGATGTTGGTTATGTGCAACAAACTGGTAGGTACCAAGTAAAAGATTTAGTTACTTTATGTGTTTGGATGAGTCAAAATGCCGCTAAAACTTCTTTCACATGTATGGAATATACAGGGGTTTATAACTTGATATAGAATATAAAAGGAGGAATTTATACTGTAAATAAGGGGACATATATATGGAATTAGAATCCGGGGTTAAAGCAATCGTTTTAGATTTAGATGGTACTTTATTAAATTCACAAAAGAAAGTGTCAGAAAGAATATGTAGTAGTGTATTTATATTTACAATTCAGTAGCTTTGAAAGTTCATTATTTATAACAAAAATTTCATTTTGTATTAGTTTAAAACCCAAAAAAGAGCACTGTATTAAGTGCTCTCGTGATGAGATTCATTTTATAAAGAAAGGAACACAAAATATTATGTGTATGTCCAGGTGATTGTGTGCATTTTTATAAACAAAGAGCAGTTAGCAAAAAGCTAACTGCTCCCTACAAGGAGATACAGAGAAAACTACTTTAAATGAGCTTTGGCATACAGCCTATCAACAGTATTGACGGAATATTGAGTTTTAATCAAGGGGGATTATATTTTACAAATTAGATTATGATAGTCGATATTCTCCATATTGACCAGAAAAGAACCAAAAATTCTATTGAAATTCCAAGTGTTCTTTTCCTAGTTTTTTGAAATTCTTTTATTAAATAGCCAACAGCACTAATTGCTATAAGAATGAAAAGAATAAGTTCTAGTGTAACTGGCATTTGATCTACTCCTAATCTCTTAGTTTAATTTAGTATATAACGATTATAAGATATTTTTTGTGGTTAGTGGTGAAAAATTAAACAAAACCATCTGTTTACGAAAAAAGGTCCTATTGTCTCCAACAGAACCTCTCCTAAAATGGCAAAGAGTAACTCTTACCTTACTCTTCTGCTATAAAATACATAAAATGCGTATAGATGTGTAGAACAAGAAATTCCAATATAATTATTTGAATAAAGTGTTTAAAAGTGTTTTATCAGAGCTTAATATGAGGAATTAAATTACAAATGTTGATTTATCAATGGATAGTAATGATGCGCTATTACATGATAGTTAATAAAGTGATATCGCAATAATAAAATATAGAATGTTACATATTCAATTGAAATAGAAAATTACAAGTGGAAAATGCGGAATAACAATGGGACTGGGAAATCATGGTATGGCATTTGAAATGCTTATTAATCTAGTGAATGAAATGTATAAAAGAAGGGGAGTGGAGCTTATAAACAAGGGCCCAACTCCTATAAAGGTGTAAAAAGTCAGCTACACAATAAGTTTCATTGTATATACTAAGTGTAGTAGAAGTTCAGTTAGATAAAATTCGGTAGTCGAATTTTTTTGCATAAAGCTGTATAATGCTTGTAACGAAAGGGAAATACAGGAAAGGATTTGTAATGAGTTACTATGGATAAGGATAAACAACAATTAAGCGTTGAAGTTGCAAGATTATATTATCAATCAGATTATAGTCAGCAAGAAATTGCTAACAAATTAAATATCTCAAGACCGACAATCTCTAGATTATTAAAGTACGCAAAGGAAAAAGGATTTGTTCAAATTAGTATAGCGGATCCATTTGCTGATTTAGATAACGTTGGGAATTTACTTAAAGAAAAGTACAACTTGTTAGAGGCACATGTTGTGTTTTCTCCAGTACCAGAATATGCAACGATTACGGAGTATATTAGTAAGTATGCTGCTGAGTATATGGAAAAGACAGTGAAAAACGGTGATATCGTTGGTGTAAGCTGGGGAATGACGATGTATGAAATCGCCAGAAAAATCGTACCACAACATGTAAAAGGCGTAGAGGTGGTCCAATTAAAAGGTGGGATTAGTCACTCAAGTGTAAATACATATGCGAATGAGACGATTGCTTTATTTGCAGATGCGTTTCAAACGACGCCAAGAAATCTACCCCTTCCGGTTATATTTGATAATGCAGTGACAAAAGAATTAGTGGAGCAAGATAGACATATTCATCACATTATCGAAATGGGAAAACAAGCGAATATTGCAGTTTTCACTGTTGGAACAGTGCGAGACGAAGCGCTATTATTCCGATTAGGATATTTCGATAAGGATGAAACGAACATTTTGAAAAAACAATCGGTCGGTGACATTTGTTCACGTTTCTTTGATGGAGACGGAAATATTAGTAGCGAAGAAATTAATAAGCGTACAATTGGAATTGAGTTAGAAGAATTAAAGTTAAAGAAACGTTCTATTTTAGTTGCAGGTGGTAATAGAAAAATAAAAGCAATTGATGGTGCGTTACGTGGCGGGTATGCAAATGTATTAATTATCGATCAGCATACGGCGAAAGAATTGTTACATTATCAAAAAGGTTAGAAATAAAAGGCTTTCTCAAAATGTTAATTTTGAGAAAGTCTTTTATTTTTAGTATGAATAAATCAATGTGTAGTACCTTGTAAAGTATTTGTAAGGAACGCTCTTTGATTGATCTCCTTTTTCAAAAATTAGTGAGTTAGCCATAATATCTCTATCTACAAAAGTCCATCCATCTTGCTCCATCATATCGATAAAAGGTTCCATTTTTCCGCGCTTTACTAAGTAGGGGTATTGATTATCTATCGGTTCTACTTCCACCATTTCTTTATCTTGAATAACCATCTTAGACATAGCTAAAGCAAATGGAATGGGATTTCCTTCTTGGAAAATAACATCCCTTTTATAAAAAATAAATATGGATAGTGAGGTGCATACTAGCAATGTGAATATAAAGAATTTTGACTTAAACAAGTGGTACACATCCTTTATTTACAAGCTTATACTACTTTCAATGTATTACAAGAAATTCCCTTCTAAAAAAGAATGAACAAAATTTCAAAAGTGTATTTACATTTGTTCAACTAAGAGTTAGAATGAAGTTGTTAAAAGATATGAGGAGTGAAGATAATGAATATTGCAAAGTTAATTGACCATACAATTTTAAAAGCTAATACTACAAAAGAAGATGTTATGAAAGTAATCGAAGAAGCAAAGGAATATAAATTCGCTTCTGTTTGTATTAATCCTACATGGGTGAAGCTAGCTGCTGAAGAATTAGCTGGACATGATGTAGACGTTTGTACTGTAATCGGTTTCCCATTAGGAGCAAGCACTACTGAAACAAAAGCTTTCGAAACAAAAGATGCTATCGCAAAAGGTGCAACTGAAGTTGATATGGTAATCAACGTAGGCGCTTTAAAAGATGGCGACAATGAGTTCGTTGAAAAAGATATTTATGAAGTAGTACAAGCAGCAAAAGGAAAAGCTCTTGTAAAAGTAATCATTGAAACTTGCCTATTAACAGATGAAGAGAAAGTACGTGCTTGTGAATTATCAGTAAAAGCTGGTGCTGACTTCGTAAAAACTTCAACTGGATTCTCAACTGGCGGAGCAACTGCTGAAGATATCGCATTAATGCGTAAAACAGTAGGACCAAACGTTGGTGTAAAAGCATCTGGCGGCGTTCGTACACGTGAAGATGCAGACAAAATGGTAGCTGCTGGAGCTTCTCGCGTTGGAGCAAGTGCTAGTGTTGCAATCGTATTAAATGATGCAAAAGGTGCTACAGATAACTACTAATCAATAAAGAGTGAAGAGCAATAGATACACGTTTAAAGTAAAGTGTATCTATTGCTTTAACAATTGAAAAGAATGTAAGCGGATACGAATGGGAGGAGACGGCTTATGAAATACTTAATCGGTGTTTTAGGCCTCGTATTGATTTTAGGTATCGCTTGGCTTGCTAGTAATGATAGAAAGAAAGTCAAATATCGCCCAATCATAACGATGGTTATATTACAATTCATTTTGGGATTTTTATTATTAAATACAAGTGTAGGGAATATATTAATTAGCGGAATAGCAGATGGTTTTGGAGAATTATTAAAATATGCCGCTGATGGTGTGAACTTCGTATTTGGTGGATTAGTAAATCAAAAAGAGTTTTCATTCTTTTTAAGTGTATTAATGCCAATCGTATTTATATCAGCTTTAATAGGTATTTTGCAACATATTAAAGTATTACCTATTATTGTGAAATCTATCGGTCTAGTATTAAGCAAAGTAAATGGAATGGGGAAACTAGAATCATATAACGCGGTAGCTTCTGCGATTTTAGGACAATCTGAAGTGTTTATTTCAGTTAAGAAACAACTAGGATTATTGCCAGAGAAAAGAATGTATACATTATGTGCATCTGCAATGTCTACCGTTTCTATGTCTATCGTTGGATCATATATGGTGTTATTAAAACCGCAATATGTTGTAACCGCTTTAGTGCTTAACTTATTCGGTGGTTTCATCATTGCTTCTATCATTAACCCGTACGAAGTTACTGAAGAAGAGGATATGTTAGAAGTACAAGAAGAAGAGAAAAAGACATTCTTTGAAGTATTAGGGGAATACATTATAGATGGATTTAAAGTTGCGATTACAGTGGCAGCTATGTTAATTGGTTTCGTTGCTCTTATCGCATTCATTAATGCAGTATTTAAAGGTGTAATCGGTATCTCATTCCAAGAAATTCTTGGCTATGTATTTGCACCATTTGCATTTATTATGGGTGTACCTTGGCATGAAGCAGTTAATGCCGGAAATATTATGGCAACAAAATTAGTATCAAATGAGTTTGTCGCTATGACAGATTTAGCAAAAGGAAACTTTAATTTCTCAGATAGAACGACAGCGATTATATCTGTATTCTTAGTTTCATTTGCAAACTTCTCTTCAATTGGAATTATTGCTGGAGCAGTTAAGAGCTTAAATGAAAAACAAGGGAATGTAGTCGCAAGATTTGGTTTGAAATTACTTTTCGGTGCAACATTAGTAAGTTTCTTATCAGCAACAATCGTTGGCTTATTATTTTAACAGATTCATATAATATAAAAAGGAATGGTGATTGTAATGAGAATGGTAGATATTATTGCGAAAAAACGTGATGGAAAAGAATTAACAACTGAAGAAATTAATTTCTTTATTAACGGTTATACAGACGGAAGTATTCCTGATTATCAAGCAAGTGCACTTGCAATGGCAATCTTTTTTAAAGATATGACAGATCGCGAACGTGCAGATTTAACGATGGCAATGGTTGAGTCTGGAGAAACGATTGACTTATCAGCAATTGAAGGCATAAAAGTAGATAAACATTCAACTGGCGGTGTTGGTGATACAACAACTTTAGTATTAGGACCATTAGTTGCTGCTTTAGATGTACCAGTAGCAAAAATGTCTGGTCGTGGTTTAGGACATACGGGCGGAACAATCGATAAATTAGAAGCAGTGGAAGGGTTCCATGTTGAAATTACGAAAGAGCAATTCATTGATATTGTAAATCGTGATAAAGTGGCTGTTATCGGACAAACAGGAAACTTAACACCTGCAGATAAAAAGATTTATGCACTTCGTGATGTAACAGGAACAGTAAACTCGATTCCTCTAATCGCAAGTTCAATTATGAGTAAAAAAATAGCAGCTGGTGCTGATGCGATCGTACTTGATGTAAAAACAGGTGCTGGCGCATTTATGAAAACAGAAGAAGATGCAAAAGAATTAGCTCATGCAATGGTACGTATCGGAAATAATGTTGGACGTCAAACGATGGCTGTTATTTCAGATATGTCACAACCTCTTGGCTTTGCGATTGGTAACGCTCTAGAAGTGAAGGAAGCAATTGATACTTTAAAAGGCGAAGGTCCAGAAGATTTAACAGAATTAGTACTTGTATTAGGTAGCCAAATGGTTGTACTTGCGAAAAAAGCAAATACATTAGAAGAAGCTCGTGAAATGTTAATTGAAGTTATGAAAAATGGAAAAGCAACTGAGAAATTTAAAGAGTTCTTAAGCAATCAAGGCGGAGATAGCTCGATTGTAGACAATCCAGAAAAAATGCCACAAGCGAAGTATGTAATTGATGTACCTGCAAAAACTTCAGGTGTGATTTCAAACATTGTTGCAGATGAAATCGGTATCGCAGCTATGTTATTAGGTGCTGGTCGTGCGACAAAAGAAGATGAAATCGATTTAGCGGTAGGTTTAATGTTACGTAAAAAAGTTGGCGATGCAGTAAAAGAAGGCGAGCCGTTCGTAACGATTTATGCAAATCGCGAAAATGTAGAAGATGTAAAAGCAAAAATTTATGAGAACATTTCTATCGCTGAAACAGCAGTGGCTCCTAAATTAGTTCATACAGTTATTACTGACTAATCAATATTGCATTTACTTTGAGGAGGAAATAATATGGATAAGAAAAAATATATTGAAGAAGCAAATAAGATGTTATCGAAAGCGTATATTCCGTATTCTAAATTTCCTGTTGGTGCAGCATTAGTTACAAAAGAAGGTAAAATCTATACTGGTTGTAATATAGAAAACGCTTCTTACGGTTTATGTAACTGTGCAGAAAGAACAGCAATATTTAAAGCAGTATCAGAAGGTGAGCGCGACTTTAGTTACTTAGTCATTACAGGAGAAACTGACGGACCTATTTCACCATGTGGTGCTTGTAGACAAGTGATTGCTGAATTTTGTGATCCGAAAATGCCAGTTTTACTAACGAATGTAAAAGGCGATGAAAAAGAAGTGACGGTTGAACAGTTATTACCGGGTGCTTTCACAATTGAAGATTTAAAATAAGTAAAAGCCATTCCACAAGGAAAAGTTGTGGAATGGCTTTTTTGTTTCCAATAATAGAATGTAACATTCCGTTCATATTCCGTTCATAAACTTTACGTAAAATAATTGGAGTGAATATGGAAAGTGACGATATAAATTGTCGTTCTACAGCAGGAGGAATATAATGAAAAAATTATATAATGCAGCATTCATTTACTTAATTATTGGTTTATTATCAGGTGTATTTGCAAGAGAGTATACGAAAGCGCAAGGAATTAAAGGATCCACTATGTTGCAATTAGTGCATACACACGTATTAGTGCTCGGCTTCGTATTCTTTTTGATCGCTTTAGCTCTATTTAAAGTGTTTAATGTCCATGAAACAAAAAGTTTTCGTGCGTGGTTTGTTGTTTATAATGTAGGATTAATTTTTACTATTGCTACAATGGTATTTAGAGGTCTTCTACAAGTAAACGGAACTGACTTTAATGGTTTAAGCCATATGGCTGGATTAGGTCATGTCATTATAAGTATTGGGCTTGTTTGGTTTATGATTTTGCTAAAAAAGTCTTTTAAATAGATAGGAGTGGAGAATATGAGTTTAGCACTTTTATCAAGTATTGTAGCGGTTTGTATGGCTGTTGGAGTGATGTTTCTTCGCTTTAAGTCAGCGAAAAAACCGGTAACGAAAAAGAAAATTATATTACCGCCAATCTTTATGAGTACTGGTGCATCGATGTACTTCTTACCAGAGTTTCGGTTAACATCGTTAGAAATAGTAGAGGCAATTAGCGTAGGACTTATTTTCTCTATGTTTCTTATTAAAACAACTAAGTTCGAAATAAGAGGCGAACATATATATATGAAACCGTCTAAAGCATTTATATTTATTTTAGTTGGATTATTAGCAGTACGAGTAGCATTAAAATCATATTTAAGTCAGTCGATTGATTTAACCCAATTAAGTGGAATGTTTTTCTTACTCGCTTTTGCGATGATCGTATCGTGGAGAATTGCGATGTATCGCTCGTATACTAAATTAGAAAAGACAATAAAAAGAGCTGGAATTTCTATATAGGAAATCCAGCTCTTTTTATGTTTTATACGATCGTTTTTTTAGCCTTGATTTCATTTGCTTAATTTTAAACGTATTTGAGCATCTTGTAAGGCAACTGGTGTAACGTTAAGACCATTTTGATCAACGATTTTTGTATTTAATAAAATGGAATCTAAGCTCCCGCGAAATGTTTTTGTATAGTTTTGACGCAACATTTGTTGCTCTTGTTTTTCATCAACTGTTAATCCAGATGCTTTTTCTTTTTTTGATAATTCGTTAATACGGAATAAAATGTTTTTCATTTGTTTTCACCTCTAGTTAAATTTAATTACATTAGTTACTTACTAATGTATAGTTATTTTAACCTATCTTTTAATAAGTGTCAATGCCCATAAACATGCCTTGTTTTGTAAGTGTAGGGGGTGATAAAGAATGAAAAAACTACAAATACTTGAAATAGAAAAGATGTTAATATACAATACCTTAGTAGGGTATATTAAGGTATTGTTTTACTTTATGAGAGTAATAAGCAAAAAGGAGTATGTAATAATGAATGCAGTAATTTCAAAGAAAGAAACAATCATCTCATATACGATTGCTATTTTATTTATTTTAGCTATGGTAACAGCAGGTGTGTTATTAAATGATCCAGAAGTCATTTTGCCGGAAATAGCAGCAATGGCAATTGCTTTATGGGTGTATCGTGAGCCAGGGTGGTTAAGACAACCAGAAAAAATCTTTATTGCACTGTCAATAACAGCTGTTATTGGTTTTGCAGTGAATCAAATGGATATTTCCTATATAGGAAAAGTTAGCTTAACACTTATATTAATGATGTTGTTTTTACGTATTATTCAATCCAATTTAGCACCATCTATTGCGACAGGTTTATTACCATTAGTAACAAATGCGACGGAATGGTCATTTGTTATCTCAGTCTTCGTTTTGACATTTATTTTAATGATTGGTGTTCTTATTTTTAAATTGAATAACGGTATTGAGAGAAAAGTTAAAATCCAATATAAATATATGGTTGTATTTCTATTTTTAAATTTTGTATGGATCAGTTTATGTTGGATAACTGGTTATGAACAATTAGCGGTTATTCCGCCAATTCTAGTCGTTGTGTATGAATCACTTCAAAAACCGATGTACAATGAAAAAATGGCATGTAAACAAATAGTAGTATTAACTACATCAGCAACTGTTGGAACTTTATTGTATTTTGCAATTGATTCATGGATTGTAGTCACTTTATTCAATATGATATTAATGCTTATTTTATTAAAAATCGTTGGAGTACGTATTCCAGCAGCTTATGCATTTCCGTTACTTCCGCTCGTATTTCCTGATGAAATGATAAAAATGTTACCAGTAGGCTCATTCATTGCAGGGGTATTTTTATTTGGTGCAGTACTACTGTATAAAAAGTGGGAGATGAAGCAAAAGGGTATGCAGAAGAGTTGAATATAATGGAAAAAAAGGTAAGTTCAAGTCACTGGAACTTACCTTTTTTATTTATATCCAATATAAGGATATATCATAAAATCCAATTAAAATGAGTAGTACTCCTGTTATAAGTTGAATGATTTTTCCTATTTTTCTGCTCTTTTTAAGTAGTGCCCCATTTAATCCAAGGTAGGAGATGATGGACATTAATACAACGATAGGCAGAGCAGTTCCTATCGAAAAGAATGTTGGAAACAAGTAACCATAATTATATGAGAAAGATAAAGGGATTAACGTTCCGAAAAATAGAACGAACATAGTCGGACAGAAAGCTAAGGAAAAGAAGAATCCAAGTAAAAATGAGCTGACCTTACTTTGTTTTTGTATAAATTTGATAGGGAAGATGGTAGAGAAGAAATTACCTCCTTTTATAATGCCTGACAACATTAGCCCCATTAAAATTAATAAAGGTCCAATCATTTTTCGTAACCATGGGAAATACAAAGTTAATATTTGCTGAATCTCTTTTCCTAAGAACCATACTAAAAGTCCAAGCGTCGTAAAAGCTATTATTTTTCCTAAAATGAATAACAATATATGTTTCCATGCATGTCCTTTTTGTAAAGATTGATTCCCATAAAGTGTAATAGCGCTAATGTTTCCTGTTAATTGGCAAGGAGCAAGGGTACCTACAATGCCTAATAAAAACGCAAATAAAAGAGGAATTGATTTCGTAGCATTCGCGACATCCATTAAAGGAGACATGAGTTGATAACTCAACTCGCTAATTGTTGAAAACACGTTATATTCACCTTTCTAATTAAATTGGAATTTTCCATTTCTAGTAAGCTGTTTCCACGTTTTACCGTCATCTGTAGAGAGGAATACATTTGCTTTCATTGTAGCAAAAACTATTTCAGCTGAATTTTGAGGATTTTGTGATATGTACATAATTGTATCTTTAGAATCTAAAGGTGGTATTTGTATACTCCTCTCTTCATTTGTAGCAATTGATTTCTTCATTACGATTTGCTTATTGATAGGGGCGTAAATAACATCTTCACTACTTAATGTAACGGCTGTCGATTCAAGTGATGTAGAGAATAGTTCAAATGTATTTCCGTAATCTGTAGATAAATAAACACCGTCTTTAGCGCTTACCGCGACTACACTAGCTTGATCCGGATGTACGGAAAAGGAATGAATCGTACTTGAAAGACCTTTTAACTTACTATTTTTCCAATCTTGTCCGTTGTTCGTACTGAAATAAAAACCTTGTTTTAATTTAGAATTTGGACGCTCATTGGATAAATAAATTGCTTCCGTATTATATCCGACAGCAAGGTTATGAAAATCAGATTCTCCATAAAACGCTAGCTTTTCAAGGGTATTACCGCCATCAGAACTTTTCATTAATCCTAAAGGATTTTTTAAGTTTGCTCCTGGTTCAGGATGCCCGCTAGCAAAAAATCCATTTTTTGTTGCCTGAAAGCCCATATAATCGTGTAACTGTGTAGTAGTTTCAAACCATTTGCCATCTTGATAAACTTTTATACCACTGTGCGTGGCGATAGAAATCCCAGGCATATTTCCTGCATAGCCAATTCCATGAATGTGCTCGATTTTTCCAGATGTAATTTCTTTATAGAAGTTTTGCGGAATCTTATTTGCTGTTTCTGTATTTTGGGGTTGAGATTGCACGGTTTCTTTTTTCACTGGTGCTGTTTCGACATTGCTAGAACATCCTGAAATTATGAATAAAGAAGTAATTGCTAACCCTGTTGCTACATAATGTTTCAAATTTGTAGGCCCCTTTCCTATATATGAGATTTTAAGTATATGGAATAAATGTCAAGAAATTGTGGAGTGATATGCATAATTGCGAGTGAAAGAGCGCCTAGTATGAAAGTTTTATTTTCTATATGAGCACTATTAATTGACGAAAAATTATAACAATAATAGAATAAATTGTATTGGGTAATTAGATTTACCAGTATACATAGAACGCTAGGGGGGTTATTATGGAATCAACATTTTTTGCTCAAAATAGAGAACGATTAGTAAACATATTACCAGATGAATCTATTACTATTTTATTTGCTGGGCAAGCACCTCATATGTCAGCGGATGCACATTATAAATTTGTGCCGAATCGAAACTTTTACTATGTAACAGGAATTGATGAACCAAATGTTATTTTCATGTTGAAGAAGTTTGGAGGTAGTGTAGAAGAAACTCTTTTCATTGAAAAGTCAGATCCAGTAATGGAAAAATGGGTCGGTAAAACAGTTTCTAACGAAGAAGCAGAGAAAATTTCAGGTCTAAAGAAAGTCGTATATTTAGATAGCTTTGAAAAGACAATGGCAAATACACTTTTCACAGAAAATGTGAAACAAGTGAATTTAGACTTGGAACTTCGTGAGTGGAACGGTACTGAGACGAAAACGTTAGCATTTGCTAAACACGTAAGAGAACAGTACCCGCACATAACAATTGGAAATGTTTATTCAAACATTTGTGAATTACGAGTGTTTAAAACAGAGGAAGAAATTGAAATCATTAAAGAAGCTATCGCTGTTACTAAAGAGGGTATTTATAACGTGCTGAAGCATGCAAAAGCAGATGCGATGGAATATGAATTAGAAGCACATTTTGATTTCACGCTGAAATCATCTGGAATTAAGCATCATGCGTTCAATACAATTTTGGCGAGTGGTAAAAATGCTACAGTTCTTCATTATGAAGACAATGATGCACAAATTCAAAATGGTGATTTAGTACTGCTAGACTTAGGCGCTCAAAAAGACTACTATAACGCTGATATTAGTTATACATTCCCGGCAAATGGAACATTCTCTAGTCGCCAAAAACAAATATATAATATCGTGTTAAAAGCATTGAAAGAAACAACTGAGCTTATTAAGCCAGGATTAAAGTTTGCTGCATTAAATGAGCATACAAAAAAAGTACTAGCAGAAGAGTGTAAAGCAATTGGTTTAATTCAAGAAGATGAGGAACTATCTAAATATTATTATCATGGCGTGAGTCATTTCCTAGGTTTAGATACTCATGATGTAGGAACATACAAAGATAGAGTATTAGAAGAAGGTATGGTCATTACGATTGAACCAGGTCTATATATTGAAGAAGAATCAATTGGGATTCGTATTGAAGATGATATTCTTATCACAAAGGACGGGTATGAAAACTTGTCTAAAGATATCATTAGAGAAGTTGAAGAGATTGAAGAGTTTATGAGAGAAAATAATGTAAATGTAAAAGAAGATGAAGTTGTTACGAAATAATAGTTAGAAGAGGCGCTCAATTTTGGGTGCCTTTTTATTTTGCTCATTTTATATCTTCATATTTTCTTGAAAATTGTCTTCTATAATAATCTTGAAAAAGAAAAAGGAGGAATTTTCCATGAAGAGATTTGTATTAACAGCAGTTACAGTCTCCGTAATATTTTTAATTGCTGCGTGTTCTGCGACCACAAATACAACAAATGATCATAAAAATATGAATGATAAAAAAACAACACAGACTGAAACGGCTACAAAGCCATTGAAAGTTGTAAAAGGGCCAGAAGTTACTTTAGTAGCGAAAGAAGAAAAACAAAAGCTAAGTAGCGGTGTTATTGTTCCAGTCTGGACATTTAATGGCTCATCCCCAGGTCCAGAAATCAGAGTGAAAAAAGGTGAAAAGGTTAAAGTGACATTAAAAAATGAATTACCTGCACCAGTATCTATTCATTGGCATGGGTATCCTGTCCCAAATAACATGGATGGAATTCCAGGCGTGACACAAGATGCGGTTGAATCAGGAAAAAGTTTCACCTATGAATTTGAAGCGAACGTACCAGGAACGTATTGGTATCATTCACATCAAGATTCTGTAAATCAACTAGATAGAGGCTTATATGGTGCTCTTATTGTAGAGGATACAAATGAAAAGTATGATAAAGATTACACGTTAATGTTAGATGAATGGGTAACAGATAAAGAAGAAATTAATAAGCAGTTAAAAGAAATGACAAAAGGGCCAACAGGTAATAAATCTAAGGATAATGAAAATACGAAAAAGAATGATGATAGGAAAGGCATGGACCATTCCGGTATGGACATGAAGAGTGATAAAAAAGAATCTGACAATATGGCAGGCATGGATCATGGAAATATGAAGATGGAAGGACATGATATGAGTATGTAAGACTTATTCACAATCAATGGTAAAAGCGAAGATTTAGTAGAGCCATTAAAAGTGAATAAGGGTGATAAAGTTCGTCTTCGACTCGTTAATGCGGGTTATCTATCACATGATATACACGTTCACGGTCATGATATAAAAGTAATTGCAACAGATGGTCAACCAATTAACGATCCAAAAGTTATAAAGGATAAAGTAATTTCAATCGCACCGGGTGAACGTTATGATATTGAATTTACTGCTAATAATCCTGGGAAATGGTATGTTGAAGACCATTCAGAAAATAAAGGCGCAAAAGGAATGAAAGCAGTTATTGAATATGAAGGTAGTAAAGAGATGAAAGACAAAGCAAACGAAAAAGAAAAACTACCAAAATTAGATATGACGAAATATGGTGCTAAAAAATTAGGTAGCTTCACGTTAAATCAGAAGTATACTGCCACATATAATATGGACTTAAATACGCAAATGAATGGAAATGAAATGGTATATACAATTAACGGAAAGGTATTTCCGGATATTGATCCAATTCCAGTAAAAAAGGGTGATTTAGTAAAAGTAAAATTGGTAAATCGTTCTAAAATGGACGATCATCCAATGCATTTACATGGTCACTTCTTCCAGGTGTTGAGTAAAGATGGAAAACCGATAGAAGGTTCTCCAATTGTGAAAGATACATTGAACTTAAAACCAGGAGAAGAATATGAAGTAGCCTTTGTAGCAGACAATCCGGGTGAATGGATGTTCCACTGTCATGATTTACACTATGCTTCAGCGGGGATGGTAACAGAAGTGAAATATACAGATTATAAATCTGATTATGTTCCAAACCCTAACATTCCTAATAAGCCAGAATAATATAAAGCAGTTATCCATAGGATAACTGCTTTATATATTTTAGTCTTTAGCGTTATGCATATGTTGATCATGCTCGGATGAAGATGGGGGAGTGTGATCTGGGAATGTCACGAATACAGTAAGAACAATTACTACGCTGATGGAAAGTAATAATAGAAACCGACGATGGATAAAAGTAGAAAAGGTTTCAGATAAAAGCTGAATCATACATGACATAGTTATCGTTATAGTAAGTAAAAGACTAATAAACAGTATACTATGAGCTTGTTGAGCGTTTAACATTTCTGTAATCATTGCGCCCATCATACTTGCCATTAATCCAGAGAACATTCCTTCTAAGGCGGTATACAGGTGAAAACGTAGACCGACTAAAAAACCGATAAAACCACTGATCAAAATAGCAAGCAAAGTAGAATATAGTAATTCTCCTTTCAAGAGAATCCCTAAATAAAAACCGATACTTAAACCGATACTCATACTAAAAGACATAATAAATACCATATACTCCATTAGGGTACCCTTACGTTTAGAAATATATGATGTAATAATAATCGAGATACAACAAAGTGTTAAGGTAGTTAGCGTATAAGCAAACATCAAGATACCTCCCTGTCCTATCGTTCACTTCATCATATGTTCAAATGGAGAATACTTATGCTAATATATATCTGCAAATTATCTGCACAATTTAAAAAAGGTAAGTTCAATATAATTCTCAAATAATGATGGTTATCTTAGTAGACGATGCTTTATAAAGAATTGTTGTATTTTTATTTGGAGAGAATATATGTAAGCAAGTAGTAGTGAATGGAAAAGACGCTCGATTTTTGAGCGTCTTTTTTGTCTATGAGCGTGCGAAAGAAATTGTTATATAATGAGTTTCTATTGTGAAGCCATAAAGAATAAGCGTATAATATTATAGGTCTTCCATTTGTGAGACAAACCGCGAATGATAAATAAGATTGTTGTATTATCATCGCTTCTAAACAGATATACAATGAAAGTAACACTGGAATACAGATAGGGAGTTATAAAATGAAATTAATCATAGCCGAGAAACCAGATCAAGGTTTGGCTCTTGTTTCACAGTTTAAATATCGCCGAAAAGATGGATATTTAGAGGTAGAAGCGAATGAGTTATTTCCAAATGGAGCGTACTGTACATGGGCAATTGGTCATTTGACGCAGTTATGTAATCCAGAGCATTATCACGCAGAGTGGAAAAAATGGTCACTTAATACGTTACCGATGATTCCAGAGCGTTTTCAATTTGAGGTAACAAAGTCAAAGTATAAGCAATTTAACGTTGTGAAACAGCTGTTACATAATCCACAGGTAACAGAAATTATTCACGCGGGCGATGCTGGGCGTGAAGGGGAACTGATCGTACGAAATATTATTAATCTTTGCAACGTGCAAAAGCCAATGAAGCGTCTTTGGATTTCGTCTTTAACGAAGCAAGCTATTTATCAAGGATTTAAAAACTTACTTGATGAAGCAGATACGATTAATACGTATTATGAAGCATATACAAGATCATGCGCTGACTGGGTCGTTGGTATGAATGCATCGCGTGTCTTTAGCATTTTGCTAAAGAAAAAAGGAATGAATGATGTGTTTTCCGCTGGTCGTGTACAAACACCAACATTAGCACTCATTGTAAAGCGTGAGAAAGAAATTGAGAACTTTAAGTCAGAGCCGTTTTGGGAAGTGTTCGCAACCTTTAATATAGAAGGAAAGAAGTATGAGGGGAAATGGGAGAAAGATAATGAGTCCCGCTTAAATGATCCTGATTTGGCAAATAAAATTGCAGCGTTTTGTCAAAACAAACCGGCTGTAGTAAAAGAAATGAAAACGGAGCGTAAAGAGTTTCAGCCACCGTTTTTATTTAATTTATCAGCACTGCAAGCAACGGCGAATAAAGCCTTTAAATTTTCACCGAAAAAGACACTTGATATAACGCAAGCACTATATCAAAAAGGGATTGTCTCTTATCCCCGTTCGGATTCTAACTATGTTACACAAGGAGAGGCAGCGACGTTCCCTGATATTTTGCAGAAGTTAAGTCAGTTTGATGAATATAAAGGTTTATTGCCAGCACCAGTTGAATCGATTATGAATAATAAGCGTTATGTGAATGAAAAGAAAGTTACAGATCACTACGCAATTATACCGACAGAGCAAGTTACAAATCCAAGCAAACTATCAGGTGATGAAAAGAAAATTTACGATATGATCGTAAGAAGACTGATTGCGGCACATTATGAAGTAGCAATCTTTGATTACACAACGATTACAACTCTTGTGGACGAACGTGCTGCGTTCATTTCGAAAGGAAAACAGCAAATTCAAGAAGGTTGGCGTAAAGTTATTTTCCAAGACGATAAAGATGACGAAACGATTCTTCCAATTGTAGCTGAAGATGAACAAGGAAAAGTTGTAAAGGTGAAAGTGAAAGAAGGAAAAACACAGCCACCGAAGCGTTATACAGAAGGACAACTTATTACGTTAATGAAAACGGCCGGTAAGTATTTAGAGAATGAAGAGCTTGAGAAAGTATTAAAGAAAACAGAAGGTTTAGGTACTGAGGCAACGCGTGCAGGTATTATTACGATGCTGAAAGACCGTAAATATATAGATGTACAGAAAAACCAAGTGTACGCAACCGATAAAGGAAAAGTATTAATTACAGCAATTGGTGATAAAATACTGGCTTCACCAGAAATGACAGCAAAATGGGAGCAACGCCTTGCGGAAATTGGAGAAGGTACAGCTTCACCAGCGACATTTATGGAACAAACGAAAAAACTATCAGCTAAAATTATTGAAGACGCGGTAGAAATGTCGGAGAAATGGGATTTCACTGGATTACATGTTGAATCGGTTGAACGAAAAGGATCGAAATTTACAACGGGTAAAAAGGTTGGTAGTTGTAAAAAATGTGATGGCGATGTGATTGATAAGTCAACGTTTTACGGTTGTTCTAACTATAATACAACACAGTGTGACTTTACCATTTCGAAGAAGATATTAAGTAAAACAATTTCGCAAAAAAACATGACGAAGCTATTAAAAGGTGAGAAGACCGATTTAATTAAAGGCTTTAAAAAAGGCGAGAAAACATTTGATGCGAAGTTAGAGTGGAAAGATAATAAGATTAATTTTGTTTTTGAAAATTAAGTGGTTTCAACAAATGAAAAAGCTCTTTCCCGAGTAAAATGTTCTGTATTAGGTTTGAAAATATAGATAGAAAAGAAAAAGCATGACAATTTTATGTCATGCTTTTTTATTTTATAATTACAGAGTTTTGTATACTAGCACTAAAATTTATTTGAAATAATTGCTTGAAAAGATGGTATGAAATAGTGTTAAGTAGCAATAAAGTCTTTTAAAATATAAAAAAGTTGTTTAAAGATCCTTCTTTAACTAAACGGCAGGTTAGTTTTAATACAATGTTTGTTTTATCATTTAACCAAAGTGATAGAAGGTCAAAGAAAAGGCAGTAATAAAGAAGTGCCATTCCTAATGTGGACTGGCACTTGGTAAGGTGTAAAATTCATTATTTGATTTCGGCTGAGGAATTTGATTCATCTATTTTACCTGTACTTTATTATGATTCCTTAGACAGCCTTTTCTGTTTTAAATACCCATTGTTGGAGAGGTGGTTGATAATACGGTATCATCCACCCTAAAATTTTGCCGATAAAATAGGCAGCAATTAGTGTGCCGATTCCGATTGAGCCTAATGATTGAATGAAAACTATACAGATTGCACCAGCCACACAAATGTTTATTAAATCGCTCAAAATTTTTGCTTTACCGAATTTTAAATTAAATTTTTCACTAATTGCATAAGTTAACGCATCATACGGCATTAATGGCAGTTTCGCTGTTGTATAGCCCATTAAACCGACCGCTATAACAAATAAACTAACAATCAAATATACACTTCGAGCAAGGAGAGTTTCAGGTGCAGGGAAAAGTTGTATAAGGAAGAGCGTTGCATCCATGAAAACCCCAAATAAAAACGAAATAATGAATTGACTCACAAATTCATTTAACTCCATTCGTTTACTTAAAATCACTTGAATAATAATGTATAAAACATTTGCAAGCGCCATTGTCACACCAACCGTTAAACCAATCGTTAGCGTACTTGCATATGCTAATGATGACACAGGCGATACACCAAATCCTGCTTGAATCGACATGCTAATGCCAATTGACATAAAAAATAACCCGAGCACGTATAAGATGATGCGCTTCAAGGTTCTGCTCCAATGATTCATAGTATCTCTCACTTTCTAGTTAATATTATCAATATAAAGACTATAGCTATAGAATTAAATATAACGCTAAATTCGACATATGAAAAATATATATATGATAAACTAATTATATCAAAAAACATATGACGGAGAGATACAATGGATTTTCGACAATTATATTACTTTAAAGAAATTGTGAAACAAGGAAGCATTTCTAAAGCAGCAGAAGTGCTCCATATCGCCCAGCCCCCACTTAGCCAATTATTAAAAAAGCTTGAAACTGATCTTGGCACAATTTTAATTCATCGATATCGTCAAAAATGGGAGCTTACAGCAACAGGTGAAATACTATACCAATATGCCAATCAAATGTTAATGCAAATTCAAGATGTAAAGCAGCAAATTCAAGAAATTGAACAAGGTATAGGCGGAACAGTAAGTATCGGTGTATCGTCTACATGTTCGAATATGCTCATTGACTATGTTAGTACGTTTAGAACACAATACCCTAATGTCAAAATAAAAATAGTAACTGGAAATTCAGAAGAATTATTAAAAAGACTAGAACAAAGAGAAATTGATGTTGCCTTACTTTTACGATTGGGCAATAGTGAACAATATGAGATGAAAATATTAAAAAAACAACCAACCGCTGTGATTATTCCATCAAGTTGGGTAACATCGTTTTCATCACAGCATGTGACGATTGAACAGATTGCCCAGTTTCCATTCATTATGCTAGGAGCAATGGAA
Organism: Bacillus sp. LBA3-1-1.1; assembly: GCF_040676495.1. Lineage (NCBI taxonomy): Bacteria > Bacillati > Bacillota > Bacilli > Caryophanales > Bacillaceae > Bacillus > Bacillus sp. LBA3-1-1.1. The sequence goes on from NZ_JBEGIB010000012.1 coordinate 376,809, forward strand.
GGACTCTCCTTCAATGAAGACCTTTTCAAAGTATTTGATGAACATCAAGTCAAGCCAAATATCATTATTGAGTGTAAAGATATAAGGATGGTTGTAGCACTTGTTAGTAGAGGACTAGGATTATCTGTTATTCCAAGAATGGATTACACATCATCATTTTTAGAACATACAACGCTTTTTGAATTGAAACAATTTGATTTTCAGTTAGAGCCTGTAATAGTAAAATTAAAAGATCAAAGAATTTCCAAAGTAGCATCTCAATTTTGGGAAATGGTTGATTAGGAGATATGAACAAAGCAAAAATAGCCTTCAATCAAGTAATAAAGACATCTTACGAAAAATTGAGCCGGGATAAAAAGTTCTTTACTTAAGGAAGTTTCAAAACTGACTGTAGCTATATAAATAAAAGGTAAAAAGTTCTTTACTAATTTGAAAAACGCAGTAATTACATTACTTATTAGTAAAGAACTTTTTATACAAGGACATAAGTGGTTTCAACAAATGAAAAAGCTCTTTCCCGAGTAAAATGTGCTGTATTAGGTTTGAAAATATAGATAGAAACGAAAAAGCATGACAATTTTATGTCATGCTTTTTTATTTTATAATTACAGAGTTTTGTATACTAGCACTAAAATTTATTTGAAATAATTGTTTGAAAAGGTGTTATTAAATTGGACGCTTATATCATTTTGATCATTTCTTTTATATAAAGGAAAAATAAGAAATTAGAAAATAAAAACAAGCAATGAAGAGAACAGCTGAAAGTAGCTTACACCGATGTTTATAAAAAGTTATAGAGCATTTCTTTGAATGAGGAATGCTTTTTGTTTTTGCTTGGAATAAAAATATACAACAAAAATATTTTATAAAATAATAAAAATTTATTGTAAAACAATAAAATTTATATTAAAATCAAAATCATAATAAATAAGTGTGGTGCTTTTTATGGAAAAGGTAACAACTTTATTTTTTTAATTAGAGGAGGTATAAATATGAACATTAACAATTTGATTATTGAAAATATGGATAACCCTCATGAGTTGGAGAGAATGTATAGAAAAGACCCAAAAGCTTTTAAAAAGTCATTCTCACAAGCATGGGATGAAAACCCTGATTCTCAGGTGCTAGCTGCTTGGTATGAAAGGTTGAATTTCAAGGAGACGGAAAATAAAGAAAAAATATCGCTGTTTCAAAAAGGTTTCTTATTCATGGGCATGTTAGCTATTCTAGCTGGGCTAAGCACTAGAATCATTTTCCACTTTGTTGAGCAGGAAGCAATTGCTCCAATTAACCTAGCTTTTGGTGTAATTCCTTTTATTACTGCTTATTTTATTTACAATAATACTCCGAAAAAAAGTATTATTTATTTCCTTGCAGCGTTGTTCTTAATTGCCGGGTTGTATCTTAATATGTTGCCATTAAATTATAAAGACAGTAGTATCCTTGCGTATTTACATCTTCCTATATTGTTATGGGTCTTAGTAGGGCTTGCGTTTACAGGAAATGAATATTCAAAAGGCAGTACAAGGTTAGCTTATATTAAATTTAATTTAGAATATTGTCTTCTCTACGCGAGCATGGCAGTGAGCGGAATGATACTAGCAGTATTCACTATGAAGTTATTTAGCTTCGTTGACTTGGATATAGGAGAATTCTATTTTAGTAATGTTGTTTTATTTGGTGCTGCGGCCCTCGCTGTAGTGGCTACATACTTAGTATCAATGAACCTTAAACTTGCTAAAAATATTACACCATATATAGCTAAAATTTTTAGTCCGCTTGTACTGATTACATTGTTGATCTATCTTATAACGGTTATATGGAGTGGAAAAAATCCATTCTTGGACCGCAATTTTCTAATGGCCTTCAACGGAATACTCCTTGGTGTATTGGCTGTTACCATATTTTCTATCGTTGAGAGTGACTCAGACGAGAAAAAGAGCATTTCAGATTATATAAATTTTGCCTTAATTGTTCTGGCACTTATTATTGACACTGTCGCTTTGTCAGCTATCGTATTCAGACTTTCTTCTTACGGGATTACACCTAATAGACTTGCTGTTTTAGGCGTAAACATACTGATTTGGGCGAATCTCATTTGGATTATGTTTTCCTATATGCGTTTTCTACAAAACAAATCAGGACCAACAGCTATCCAAGATGCCGTTACGAAGTATCTGCCAATCTACGGACTTTGGGCAGCTTTCGTTATATTTACTTTTCCTATAATTTTTAATTAGAAAGGCATTGTTAATGTAACGACAAATTAATTTTCTATAACGTATAAAATCCTTAGAGCGGATAATTATCGTTGCTTCTATAATTTCTCGAAAATAAAAAAACGTCCCAAAGTAGGACGTTTTTTTATTATGTATATTGCTGTTTTTTCTTAATAAGTAACAACGTTTGTGAAACACAAGCAAGTACTGGCAGTTCAATTAACGGTCCAATAACGAGTGCAAGTGCAATAAGAGGCTCGTCAGGAAAAGCTGTTACAGCAATAGCGAGTGCAACAGGTGAGTTTCTTGCTAATGTTGTTAAGTTTAGACTTACTGTATCTTTATAAGATAAACGCATCATGCGCCCGATAAATTGTCCTAGGACAAAATTAATGATGAAGAACAATAGAACCGGAATGAGTAATAGTAAAACGACATTCATATTTTGTAGTAAATATTTACCTTGTGATGCAAACATCGCTACGATTGCTAAACTTAAAAATACAATTTGCGCAGAGCTGAAAAACGGAATGAGTTTATTCTCGAGTGTTTCAGTTTTTTTCAGTTTATTCATAATGAACTTTGTAGCGAGTGCAAGTACAAATGGTAAGACGATTACGATAACAATGCTTTCTACTAAAACAGAAACCGCTACAGTCTTCATGACACCAGCAAATAAAAATAAATAAATGGGAAGGAGTAGTACTTGCAAAATTAAATTTACAGGCAAAATTGCAGTAGAAAGTGCTACATTTCCTTTCGCTATTTCAGTAAAGATTAAATACCAATCTGTACATGGAGTAACCATTAACATAATAAATCCAATCCAAAGTGCTGGATGATCGGAAAGAAATAGTGCTCCTAACCCCCAAGCGAGTAAAGGTGTCCATAAAAAATTAATGGTAAGGCTCGTTCCAGCGAATTTTAAATTACGGAATCCATTTTTTATTTCTTTCAATGGAATGCTGAGGAATAATCCATAAAGCATGAAAAATAAGAAGGGAACAATAAATTTTTCCGAATACATATGTATCATATTAAATTGTCCTAATATAACCCCGAACATAACAGCTGCAAGAATGATAAAGGTTTGAACCTTTTCTAAAGTACTCATTAATAAACCCTCTCTATAGATGAATTTCTCTCTCTAGTTGTATTATACAAGGTATTTCACTTATGTGTTTTTGAATTGATCATTTTGACTGAGGAAATATCTTTATTAAATATTTTTAATTCGAGATATTATTTTTCATTTAAAGTTACTTGACTAAAGTAAGTAGGTGTATTACAATCACTTACATAAGGTAATTAAATAACAAAAAGTTTTGATTTGCTTAGGTTAAGGTATCAATTGGAACTTTTTATTAGAATAAGAATTTTTATGATGATGAATAATGAATATGATAAGAAAGTTTAGGTGAAGAAAATGGGATTATTTAGCTCATTGTTTGGTAAAAAAGAAGAAAATACAAAAGTAGAGGGGAATAAAACAATGTCAAAAGTATTATTTGTAAAAGCAAACGATCGTCCAGCGGAGCAAGCAATTAGTTCAAAGATGTATGAAACATTTGTAAGTGCTTATAAGGAAGCAAATCCGAATACAGAAATTACGGAGTTAGATTTATTTGCATTAGATCTTCCGTATTACGGAAATATCGCTATTTCAGGTGGATATAAACGTAGTCAAGGAATGGAGATAACAGCTGAAGAAGAGAAGGCAGTTGCTACAGTAGATAAATATTTAAATCAATTTTTAGAGGCTGATAAAGTAGTATTTGCATTCCCATTATGGAACTTTACAGTACCAGCACCATTAATTACTTACATTTCATATCTTTCTCAAGCTGGAAAAACGTTTAAATATACAGCAAACGGCCCAGAAGGTTTAGCTGGTGATAAGAAAGTAGTTGTATTAGGTGCTCGCGGTTCAGATTACTCTTCAGAACAAATGGCTCCTATGGAAATGGCTGTTAATTATGTGACAAACGTACTTGGGTTCTGGGGCATTACAAATCCAGAGACAGTTGTAATTGAAGGGCACAATCAATATCCAGATCGCTCACAACAAATTGTTGAAGAAGGTTTAGAAAACGTTAAAAAAGTAGCTGCGAAATTTTAATTAATGATAGTAAATGGAAAAACCAACATGGATGACCATGTTGGTTATTTAGTCTATTTTCTATGTTAAAAAATGTATATTTATAAAATAAATGAAAAGTTTGAAAATAGTATTGCAAAATATTATATATCAAACTATAATGAGTTCAAGAATAGTTGATACTTAAATTAAATATTCAGAAAATTCAATTAGTTAAAATTGGAAATAAGATAAGGAAATTTGAATGGGGGTTATATTATGGCGAATAAAGTACCGTTTTCGTTCATAGTAGTTATCGGATTAATGTTATTTGCACTATTTTTTGGAGCAGGAAATTTAATATTCCCAGCGATGCTTGGCCAATCGGCAGGAGAGAATGTATGGATTGCTAACGCTGGATTTTTAGTAACAGGTGTTGGATTACCATTACTAGGTGTATTAGCATTTGGTTTTTCAGGTAAAGATGATTTACAGTCATTAGCAAGTCGAGCTCACCCGGTATTCGGGATTGTGTTTACGACAGTTTTATACTTAGCGATCGGTCCGTTATTTGCAATACCAAGAACGGGAAATGTTTCTTATGAAATTGGTCTTAAGCCGTTTATGCCAGAGGGATTAGGTTCTACACCGTTAATTCTTTTTACAATTATATTCTTTAGCATCACTTGTTTTTTTTCGCTAAATCCTGCGAAAATTGTCGATATTGTTGGAAAAATATTAACACCAATTAAATTAACATTCATTGGTATTTTAGTAATCGTTGCTTTTATTCATCCGATTGGAGAGATGCAAGCACCAGTTGAAGGATATACATCACATGCATTTTTCAAAGGATTCCAAGAAGGATACTTAACAATGGACACGCTTGCATCGTTCGTATTTGGGATCATCATTATTAATGCAATTAAAGAAAAAGGTGCGAAAACGAAAACACAAATTATGGTTGTTTGTGCAAAAGCGACAATCATCGCAGCATCTATTCTAGCAATTATTTATACAGCACTTTCTTATATGGGAGCTTCAAGTGTTGCGAAGCTTGGACATTTAGAAAACGGCGGAGAAGTATTAGCGAAAGTTTCTAACTACTATTTTGGATCATATGGCGGGGTATTATTAGGATTAATGATTACAGTTGCTTGTTTAACAACTAGTGTGGGACTTGTATCAGCGTGTTCTTCATTTTTCCATAAGTTATTCCCAAATGTTCCTTACAAGGTAATTGCAATTACGTTATGTGTGTTTAGTGCTATTGTTGCAAATGTTGGATTAACGCAATTAATCGCAGTTTCTGTTCCAGTATTAACAGCAATTTATCCACTAGCAATCGTGTTGATTTTCTTAACATTCTTCCACTCATTATTCAAAGGAAGGGCTGAAGTTTATCAAGTGAGTTTAATCGTAACGTTTATCATCAGCTTATTTGATGGATTAAGTGCAGCTGGAGTTAACATTGAAGTAGTAAGCCGTGTGTTCACTAAATTCCTTCCGATGCAGGAAGTAGGATTAGGCTGGATCTTCCCAGCGATTATCGGCGGATTTATCGGATATGGCATTAGCATTTTAAAAGTGAAAAATCAAGTTCAACCAGCAGCTAGTGCGAATAAGAAAATAGGTTGAATTTAAAAAGTTATAGAATTTGATTCTATAACTTTTTTTGTTACTATTGATAAGAATAGAAAAAATAAAGTAGTAGGGGAAATAAAATGAAAAAAACAATTGATCATATCGGCATCGCAGTTCGTGATATAGATAGTACGATTCATTTTTATGAAAAGGTTTTATCAGGAACTTTAATAGATCGATACGTAAGTGAAGCACCCGGTGTTGAAAGCGAAGTAGCTATTCTTGAAGTTGATGGTGATAGAATCGAATTACTTGCTCCGACGAATAATACAACTTCTCCAATAGCACGATTTATAAAGCAAAAAGGGAAAGGTGTTCATCACGTCGCGTATCGTGTAGATGATTTAGATGTAGCTTTAGAAGAATTAAAAGAACAAGGTATTCGCACACTAGAACACACACTTCGAATGAATAAACATGGTAGAAGATTAATTTACCTTAATCCGGCGGATACAGAAGGCACGATCATTGAGTATTGTGATTATCCTGAAGAGAAATAGAAGAAGGATATTTTTAAAAAAGGTGTTACGTAATAATGTAACACCTTTTTATTTATGCATTTCACATTTTCTTCACAAATGATTCACGATAACTTTTCTTCTTAGGGAACTTACATAAATATATTTTATGATATAATTACAATCAACTTTAAAAATATAAGTTATTTCAATTAAAGTAGTTACTATTGTATTGGAAGTTTAAAGGTGGGGAGAAATAAATCATCATATTGTATGAAAATTTATACTTCATCAGGTTAATATTTCGTCAGGAAATCAAACTAGGAAGTATAAAGTAATGAAAGTGTAGCGATGAAGAAGAAAGAAGTGAAATGAGTGTGAAAGTAATAAGAAGATTAGGGGCATGGTTGCTAATCGCGTGCGTGTTTATCATATTAATCCCAAAAAGCGCGTCTGCTCATGCGTATGTTTTAAAATCAAACCCTGCTGAAAATGAAACGTTGAAGAAAGCACCAACTGTTGTGAAAATTGAATTTGATGAGGATATACAAGTTTCACACTTTAATACATTGTTTGTAAGAGATACCTCAGGTAAAAGAGTAGATTTAAAAGATGCTCATATTGATAAAAAAAATAAAAAATTATTAGAAGCAGGGTTAAAGGAGAATCTTAAAGACGGTCTCTATTCTATTCAGTGGAAAGCTATTTCAGCTGATGGACATCCAATTCAAGGAGTTATTCCGTTCCGTATTGGGCCAGCTGCAGCGGGAGGGGAAGATGTACAAGTAGAGGAGATGGGTTACGTTCCACAAATCGATATGATTGTGGAACGCGGGATTCTATATACAAGTTTCTCACTATTTTTAGGAGTTCTATTCTTTAATCTTATTATATATAAAGGGAATGCAACCCTTGTTCGATCAAATAGTAAAAAAATAATATGGATCTCATTATTTGGTATATTCATTAGTTTACTATTCAATTTACCATTGCAAGCGAAAATAAATGCTGATGTTTCATGGCTAGAAGCATTCGATCCTATATTATTAAAAGAAACATTACAACTATCTGTTTTTGGTTATGTATGGATAACTCAAATGGCTCTTATTAGTATGCTTATGATTATTACTTATTTTGCAGTGAAGCGTGAGAAACTTTCGTCGTTTAAAGTATGGAGCATTCCAATGCTACTGTTTGTTGGGTTACTTGTTATGAAAGCCATTAATAGTCACGCATATGGTTTAAAGTTTAAAGACATTGCTGTCGTGATGGATTTTCTGCATTTATTCGCAGCTTCATTATGGATTGGCGGTCTATCATCGATTATTCTTCTTTTACGTAAAGAGGATGACAAGTGGACTATGTATTGGGATGCAATTAAGCGTTTTTCACCATGGGCAACAGGTGCTGTCATAGTGATTTTATTAACAGGCCTTTTTAACAGTACATTTTTTATTCCCACGATCCATTCCCTATTTGATACGAAGTATGGATTGGCCTTATTAGCGAAGATGCTCTTATTTGTTTTCATGGGGGTATTGGGAATTATTCATTATGTGAGAGGGAAAATGCGAGCACAGCAAGGATTAGGAGTTACGGTGAAAGTAGAGTTTATCATTGGAATTATCATTTTCGTAATCGTAGCTTTTATGACAAACGTACAAACACCGCCGATGCCTCCTACTGGACCTTTTACAGAGAGTAAACAATTAGATAATGGATATGAAATTACTTTACATGTAAGCCCTAATAAGGTAGGACAGAATACATTTCATATTACTTTAAAGGATGAGAACGGACAGCCTGTTACTGAAATGGAACAAATTATATTGACTACTCAATCGTTAGATATGAATATGGGAAAAGGTTCATTTAAGGTTTCAGCCGTTTCACCGGGAGAATATGAAGCGGAAGGCATGTATATTAACATGACAGGAAACTGGAATATACATGTTCATGGATTAACAAAATCTCTTGATAGCTTCGATACAGATTATAAATTTATTGTAGGTGGCAGATAAAGGGACGTTACAGATGAAAAGGAGTTAATAGAAAATGAAGCGTATAAAAAAATTAGGAACAACAATGATCGCAACAATAATTGCAATGGGAATTTTTTCGATACCTGTTAGTGCTCACGTAACTGTGCAACCAGCAACTTCGGATGTTAACTCATGGGAGACATACACAATAAAGGTACCAGTTGAAAAGAATATGGCAACAACAAAAGTTACACTGAAAATACCATCTGGAGTCGAGTTTCAACAGTATGAGCCAGTACCAGGATGGAAAGTGGAAGAACAAAAAGATGCAGCTGGAAAAGTTAAAACTGTAATATGGGAAGTAACAGGAGATGGGATTTTACCTGGTCAGTTCCAGCGATTTACTTTCGTCGCTAAAAATCCAGATAAAGAACAAAAAATAGCGTGGGGTGCATATCAGCAATATAAAGACGGAGAAATTGTTGAATGGACAGGTGATGAGAAAGCTGAGAAACCACATTCCCTTACTACGATTGCCAAAGGTGCGTCATTGACAGGAGAACATGGTGAAGTGTCTAGTGTAGAAAAGAATGAAGGCACTAGTAATATGCAAGTAATGGCGATTGTTTTATCTATTTTGGCAATTGTATCGTCGGTGGGTACTTGTATTTTTGTAGTACGTCGTAAAAAATAGACAACCAAGTAGGTGTGGAGTGAGGGGAAAACGGGCGATAACGTCAAAAGCTTACCTATCACTATAGTAACGAAGAAAGCCCAATTCTCAATTTTATTGCTGAGGAATTGGGCTCTTTAATAAATTTCCTTAACTTTGTAAATTCGCATTTTCCCGACGCCATCCCGTATAGAAAAAAGACACTCATATAGGAGTGCCTTTTCTGATGTTTTTTTAGCAGAAGCAAACAGCTCCAACTATGATTAATAAAATAAATAATACAACTAATAAAGCAAATCCTCCAGAAAAACCACAACCTCCGCCGCAACTACCACCAAATCCCATAATAGTTCCTCCTTTAATAAGGGGGGAAACAAGGGTAGACTCATGTATTTTAACGGATTCAATTTCCTTTATGTTTTTACGAATTAATTGAGCAGGTCCTTTAAGAAAAAAGAAAAGACACCCTAAGGTGCCTTACTCCAACTTGATAAACACAGTATATGTATTGGACTCCCCTCGATAAAACTTTTCAATATGTTTATTGTATATATTTTAAAAGGATTTATTCCACTACTGACTGCAGCAACAATTTTTTGCTAATTCAAATGGCTAATTCAAATCCTGCGTGCTCACTGTAATATACTCTTCACTTTCCTTGAGGAGGGATTCTTCTTGGCTAAGAAGATAAGAGGGACAGATTTTCTTATGCCTTGCACTGTGTACATAAATTTCATCCGTAAGGGTGTCAAGTATCTTCGATATTCATTTACCATACAAAAAGCCCCACAAGCATAGCACTTAATAAAGAAACAGCCATTCCACTAACAAGAAGCTTCCAAACATTCTTACCGATAATTGATGATTTTTCTTCGCCAAATAATGAATTGTAAGTTCCATAAATCATGCCTACTGTACTAAAGTTAGCAAAAGAGGCTAGAAATGTTGTTGCAACTGCAATAGTATGCGGATGTAAAGAGTTTAGGTGTGATTTTAAATCCATCATTGCAACAAATTCATTCGTTGTTATTTTAATCCCCATTAATTCAGCAACATACATAGCATCACTGCCTGATACACCGAGTAAAAAAGCGAAGGGACTAAAGATAATAGAGAAGATTTTTTGAATTGTTAAACCTGTTACAAAAAAACTTAAAATCCCATTTAAACATGCTGTTAATGCTACATATCCAATTACCATGGCTAAAATAACAATAACCATATTCATCCCAACTAACATGCTGTTTGAAATGGTAGAAAAGAAATCTTTTTTTTCATTTTTTGAAGGTGAATAAATAATATCTTCTTCTTTAGTGACTTCTATAGGATTTAAAACATTGGCTAAAATTAATGCGTTAATACAGTTTAAAGGAATGGCGCTGAAAATATATGTTGCTGGAACCATTGATAGATAAGCACCAAGAATGGAACCGCTGACGCTACTCATACTCATAATTCCAAAAGTCAACAAACGATTTTCTTTTAAAACAGATAATTGATCACGAACAACTGCAAGTGCTTCCGTGTTTCCTAAAAACATCATTTGAATGGAAAAGAAGCTTTCTAACTTTGGTAAACGAGAAATCTTTGAAATGATTGCACCTACTTTATCGATAATCCAAGTTAAAATTCCAAAATAAGAAAGAATATCAAAAAAAGTGATAACAAAAATGATAGGAAGTAATGCGCTAAAGAAGAAGTCAATTGTTTGATTTTCCATAGCTGAAGGAAATGCAAATCGAATACCTTCATTCGCACATGATAGTAGCCAGCTGAAAAATGACGCAATTTTATTAATTATGATACTACCCAATTTGGTACCTAACATAAACCATGTAATAAAAAGTTCCAATATTATTAGAATACTGATTGGTCTCCATTTTATTTTTCTTTTATTAGGCGAACATAGGAAAACGAATAATATTACAATGAAAATCCCTAAAATATTTAATATGAAATTCATGTCAACAACTCCTTGAGCTTTATTATTTGTATATAAAAAAGCTCTTATTCTTCCTACTTTGGCTAATGAACAAAAGTATGAAGAATAGGAGAGGAACGAAAAATTGATGGTTTATAAACATCCCAATACAACGAGAGAAATCATATCATTATTTGAATTTTTGTATTCTAGGGGCTGCCGTATTGGGGAAGTCGTAAAACTGAATCGTGATGATATTAACTTCTCAACGAATGCTGTCATTGTGCATGGGAAAGGTGTTAAAGAAAGGGAAGTATACTTTAATACTCGTTGCACTATTTGGTTAAAAAGGTATCTAGATGAAAGAGATGATGAGGGGCCTTGTTTGTTTATTACGGGAAGAAGGCTCAAAAGACGAATAAGTATTGATAACCTAAGATTTATTATCAAACGTATATCAAATTGTACTGAGATTAAATAGAGTATTCATCCTTATCAATTACTTCACAGCTATGCTACATATATGATTAACAACGGTGAGCCACTTGAAGTAATAAAAAGCTTACTTGGTCATGAGAAGAATGAAACCACAAGAATATTTGCTCAGCTGAGCGGAAAGTTGAGACACAATTTTTATATTAAATATTTATGAAAGCTACTGAAATTAATTTTTAATCAAAATCGAGGGGTGCATATAAAAAGACGTATCTTTTTGAAGTGGACCATTTTGTTGGAAAATTAAATTCCTGTTATTTTGTTGTGGTAAATAAGTAGAATAGGTCGTGAATATACTGTGGAGATGTTAAGGCTTTAATTAGGATAGGAGTGAATAAGCAATTATGATACAAACGATGAGCGTCCTTATTTCTGGTGCGAGCATTGCCGGCCCGGCACTTGCTTACTGGCTTCAACGCCACGGATTCGACGTGACTGTAATAGAACGTGCACCAGCATTGCGCACGGGTGGTTACGGGGTTGATATCCGTGGTGCAGCTATTACGGTGCTTAAGGGGATGGACATACTTGATCAAGTTCGTGCAGCTGACACGAACATGACTGGTGTTTATTTCGTGAACAGCGAGGGTAAGTTCGAAGGTCAAATAAGCGAAGCGAGTATGGGGAACCAGCAGGGTCTGGACATAGAAATCATGCGTGACGATCTTAGTAACATTTTGTACGATTTAACCAAGGATACGGTTGAATATATTTGGGGCGATTCGATTACCACTATACATGATACTGAAGCTGGTGTAGAAGTTCAATTTATTCATGGCAAGCCACAGAAATTTGACCTGGTCATCGGTGCGGACGGGCTCCATTCTAATGTGCGCACCTTAACTTTTGGTGACGAAGCACAGTTTAAACGTACCCTTGGCTGTTATATCTCAATTTTTAACCTCGAGAATTACCTTAACCTCGACCACCACCAGCTGCTTTATACGATACCAGGCAAAACAGTAGGTATGTATAGTGCTCGTGACAATACCGAAGCAAGGGGGATGTTCTTGTTCCAATCAGAGGCATTGAAGTACGACCGCTATGATATAGAATCTCAAAAGAAACTTGTAGAAAATGCCTTCTTAGGCCAGACAGGTTGGGAAACCTCGCATCTACTCAAGACAATGAGAGATGCGACAGACTTTTATTTTGACGAGATATGCCAGATTCACATGCCGACCTGGTCAAAGGGGAGGGTTACATTGGTAGGCGATGCAGCGTATGGCCCATCCCCTTTATCGGGTCAAGGCTCTAGCCTGGCGCTTGTCGGGGCTTTTGTATTAGCTGGTGAACTCAAAGCTGCAGATGGCGACTTCGCCCGTGCATTTATTGCCTATGAACAAAAAATGAGAAAGTTTGTTGAGAAAAATCAAAAAATAGGATTAATGGCTGCCGGGAGTATGGTTGAAAAATCAAACTTCAAAATCTTTCTTCGTAACTTAATGTTGCGTATACCAACCATTATGGTTGTACAATTTAAGATGATTTCGAAAATGATAGCGAAAGCTGCTAACGGGATAGAGCTGAAAGATTATTGATATGGATAGTTATAACAAAAAGAGAGATTTCCCTTTTTGTTGGTACTTAAAGTGATGGTACACAAAATAGACATAAGAAAGAGCCTACAAAAAGTAGGCTCTTTCTTATGTCTATTTATTTCACTTCAACTTGCTGCCCTACAGCAAGTGTTTTCGGCTTTATATTTACAAAACAAATACTTACTACAATAAATAAAAGTCCGATGAATAAGCTAATCGTAATTGCCTCATGTAAGAAAATTGAACTTACAATAATAGCGATAAGAGGGATAAGGAATGTATAAGCTCCAACTTTACTTGCCTCACCAGCTCCAACGAGTGTGAAGTAAGCAAGCCACCCCATTGCAATAACAAAGAATGAGATGAATAGTAGTACACTTACAAATGGTATACTCCAAGCGATGTTAGACCAGCTTTCAAATTCTGAACCAAATCCGATTAAGCAAAGTCCGCCAATAATAAGCTGAAGTGTTACCATCCAAATGGCATTAACGCGGTGTCCAGTTTTCTTAATAAATACTGTACCGAGTGCCCAGCCGATAGCACAGCCTAAAGCAAGTAGAACACCGATAATAGAAATATGTCCAGTTAAACTACTAGAGCTAATAACCCCTACACCAATAAATCCAAGAATAAGTCCGAAAATTTTCAAGCCATACATTGCCTCTTCAAGCCAAATCCATGAGAAAATGCCGAGTAAGACAGGTTGGAGAAATACGATTGCGGAGAATAGTCCGGCGGGCATGTATTGAAGTCCGACAGTTTGTAATCCGTAAAATAAAATAATATTGAGTAAAGATGAAATAAAATATAGATGCCAAGTTTCCTTTAAATTTAACTGTTTGTATTTCGGTAATGCGAAAATAAGTAGGATAAATCCTCCTATTAATGTTCTAATCCCTGCAAAGAGTACGGGTGGTGTGTAATGCAAAGCGAATTTTGATAACGGCCAATTAATTCCCCACATAATAACGAGAAAGGTAAGGATTATTGTCGCTTTAGTTCGAGAAAGCTGTGTCACGGTAAGACCTCCTTGTTGTCATTCATTTCACTATGATATGATATCGAATATGATAAATAAAATGAATCTTTTTTATAAGGAGTATAAGTGATTAGTTATGACCATTACACAACTTCAAGTATTAATAAAAACTGTTGAGTTAGGTAGTTTTACGAAGGCAGCCGGGGAGTTAAATATGACACAGCCAGCCGTTAGTCATGCGATTTCAAGTATTGAGTCAGAGTTAGGAGTTACTATTCTAATACGCGATAAACGAAAAGGGTTAATCGTTACGGATGTTGGAAACAGAATTCTTGTACATATTAGAGAGATTTTGAACGGTGTTGAGAAGATTGAACAAGAGGTGGCGATGGAGAAAGGACACGAAGTTGGGACGATTAGAATTGGGAGTTTTCCAAGTGCTTCTGCACATTTCTTACCCAAAATGATAAATCTTTTTAAGGAGAAGTATCCGAACTTAGAAGTCGTTCTTTGTGAAGGGACGATTAAAGAAGTTGAAGAGTGGTTAGTATCGAGGGTTGTTGATATAGGAATTGTTATTTTGCCTAATAAAGATATGGAGATTGTCCCATTAACGAAGGGGAAAATGGTTGTTATCTTAAGAGAGGATCATCCTCTTTGTAAGAAGGACTTTATTACAATTAGTGATTTAGAGAATGAACCGATTATATTATGTAAGGGCGGATACGAACCACCCATTATTGATATGTTTAAACAAGCCAACGTACCACTTCGGGCTGAGTATATAATTTCGACAGTTACTACAGCTTTAAATATGATTCAAGAAGGATTAGGTATTGCAATATTAGCTGAATTATCTTTAACGAATTTACCACAGAATGTGCAAACGAGAGAATTGGAACCGCAAGTATGGAGAGAAATTGCTTTAGCTGTTCCTTCATTAAAGGATTCTTCAATCGCTGTGCAGCTATTTATTGAAGAATTTCAAGCGCTATTTGCAGAATAAAAAGAGGTGTCTCATATATCATAATGGGACACTTTTTAATTTGCTTATAAAAAATCTATGAAAAGGATTGACTTATTTTTTAGTTGTAACTATAATGATTACATCAAGATGGTGATTACGATGAAAATTAGTAGCCGCTTTTCTATAGCTGTTCATATTTTATCTATTTTGAAAAACAATCCATCTTCACTTTGTACTTCAGACTATATGGCTGAAAGTGTAAATACAAATCCGGTAGTAATCCGTAAAATTATGTCGTACTTGAAACAAGCTGGATTTGTTTACGTAAATCGCGGACCAGGTGGCGCGGGATTATTAAAGGATTTACATGAAATCACGTTGTTAGATGTGTATCATGCAGTAAATGTAGTGGAAGAGGATAAACTATTTCATATTCATGAGCAACCAAATCCAGATTGTCCAATTGGCGCGAATATTCAAGTGGTGTTAGAAGTTATATTAATTCAAGCACAATCCGCGATGGAAGAAGTTTTGAAAAATATTACGATGGGGCAGTTGTTTGAATCTTTACAAGAGAAAATGAATGCTTAAAATAGTATCTATATTTTTTTGTTATCGATGTAACTGTTTTGATTACAACTATAAAGGTAAGGTGTAAAAATTATGACTGTAAAAATGAAAGTATACTCAGACTTTATATGTCCATTTTGTTTTTTAGCAAAAGGTCCATTAGATGAAGTAGCGAAAGAGAAAGATGTAGAAATTGAATTGATGCCATTTGAATTACGTCCAAGTCCATATTCAAAAATAGATCCATGGAATGAGCCAGAAAAATTAGGCTCATGGGATGCTTTCATTCTTCCTACAGCGAAAAAATTAGGAATCGATATGCGTCTGCCACGTGTTTCTCCGCATCCATATACACATTTAGCTTTTGAAGGATGTCAATTTGCGAAAGAGCGTGGACTAGGAAATGAATATCATCACCGCGTATTTACAGCATTTTTCCAAGAAGAACAAAACATTGAAGATATTGATGTGTTAACAAAATTAGCGGTAGAAGTAGGGCTTCCTGAAGCTGAATTTAAAGATGCTTTAGTAACACGTAAATATAAAGAAAAGCATCAAGCAGCAATTAAGCATGCATATGATGAAGCGAATATTATGGCGGTACCAACTGTCATGATTGGTGATGAGGTCATTCAAGGGCTTGCTAGTAAAGAAACGCTAGAAAGAGTAATTGATAAAGAAATGGAAAAGGATAAAACAAATTCATTTGAAGGCATGCAATGTAATACGGATGGATATTGCTAATTCGTTTTGCATGAAAGAATCGAATTGATTTGTTTAAATAAAAAAACATACATTTGGAGGAATTAAAATGTCAGCAACTACAACAAACTTAAAAGAAGCAATCGTGAACCGTCGTTCAATTCGTAAAGTAACAAAAAATGATGCAATTACAAAGGAAAGAATTGAAGAAGTATTAAAAACAGCTTTACATGCACCAACTTCTTTCAATATGCAAAGTGGCCGTATGGTTGTATTAATGGATGGACAGCATGAAAAGTTTTGGGATATCGTAAAAGAAACGCTTAGATCACGCGTGCCAGCAGAAAACTTTGAAGCGACTGTAGAAAGACTAAAAGGTTTCCATGCAGGTGTTGGGACTGTGTTATTCTTTGAAGATCAAGCAACAGTAGAAAAAATGCAAGAAAATGCACCATTATATAAAGATCAGTTCCCATTCTGGTCTCATCAAGGAAATGCAATGTTACAACATACTGTATGGATGTTATTATCAGCTGAAGGAATTGGCGCATCATTACAACATTACAATCCAATCGTAGATGCTGAAGTGAAAGAAACATGGAACATTCCAGCAGAGTGGAGTTTAGTAGGACAAATGCCATTTGGTGAGCCAAATGAACAACCAGGAGAAAGAACGTTCTTACCTACTGAAGATGTAGTGAAATTTTATTAAGAAATTTAAAATATACAGAGTTAAATAAATGAAAGGAGAGTACATATTAGCTATATATGTACTCTCCTTTCGTATGTAATGTTTAAATTCGATTGTGGAAAAGGTTACTGCAAGAATAATTTCTTTCATACGAAGCGAAGTTTTCCCTACAATTAAAAATCTATCATGTTTTTGAAATGACAGTAAACATCCCCGTCATGTTTGGTGAGTAATTTTTAAAATCAAATTTTTCATAGAACGATTCTTTACCTTGTGATGCAAATAAACCGACAAACGCCTTATCAGGGGCATTCTCATTTAAGTATGCAATCAAACGATGCATGATTTCTTTCCCGATACCATGTTTCTGATAATCTGGATGAACCACTATATCTTGAATATAGAAATAGATAGATCCATCGCCAACAATTCTCCCCATGCCGATAATTTGTTCATTATCTTTGACTGTGATGCAGTGAATAGAATGCTTCAGTGAAGTATCCGCTACTTCAAAATTCATATAATTAGTCCATCCAACAGAATCACACAAATATTTATACTCTTCTAATGTTGGAATGTTATGTTTAAACTCATATGTTTTCAAAATGTAACCTCCATGTCCTTAAATTCAATTAGTATATAAATTCGACATTTTTTTATCTTTTCCTCTTACGTAACTGCCTTTATCCATTGAGTTTCGTACAGTGTCCTTAATTGTATTTGTGTTAATTTATAAGAGTTTAGGGAAAAAATATAAGAAATAACGTAGTAAGAAGGGAAGTGGAAAAATGAATGATGAGAAAAAATATACAGTAGTAGGTACTGATGTTGAGGAAGTAAAACGTTTAAATAAAGATTCAGGATTAACGTATAATCAAGTGAAGGAATTATTAGCGAAGCAAATGCAAAAAAGAAGTAATTAGATTGAAATCTTTCATTTTTTCATTTAGCATTTTGACTGGAGAGAGTTAAGTAAAAGGTAACTCTCTTTTTTATATAAATGAGCAACTTTTAGAGTGGAGGAAACAACATGAAAAAATGGGTGAAAATAACGTTGTCTATCGCCGGAGGTATTGTCCTAGTGGCATGTGCCGGAGGATATTACGTGTATAAAAATTATTTTCCGAAGGAACCTGAACGTATTGTATATGATAAAGACAGAGTGTTAAAACCGATACATAATCAGCTTAAAGGGATCGACATAGATAATATAAAGATAAAAGAAAAAGAAGTTGTAAATGCGACTGTGGATGAGCTTCAAAAAATGGTCGATGATGGAAAATTGTCATATAAAGAATTGACGAGTATTTATCTTTTTAGAATACAAGAACACGACCAAAATGGAATATCATTAAATGCTGTTACAGAGATTAATCCAAATGCAATGGAGGAAGCGAGAAAGTTAGATAAAGAGAGGGCTTTAAATAAGAAATCGAACTTATACGGCATTCCGGTTATAGTAAAAGATAATGTACAAACGGAAAAAGTGATGCCGACAAGCGCAGGAACTTATGTATTAAAAGATTGGATTGCAGATGAAGATGCGACGATTGTGAAGAATATGAAAGAAGAAGGTGCATTTGTTTTAGGGAAAGCAAATATGTCTGAGTGGGCGAATTATTTATCTTTCACAATGCCAAGTGGGTATAGTGGGAAGAAAGGACAAAATTTAAATCCATATGGTCCGATTATATTTGATACATCAGGATCGAGTTCAGGATCTGCTACAGTAGTTGCAGCTGATTTTGCACCGCTTGCAATCGGGACGGAAACGACGGGATCCATTGTAGCACCGGCAACGCAACAATCAGTAGTTGGGTTACGTCCATCTTTAGGTATGGTTAGTAGAACTGGAATTATTCCGTTAGCTGAAACGCTTGATACTGCAGGGCCTATGGCAAGAACGGTAAAAGACGCGGCAACGTTATTTAATACAATGGTAAGTTATGATGAAAAAGATGCTATGACAGAAAAAATGAAAGATAGAGATAGAATAAATTATACGAATGATTTATCGATAGATGGATTAAAAGGGAAAAAGATAGGGATTCTTTTTTCTGTAGATCAACAAGATGAAAATAGAAAAGCAGTAGCAGAAAAGATTAGAAAAGACATTCAAGATGCAGGTGCGATATTGACTGATGATATTCAGTTAAACAGCGAGGGTGTAGATAATCTGCAAACATTAGAATATGAGTTCAAGCATAATGTTAACGACTATCTTTCGAAGCAAAAAAATGTGCCTGTAAAATCGTTAGAAGAGATTATAGCGTTTAATAAAAAAGATAGTAAAAGACGAATGAAATATGGACAAACATTAATTGAGGGGTCTGAAAAATCTGCTATAACGAAAGATGAGTTTGAAAAAGTAGTTCAAACGAGTCAAGAAAATGCAAGAAAAGAGCTAGATAGGTATTTAGTAGAAAAAGGTTTGGATGCTCTTGTGATGATTAATAACGATGAAGTTCTTCTATCAGCTGTGGCTGGTTATCCAGAATTAGCAGTGCCGGCAGGGTATGATTCTGATGGTCAGCCTGTAGGCGTAGTGTTTGTTGGGAAACAGTTTGGTGAAAAAGAACTTTTTAATATTGGATATGCGTATGAACAGCAATCTAAAAATAGACGATCTCCTAAAATATAGAGTTGATAAAGTAGTTTTTAGAAAAGTATTAGATAAAAAAATCCGACAATAAAAAAGAAAAAAAGGATTCTTCCCAATTAGTAAGAAAGATTGTCTATAGAAGCTCATAAAATGTAATAGTATTACAATGAATAAGTGTGTGTTGCAATATATCAATTTCCATCCATTGAAGGGGGAGGTTAAATCTTAATGAATGAAGTGAAAAATTTTTTTCGAAGTAGAGGGTTTCAACGGTTTCTCGTTTTAATAATATTAGCATTTGTATTATATGGATTAAAAAGTATGATCAATTTAATTTTGATTACGTTTATACTGACATTTTTAATGGATCGGTTTCAACGGTTTATTTCAAAGAAGTTGAAAGTAAATAGGAAGGTAGTTATTGCTTGTTTATATATAATATTAGTGACCTTTATTGTCACAACATTGTATAAGTATTTACCGGTACTAACGATACAAATTTCACAATTAATTTATCAATTTAAATTGTTTTTTCAACATCCACCTGATAATGAGATGATTAGATACGTACTTTCAGCAATTAATGAAATGGAAGTATCAAAATATATTGAACAAGGTGTGGATGTCATTTATCAATCAATAGCAAACATAGGAAAGGTAAGTTTGCAAATACTATTGTCTCTTATTCTAAGCTTATTTTTCTTATTAGAAAAAGAGCGGATTATTTCATTCACGTCTAAATTTAAAGATAGTAAATTAAAGATTTTTTATGAGGAGATTGCATATTTCGGCGAAAGATTTGCGAGATCGTTTGGAAAGGTGATTGAAGCACAGTTTTTAATTGCGGTTGTCAATTGTGTGCTCACTGTAATCGCACTTGTCATTTTAGGATTTCCACAGCTCCTTGTATTAGCTGTCATGGTCTTTCTACTCGGTTTGATTCCAGTTGCTGGTGTTATTATTTCCCTGTTTCCACTTTGTATCATTGCCTATAACGTCGGTGGAGTTATGTATGTTGTATACATACTAGTATTCATTACAATAATCCATGCTCTTGAAAGTTATTTTTTAAATCCAAAATTTATGTCTGCAAAAACGAATTTGCCTGTCTTTTATACATTTATGATTCTCATCTTTTCAGAGCATTTCCTCGGAATATGGGGGCTTATTATCGGGATACCGATCTTTATCTTTTTATTAGATGTACTTGACGTAAATAATGATAAATCGATTAAAAATAATAAGTGATAGAAATAACCGATGTTGTCTTTTGGGGAAAACATCGGTTATTTCTTATTTTTTCTTTGGAGGAGGTAGTTTTATAAATTTATTTGCAATTAAAGCTATAATAACAGCAGTAAAAATAAACACCGCGATTATGCCGACCCCCATACCTGCCCATCCTCCTATAAGGAAGATACTGATCGGTATTGCTAATAAGCTTAAAATAATAAGAATCAATCCGAGATTCTTATCATATTTTTTGGTTGGAAATAATGTTCGGATGATTAAAAAGAGAAAAAGTATTAATGCCGCTACAGCTAGTAAGAGGATGACAATTGTCCAAGAATCATTCATAAAATCACTCCCTTCTATCCCGCATTAACGGGCAGTAAAACTCCCACCTCAAAATTCGGGTGGAGCAAAGAAGTTAGGTGGGAGATAAACTGTCCGTAAACGCCCGATTGGTGAGGGCTGATAATCAGTGGGGGATGAACAAAACCCCCACTGATTAAAGTTTCACTTTATTATAGATAATATTACCGTTTAAATTGAGGGGGAACTGTAAAAATATAAAAAAGCAATCCAATATAAATTGGATTGCTTTTTTGATTAAAATATATGATTAAAGAACAGGAGCCATTGTTTCTTTCAATACTTGAACAGAGTGATCGAATTTTAATTCTTCTTCTTCACTTAATTCAACTTCTAAAATTTCACGAACGCCTCCGCGGTTTAAGACAGCAGGTACGCCAATATAAACATCTTGTTGGCCGTATTGACCTTCAAGGTATGCTGATACAGTTAATACGCTGTTTTCATTGTTTAAGATTGCTTTCGTAACACGCAGCAGTGACATGCCGATGCCGTAGTATGTAGCACCTTTTCGTTCAATAATGTGGTAAGCTGCATCACGCACGTTTATGAAAATATCATCTAAATCTTTTTGGTTATATGTGTTGTCTTTTTCAAGAAGCGTTTCTAGTTTTTGAATGCCAATTGATACATGGCTCCAAACAGGAAGTTCTGTATCACCGTGCTCTCCGATAATATAAGCGTGAATGTTATGAGGCCCAATGTCGAAGTACTCACCTAACATATAGCGGAAACGAGCTGAGTCAAGAGTTGTACCAGAACCAATTACGCGTTCTTTTGGCAATCCAGACTCTTTCCAAGTTACGTAAGTTAAAATATCTACAGGGTTAGTTGCGATTAAGAAGATGCCATCAAATCCACTATCCATAATGCTACGAACAATTTGCTTGAAAATTTTAGCGTTTTTCTCAACTAAGTCTAAGCGTGTTTCACCTGGTTTTTGTGGTAACCCAGCAGTAATTACAACAAGATCTGCGTCTTTACAATCTTCATAACTACCTTTCCAAACCTTTGTTGGAGCTGGTGCGAAAGGAACCGCATGGCTTAAATCCATTGCTTCTCCTTCAGCTTTTGCTTCATTTACATCCACTAAAACAAATTCTTCAGCTACAGCTTGGTTAATCATGCAGTAAGCATAACTACACCCAACTGCTCCTGTTCCTACTAATACAACACGGTTAATACCTTTTTTCATTTCAAAATTCCTCGCAATTTCATTAATTTTATTATGTAAGATAATACGTCTTACTTCTATAGTTTCATATCTATTTTATTACATTTTATAAAAGATATTCAAGTAATTGAAAATGTATCCGCTCAATTACTTGAATGAAACATAGTAATCCCGTTAAACGAATATAATTCAGTAAAATCCTTCATAAAAGGGGAATTGGCATGGGGAATCCATTATCGATGGAAGAAATGCTTCAAATTATTCATGAAGGGCTTGCCAAAACAAATAACCCCAAACGGATTACAATTGCCGGTGCAGGGATGTCTGGGTTAGTTGCAGCATCTTTATTAAAAGAGTCTGGACACGAGGTAACGATTATAGAAGCGAATAACAGAATAGGTGGCAGGGTGTATACGATTCGTGAACCATTTAGCGCAGGGTTATATTTTAACGCAGGCCCTATGCGTATTCCGGATACTCATGATTTAACTTTATCCTACATTCGTAAATTTAAACTACCGTTAAACCTTTTTATTAATAAAACTTCTTCAGATATAATTTATACGAATAACAAAAGAACGAGATTGGATGTGTTTGAAAAGGACCCAAGTGTACTTGGATATCCAGTTTTAAATAAAGAAAGGGGGAAAACGGCAGAAGGATTAATGTTAGAGGTATTGGAACCGATACTTAATTATATTAAGAAAGATCCTAATAAAAACTGGATTATTGTTGAAAAAAAGTATAAAACATATTCGCTCGGTTCATTTTTAACCGAGTATTATTCAGATGGGGCAATAGATATGATCGGAGTACTTCTTGATATGGAAGCATACATGGGAATGTCTTTAATTGAAGTATTACGCGAAATGATCTTTTTCACTTCAACGACGAAATATTATGAGATAACAGGCGGGATGGACGCATTACCAAATTCATTTTTACCAGAGCTAAAGGATAATATTTTTATGCCGTATAAAGTAGAAAAAATTATACAGGAAGATAATAAAGTAATGATGCAAGTAACACATGAACAAACGTTAAATTCATGTATAGTAACTGGTGACATCGCTATTGTCACAATTCCATTTTCAGCTTTGCGATTTGTAGAAGTCCAGCCGTATCATTTATTCTCTTATTATAAAAGACGGGCAATTCGTGAATTGAATTATATTGCAGCGACTAAAATTGCGATAGAGTTCAAAAGTAGATTTTGGGAAAGAGCGGGGCAGTGTGGTGGGAAATCTATTACCGATTTACCGATACGTTTTACATATTATCCGAGCTATGGCATTCAGACACCAGGGGCAGCTATCGTTATAGCAAGCTATACGTGGGCAGATGAAGCGTTGACGTGGGATAGTCTCCCGAATAGAGAACGTATTCGTTATGCATTGAAAAATTTAGCGCAAATTTATGGGAATGTGGTTTATAGTGAGTATGTTGCGGGAGAATCTTTTAGCTGGAGTCAAAATCCGTATTCTTGCGGAGCATTTACAGCTTTTGAACCAGGGCAAGAGCTTGAATTGTTTCCATATATTACGCCGCCAGCGGGTAGAGTGCACTTTGCAGGAGAACATACGACGTTAACACATGGATGGATGCAGGGAGCAATCGAGTCTGGAATTAGAGTTGCTCATGAAGTGAATGAAAATGAAACGATAATCTAGCAGTTTTGTTTACAAATAAGTATTCTTTTAATAAAATGATAAATATAAATCGTAATAATTACGCTTTGAAGAAATTTGAAGTAGAGAAATGGATGGTCGGTCAAATGAGTAAAGTAGAAATTCATATATTAGGTGGTTTTTTAGGTAGCGGAAAATCAACATTGCTGCAAAATTTATTATTAGCAGAAAAGAAGAAAAATAGAAAAGTTGCAGTTTTGATGAATGAAATCGGTGAATACTCGGTAGATACAGATATTATTGGAAAAGAGAATGTGTTAAAGGAACTTCTGAAAGGATGTATTTGTTGTACGTTAAAAGAAGAGCTTGAAATACAATTACATTCACTATATCAACAGGAAAGACCGGATGTAATTTATATAGAAACAACAGGCGTCGCACATCCAATTGAAGTGTTAGATGCATGTGTATCACCAATTTTAGCTCCTTTCCTTGAAGTGAAATCTATAGTAGTCGTATTAGATGCAGTAAGATGGTTAAACCGAAGCATATTAAGCGCAAATGTACAACAGCTATTACATGAGCAAATGAAATATGGAAGTCATATTCTCATTAATAAATCAGATTTATTAACAGAGGAAGATAAAAATAAAGTATTTGAAGATGTAAAAGCAATAAATAATCATGCGAAGCTGTACGAAACAAAATATTGTAATATATCTTTAGAAGACATAGAAGAAGCTGAATTTACGAATGATGGGGAACATGAGACACTACATGTTAAACAGCATTTACATATACAAACGATGACGTATCAATTTACGAAATCGATTGATCAAGATATATTATACGAATGGCTTTCGAATTTACCAGATAGTATTTATCGCGTAAAAGGATTTGTGAAATTCCATGGAGATAAATACCCGCATCTATTCCAATATTCGTTCGGGGTACCGACTTTACTGGAACAAGACTTCGGCTTCCCGACAAACTTAGTAGTAATAGGAGAAGGGCTAGATAAGAAACAATTGGCTGAAGGGTTAGAGAAGGTCGAAAATAATTAATCCATTTTTTTAATCGTTTTTTAGGTAAGCTGCAAATAATTGACTTAATGTATTAAGTCAATTATTTGCAGCTTTTTGCGTGATGATTAATGTAGTGAAACAGTAATTTCATTTGAACAACCGAATATATATTGATTGTATGTCCGTTTCCATTTAATAGGAAGGTGATTATAGATTTATGCCGAATGTAGAGGTTACTACAAGAGTTTCCATTACCAATTTTAAAGTCATGATTACGGGCAGGGGAATTTGGCGTGTTTGATTCTATCAGAAAGAAAAGTATGGGGAGGATCACAATGTCGATGAAAAAACGTAAATGGCTAAGAACGATGGTTACTGGTTGTGTTTTAGGGTCATTATTAGTAACAGCGGCTTGTTCAGGAAAGAAGACAAGTACAGAAGATGAAAAAACGATTAAGGTAGGGGTTCTTGCTTCATTAACAGGTCCATTAGAATCTTATGGAAAACAAACGGTAAATGGATTTGAATTAGGGTTAGACTATGCAACTGGTGGAACAGGGAAAGTAGAAGGAAAGAAGATTAAGTTTGTTGTAGAAGATACAGAAACGAAAGCAGATGTAGCAGTTAAAAAGGCTACAAAATTATTAGAAGAAGAGAAAGTTGATTTTTTAGTCGGATCGTCTAGTTCAAGTGATACATTAGCAGTATTACCACTAGCTGAAGAATATGAAAAAATTATGGTTGTAGAACCGGCAGTTGCTGATAGTATTACCGGGAAGAACTGGAATAAATATATTTTTAGAACAGGAAGAAACTCTTCACAAGACGCGATTGCTGGGGCTGCCTCAATTGCTAAAAAAGATGTAAAGATTGCGACGTTTGCTCCAGATAATGCTTTCGGTCGTGAAGGAATTGCAGCATTTAAAGCGGGAGCGAAGAAATTAGGTGCGAATATTGTAAACGAGCAATACGCGGATACGAATTCAACGGATTTCACTGCGAATATTCAAAATATTATTAGCTCAAAACCAGATTATTTATTTATCGTTTGGGCAGGTGCGAATTCACCATGGAAACAGTTGAAAGATATGAATGTGGAAGCGCAAGGGATTAAAATTTCTACTGGTGCACCTGATATACCAGCATTAAAAACGATGGATGCGCTAATGGGGATGCAAGGGTTTTCCGTTTATTATCACTCACTTCCAAAGAATAAGGTGAACGATTGGCTAGTAGAAGAACATAAAAAACGTTTTAATGGTGCTGTTCCAGATTTGTTTACAGCAGGAGGAATGTCAGCAGCAATTTCTATTGTCGAAGCTTTAAAGAAAACGAAGGGCGATACAGATGTAGATACACTTATTAAGAAAATGGAAGGGATGGAATTTGAGACACCGAAAGGAAAGATGAAATTTAGAGAAAAGGATCATCAAGCATTACAAACTCTTTATTCTATAACGCTGAAAAAGCAAGAGGGTGTTGATTATCCTGTACCAGTGTTAGAGCGAGAATTAACAATGAAAGAAACAGAACCGTCTGTTCAAAATAAATAGACTGAATTTTCTGTTGTTTTTGTATAAAGAGGGGATACCCTCTTTATACTTATTTCTTTCATAAACATGGCTTTCTGTGGGAGGGATTTCATGACACATTTGTTAGAGACGAAAAATCTTTGTGTGTCTTTTGGGGATCATCATGTTATTAAGGATGTTAATTTAACGGTACAAAAAGGAAAGCTCATTTCAATAATTGGACCGAATGGCGCTGGAAAGACAACACTATTCAATTTATTAAGTGGGCAAATTTCGCCGACGAAAGGTGAAGTTTATTTTAAAGGGCAGGATATTACAAAATTATCAATTTCAGATCGAACGCGTTTGGGGATTGGTCGTTCTTTTCAGCTGACAAATATTTTTCCAGAGCTAACAGTACTTGAAAATGTGCGTTTAAGTGTTCAATCGTTTGTTCAGGATTATTACAGTTTCTTTCCGAATGCAGCCAAGTTAAAGCAGCAAACTGGAGAAGCGAGACGTCTTTTGAAGACAGTACTCCTTCACGAGAAAGGAGACGTATTAGCTAAAGACTTAGCTCACGGAGAAAAAAGAAAGCTAGAACTTGCTATGTTGTTAGCATTAAAGACAGATGTATTACTACTAGATGAGCCGACAGCAGGTATTTCAGTTGAGGAAGTTCCGGCTATATTACAAGTAATCGAAAATATTAAAAAGAATCCAGATAGCACAATCGTACTTATCGAACACAAAATGGATATGGTGCTAGATTTATCAGATCATCTTATTGTTTTATTTCATGGTGAGTTATTGGCTGAAGGATTGCCGGAAGAAATGATGAAAGATGAGCGTGTACAAAGTGCTTATTTAGGGGGATTATATAGTGGTACTACTACAAGTGAATAATATAGAGACGTATTTAGATCAGTTTCATATTTTACAAGGAGTGTCCCTTTCGGTTGAGAAGGGAACGATTACAGTATTGTTTGGAAGAAATGGGGCTGGAAAAACAACGACATTGCGGTCGGTTATGGGATTTCACCGGATAGCAAATGGTGAAATTTATTATGATAGTGCACAAGTAAATGGATTATCTACACATTTAATTTCAAGAAAAGGTATAGGTTATGTACCAGAGAATCAAGGGATTTTTCATGATTTAACAGTAGAAGAGACATTTGCACTTGCTAGGGGAAAAGAATCTGAAGAGAAAATAGATTGGATGCTAGAACTATTTCCAGACTTAAAACAATTTTGGCATAAGAAAAGTGGGCTTTTAAGTGGAGGACAAAAGCAAATGTTGGCTATTTCAAGAGCATATATTAATAGTGATGGACTACTGCTTATTGATGAGCCGAGTAAAGGGCTGTCTCCAATTATGATAGAAAAATTAATGATAGCTATTTTGAAAATGAAGGAGAAAACGACAGTTTTACTTGTTGAACAAAATTTTATGATGGCTAGTCAAATCGGGGATTATTTTTACATTATGGATAATGGGCGCATTGTGCATAACGGTTTTATGAATGCACTGCGAGAGGATAAGGAAACATGTCATAAATATTTAGGTATTTCTTAACATTGATACGGGGGGATAGAACGTGGATGTGTTAATTAACTTATTTGTAAACGGCGTTTCGACAGGGATGCTGATTTTTTTATTAGCTTCTGGTCTATCACTTATTTTCGGTTTAATGAGCGTACTGAATTTTGCACATGGCGGTTTATTTGCATGGGGAGCATTTATAGGCGTTTGGCTATTCAATCTGACAGGTAGCTATTTATTAGCATTAATCGGAGCAGTCGCTATGGGGATGCTTCTCGGTTTTATTTTAGAAAGATTTCTTATTAGACCAGTGTATGGAAACCATGTTCGGCAGCTTCTCGTTACACTCGGAGGTATGCTTGTTCTTAGTGAGTGCATCAAAATATTTTGGGGACCTAATCCAATTGCTGCAAAATTACCGTTATGGCTTCAAGGAAGTTTTACATTTGGAGGAGTTATCTTAATAAAATATCGCCTATTCGTTATTTTAATCGGGATACTAATTTACATCGCTTTACTATTACTGCTGAAAAAAACAAAGATAGGGCTAATGATTCGCGCTGGTGTAATAGATAAAGAGATGGTTCAAGCTCTCGGAATTAACGTAAAAGCGATATTCTCGTTTGTCTTTTTATTAGGAGCGGGGATGGCAGCATTAGGTGGTTTCCTACTAGCGCCATATTCAGGAGTTATTTTCGCTGAGATGGGTATGCAGTATGCAATTTTAGCCTTTATAGTAGTTATCATTGGAGGATTAGGTAGTGTGCAAGGTTCAGCAATCGCTTCTTTAATTGTTGGATTAGCTGGTGCTTTTACAGCGTATTATGTGCCAGATTTATCTCTAGCAATCAATATGTTAATGTTACTATTTTTCTTAATAGTGAAGCCAACAGGACTTGTTGGTGAAAAGGGGTGAAATGGTGAACAGCACATCGGATCGAATTAAAGTATACTTCGGAGTTTTTATGCTCGTTTGTTTAAGTGTATTTCCATTCGTAAATGATTCACGGAGCTTGTTAATTTTGTTCACTCAAATTTTCATCTTTGCTATTTTCGCTATGAGCTTTGATGTTCTACTTGGCTATACAGGCATTGTCTCATTCGGTCATTGTATGTTCTTTGGAATAGGAGCGTATGGTGTGGCACTCTTATTTGATCGGCAAGGAGTGTCTATCACAAACTTTTTTATAGGAATAGCAGCCGCAATTATTGTATCAGCCATCGTTAGTTATATAATTGGTATGCTTTCATTACGTTTGAAAAGTCATTTTTATGCAATGTTAACGCTCGCTATTTCCCAGCTGTTTTTTGTACTTGCTGAAAAATGGCGTTCACTGACTCACGGAGGAGATGGATTTACATTTGGTGTACCAGATATATTCCGTGATCGTTTTACATTTTATTATATAACATTCATATGTCTAATCGTCATTTTCATCTTGTTACGTCTTTTCACAAAGTCTTCAATTGGAAAAGTATTAAAGGCCATTTCCCAAAATGAACAACGTGTTGAAGCGCTTGGATATAAAGTTCTTCATTATAAAATTATCGCAAGTGTAGTGGCAGGAGTAGTGGCTGCGATTAGCGGTGGTTTATTCGTTATCACATTGCGTTTTGTAAATACGACTGTATTTTCAATTGAAATGACGCTAAACGCATTATTGATGACAATGATTGGAGGAGTTGGAACGTTAATCGGAGCCATTGCTGGAGCTGGAATTATTGAATCACTGAAATATTATTTATCAGAACTAGCAACAGAATATCCGATCTTTGAAAGATGGACGATTATTCTAGGCTTATTATACATTATCGTGTTGTTAGTTTTTCCAAAAGGATTAGTTGGAACGATTAAGAAGTTGAAGAATTATAAAAGAAGTAAGAAGGAGAAGAGTACAGGGGTGGAACAGAACGTGTGAAATAAGTCTTCAAGATGAAAAGGGATGTCCTAGTAGTTAAACATATTAACTAGGTAACATCCTTTTTTATTTTATTAATCCGTACGATAGTATATGAAGTTATATTAGCGATCCGAAAAGGGATATCTATTTACCCGTAAAATACGACAAGTGTAGCCTCTTTATTAATTAAATAGTTCACCTGGAATCACTTTATCTAAGTCTCGAGTTGTAAAGAAGTTAATAGGTAGTTTTTCAACCGCGACATTTTCAACTGGAACTAATTTATCATTTCTAATCGGTAAAAAAGCTATCCCATTTCCCTCAACAATAAACTCTTCAATAAACGAATAAGAATCTAACTGTTGAAGTTGATGCTGGGATAGATTGTTTTCTTTTAGAAATTGTATTGTCATATTTCTAAAAGGGCACTTTTTATCGTTACTAACAAAGAAAAGTTCTTTTGAAAAGTCAATGTTAAACTGTTCTTTCGCTTTTAATAAGCCTACAGAAATTGAAGTGGTGAATACTTTTTTAAACGCTGCGTCGGGATAATCCTCATAAGTTATGACCATATCAACTTTTTGTTGCTGTAGTAGTTTTTGTAAATGGCTACTACTTTCTATATATATTTGATAATTCCTGAAATTTTCTTTAATACGCATACTTAAATAATTTGTCAAAATAGATTGTGACGTCGCTATTACATAAGAAGAAGCACTTGTTTTAATTTCATCTTTCGCTTCTTCTAAAAGAGCTAATATTTTATTCGTGTAGTCTAATAAAATGTCACCAGAAGGTAACAGGGAAACACCTTTGTTATCTCTATGTAGTAAAGGTGTTTCTAATTCTTGTTCTAATTTTTTGATTCGCTCAGTTACATTTGGTTGTACATAGCCTAGCTCTTTAGCAGCTTTACTAATAGATCCTTCGTTAGCTACAGTTTTAAATATAATAAGATCATTTATTTCCATTTATTTCAGCCCCTTATACGGTATCATTATAAATGATACCAAACATAATTTATACCTATTTTACGTCAGCCAATCATCGGTTTATCATTATGTATATAAGATCGAAAGTGAGTGATAATCATGATTGGAATGCAATATAAGGTCATTTTACCAAAGGATTATGACATGGAGATTATTAAAAAAAGGGTAAAGG
This sequence comes from Bacillus sp. LBA3-1-1.1, assembly GCF_040676495.1. Taxonomy (NCBI): domain Bacteria; kingdom Bacillati; phylum Bacillota; class Bacilli; order Caryophanales; family Bacillaceae; genus Bacillus; species Bacillus sp. LBA3-1-1.1. The sequence goes on from NZ_JBEGIB010000012.1 coordinate 407,878, forward strand.
ATAATGGGTTTAAAACTGATGGTTTTCAAGAACTAAATTTTAAGGCTTATTTAATTACTGAGACAGGTAAGGATGGGAATTTCTATAACTGTTATGCACCTTTATATATGTGGAATGGTCATAAAGGGATGAACAAATTTATATTCGAAGGGTATTACGATAATATTTTGCAATCGTTTGGGTGGCAACAAATAAATATAGGTGTTCCATTAGTTGTTAATTTAAGTAATGATTTTAGAAAAAGTAGATATGCTGTTGAATATGTAGGAAGTATTTCTCAAAGTAAATCGCTGATTGGGACGCAATTAAATAAAGTAAATGAAAATGTGCAAAGCATAGAAAAATGTTTAGGAAATGTAATAGTTTATAATCCGGATAAGTGGGGATATAGTCAATTCAGTTTTTATAAGGAAAAGCCTGAAATAGATGTAATGGACGATGTTACTATTTATGAGATTTTACATATTTCACGATGATATGTTGTTGAATGCTAAATTAAGAAAAAGGAATGAAAATGTATGCCTTTTGTGAACGTTTATTATCATGAAAATATATTAAATAAAGAAGAGTTGAAAAAGATAGGTGAATGTATCCATCTTTCATTAATTGAACATTTTAACATCCCTGAAAATGATTGTTTTCAAATGTTTTTACCTTATCAACGAAATCAATTTTTGTATAATCCATATTATTTGTTGGAAAGAGGAGAAATGAGAACTGAGAATATGATTCATGTTTCTATTACATGTGGACCTGGAAGAACAGTACAACAGAAAAAAGGTTTGTATCAATCTATATCCTTCGAAATTGCGGAATGTTCCAACGTAAAAGCTACTGACATTTTTATTACATTATATGAGACAGCTGCTGAAAACTGGTCATTTGGTCAAGGGATGGCACAATTGGTAAAAATGAAGGGAGCAAAATGATGAATGAACCAATTGAATTTTATATTCCAAAGAAAATGAGAGAAATAGCACCTGTATTTTCTCATTATAGTGAAGAGATATTATTTGAGGAAGTGTGGCGGGATGCCGCTTTAACATTAAGAGAAAGAAGCTTATGTACATTGTCGGCACTAATCAGTCTTGGTAATACAGAACAATTACCAGTTCATCTGAAGCTAGCTAAACAAAGTGGGATGATGGAGAATGAATTAGTTGCATGAATAACACATATGGCTTTTTACGTTGGTTGGCCAAAAGCTGTGGCAGCTTTAAATATAGCAATGAATGAAATGGAAAGTTAAGAATAATGATTTTGGGAGGTATTTTTAACATATTTCTACTTGCATTACTATCACTTGAGTGGTAAAGTGATAGTAAGATCAACGCTAGGAAGTGATGAAAAATGCGTGAAAATACGATAGGATCGTTAATATGGTTACGCCTAATACGATTTACGAACCAAAGTAATCAAATGTCAAATGAGTTTTTAAAACGTTTTGATTTAACGACAGCTCAATTTGATGTGCTTTTGCAAATACGGACTTATCAGCCATTAACACAAATGGAGTTAGCAGAAAAGGTTACCGTTACACAAGGCGGTATTTCTCGAATGTTAACACGTCTTGAAAAAGAAGGATATATTATACGAAAACAAGATTGGAAAACGAAAACAATTAGTCTTACAGAGCAAGGGGAAGAGGCTTTAGAAAGAGCATTGCCAGAGCAACTTGCATTTCAATCATCATTTTTTGATGATGTATTAAATGAAGAAGAGCAGAAAATACTATACGAGTTGATGACAAAAGTTCATAAGCATAGTGAAAAAAAAGAATTACCGAATGAGTAATTTTTTTTACTCAATCAATTGACTAATCAAGTGATAAAGAGGAGGAAGTTTTATGTATACAATTCCAGGACATCACCACATTTCTATGGTGACTAAAAATGCGAAAACGAATAATAATTTTTATCGAGATGTTTTAGGATTACGCCGAGTGAAAAAGACAGTCAATCAAGATAATCCATTTATGTATCATTTGTTCTATGGCGATTTAACAGGGAGTGCCGGAACTGAATTATCATTTTTTGAAATGCCGAATGTAGGAAGAACAATCCGTGGCACAAATGCAATAACGCAAATAGGTTTGCTCGTACCTTCAATAGAAAGCCTTACATTTTGGAAGAAACGTTTTGAGTCGCTTCAAGTGGCGCATGGAGAAATTACAACTTACGCCAGCCGAGACGCACTGCACTTTGAAGATCCAGATGGCCTACGGTTAGTGCTACTAAATAATAACGGTGAAGAGGTGCCTGAATATTGGACTGCATGGGATGACTCTTCTGTAGAGCAGAATCATCGTATTTTAGGTATGGGAACAGTTGAAATGAAAGTGCGCAGTTTAAATAAATTATCAAAAACATTAACAGATTTGTTTGGTTACAAAGAAGTATCTCGTTCGGACGATGAGGGGATTTATCAATCTATTGCTGGTCAATCTTTTGGAGAAATTTTGGTGAAACAGCAAGAGGGAGAGAGTGAAAGACCTGGTAAAGGAAGTATTCATCATTTAGCTATTCGTGTAAAAAATGATGAAGAACTGAGTTACTGGAATGAAGCTGTGAAAGATAAAGGGTTCCAATCAACAGGGATTATTGATCGCTTTTATTTTAAAAGTTTATATTTCCGTGAGTCAAATGGAATTTTATTTGAGATTGCGACGGATGGACCAGGATTTACTGTAGATTCAGCAGTTGCTGAATTAGGAAAAGAGCTAGATTTACCACCATTTTTAGAAGAGAGAAGAAAAGAGATTGAGGAGAAATTAATTCAACTTGATTAAAAGGGAGAGGACAACTATGGAAAAAATACCGTATTGATACAAGTAAAGGAATTGAATTTGGATTATATTCAATTGGAGATCACATTTTAAATCCGCATAATGGTTCGAAAATAAGTGCAGAAAAAAGAATTCATGAACTAATTGAAACAGCTAAGTTAGCAGATGAAGCTGGACTTGATGTGTTTGCTGTCGGTGAAAGTCATCAAGCGCATTTTACAACGCAAGCTCATACAGTTATTTTAGGAGCTATTGCACAAGCTACGAAAAACATTAAAATCGCGAGTTCTGCAACAGTATTAAGCACATCAGATCCGGTTCGTGTATATGAGGATTTTGCTACAATCGATTTAATTTCTAATGGTCGTGCGGAAATCGTTGCTGGTCGTGGATCTCGTATTGGGGGATATAGTTTACTGGGTTACGATGTAAATTATTATGAAGAACTATTTGAAGAGAAGATGGATCTTTTATTAAAAATAAATAAAGAAGAAAGTGTAACATGGAAAGGGCAGTTTAGAACGCCGCTTGAACATGCGACAATTATACCGAGAGCTAAAAATAACAATATGCCAATTTGGCGTGCTGTTGGGGGGCCACCTGCTAGTGCAATTAAAGCAGGACACGCAGGTGTACCAATGATGCTTACGACACTTGGTGGCCCAGCTATTAATTTTAAAGTTTCGGTGGATGCATATCGTGAAGCTGCTGAACAAAGTGGTTTTGATCCAGCAACATTACCGATTGCTACAACAAGTTTATTTTATACAGCAGAAAATTCACAAGATGCACTTAGTGAATATTATCCTCATATCCATGCTGGTATGCTTGCACTACGTGGTGGTGGGTATCCAAAACAACAATTTACTAATGCAGTAGATTATCGTGACGCGTTAATGATTGGTAGCCCGCAACAAATTATTGAAAAAATGCTTTACCAATATGAATTATTTGGGCAGCAACGTTTTATGGCGCAGATTGATTTTGGCGGTGTACCAATTGATAAGATTGAGAAAAACATCGAATTAATTGCAACTGAAATTATGCCGGCTGTTAGAAAGCACATAGCAAAATAATTGAAGAATACCGGGAGTCTAGCTGATTCTCGGTATTTTTTATGTTAATTCAGTTTCAAAAAATGACGAAAAAATGAACTTTTAATCTAAAAAAAGGAAAGGATTTTTCTATTTGTGAATAACAATATTCTTAATTTGAATTTTGGAAATACATTTTTCTCTTGACAAAAATGTAGCGTATTTTCAGGTTTGATTCGAGGACATTTTTTAAGAGGAAAGTCAAGTGTATGAAGAGAAAAACCTAATTATAATTGATATAAGAGTCCGTTGTATGTTTGAAAAACAAGTTTTTAAAATGTGAGAAATCTAATTCAAAAAAATTACAAAAGACATATTTCAGACAAAATCCTGTCAATAATACGTCAAAAATCACCTGAATTTATTATGTAAGTATATTATACAATTCGATTAACGAATAAAACACTACTGAAATAGTGAAAAGGTAAATCGTATGAAGAAAGTTCTTTTGTAATTATCTAAAAAACTGACAATCTATATTTTCAGAAAGTACATAAACGAATTTATCTTTTTGTATTTCCAAATGATTGAATTGTTCGTTATGAAGTGAATTCAATCGATATTACGATATAAAAAATTATGAAGGAAGTGAATTTAGCATGGAAACGCTCGAATTGGCACGAATACAATTTGCATCTACAACGATTTTTCATTACTTTTTCGTTCCGCTATCCATTGGTTTAGCTTTTATCATTGCGTTAATGCAAACGTTGTATGTGGTAAAGGGACAAGAAGTTTATAAGAAGATGACAAAGTTTTGGACACAAATATTCCTTGTTAACTTTGCAGTAGGTGTTGTAACAGGTATTTTACAAGAATTTCAGTTTGGTATGAACTGGTCAACATATTCACGTTTTGTTGGTGATGTTTTCGGACCGTCACTGGCAATTGAAGGTTTATTAGCATTTTTCATTGAGTCTACATTCCTAGGTTTATGGGTATTCGGTGAGGATAAACTTCCGAAGCGAGTTCACCTTTTATGTATTTGGCTCCTCTCAATAGGAACAATGTTATCAGCATTTTGGATTTTAACTGCAAGTGCATTTATGCAGTCCCCTGTAGGATATGAAATGGCTGCAGATGGACGTGCGCAGATGAATGATTTCTTAGCGATTATTCAAAATCCACAGTTATGGGTGCAATTCCCGCATACAATTACAGCGGCACTTGCAACAGGCGCGTTCTTTATTGCTGGTGTTAGTGCATGGAAAATTGCAAAACAACAAGAGACTGAGGTGTTTAAGAAGTCTTTCCGAGTTTCTATCGTTGTTGGAACAATTACAACAGCTCTTGTATTATTTTTCGGTCATGCACAAGCTCAAAATTTAATTAAGACGCATCCGATGAAAATGGCGGCAGCTGAAGCGTTATGGAATACGAGTGAGGATCCAGCGCCATTTACAGTGTTTGCGAAAATTGATACAGAGAAGAAAGAAAATTCGTTTGAAATTCAAATTCCTTATATGTTAAGTCTATTGTCATATGATAAATTTAGCGGTCAAGTTGAAGGGATGAATCAAATTCAAAAACAATATGAAGAAAAATATGGACCTGGAGATTATATTCCGCCAGTACATACTATGTTCTGGAGTTTTAGAGCGATGGTAATGAGTGGAACATTTATGCTTCTTCTAGGAGCGTACGGCTGGTTCTTATCAAGAAAAGATCGTTTAGCTGAAAAAACTTGGTATTTAAAATTAATGGTATATGCAATTGCACTACCGTTTATCGGAAATACAGTAGGTTGGATTATGACTGAAATGGGACGTCAGCCTTGGGTTGTCTTTGGTGTTATGAAAACAGAAGATGCAGTATCTCCAAACGTTACATTTGGAGAAGTATTATTCTCCCTTGTTTCATTCACATCACTATATGTAATTATTGGAGGCATTACTGTTTACTTATTCGTTCGTATCATTAAAGGACATGCGAATAAGAAAGTGAAAAAGGATTATCAAAGCCATGATCCATTTGATAAGGAGGAAGAGTATGTTATCTCTTAATGAGTTATGGTTTCTAATTATTTCAACCTTATTCGTTGGATTCTTCGTACTTGAAGGTTTCGATTTTGGTGTAGGAATAGTTTCAAGGTTTTTAGGAAAGAACGATTTCGAAAAGCGTATATATTTAAATACAATTGGACCGTTTTGGCACGCAAATGAAGTATGGCTTGTTTGTGCTGGTGGTGCTATGTTTGCGGCATTTCCGCACTGGTATGCAACTTTATTTAGTGGGTTCTATATTCCGTTTGTGTTTATGCTTCTTGCATTAATTATAAGAGGTGTTTCCTTTAAATTCCGTGCGAAAATAGAAAATCATAAATGGAAGAGTTTCTGGGATTGGGGCATGTTTATTGGAAGTTTGCTACCTCCCATACTTTGGGGAGTTGCAATTGCAAACTTCATGGTAGGTGTACCAATTGATGAAAGTAAAAATATGGTAGGCGGATTCATGAAATTACTTCACCCATTTGCGTTACTTGGAGGAGTTATGTTTCTTCTTCTATGTATTGTTCATGGTTTGCAATTTCTTACTATACGTACAACAGGAACATTACGAGAACGCGCACGTATTGCCGCAACAAAGATTGCACCTTTTGCATTAATAACACTTCTTGTTTTTGCAGGTGTAGGGTTATGGAAAACAGATATTTTCACCGCACATGGTTCAGAGTGGCTAATGGTTCCGATCGGAGCTTTTGTAGCGCTATTTGTTTCTACTTTATTAAATAAAAGAAGAAGAGATGGTTGGGCTTTCTTTATGACGAGTTTAACAATCATTTTGCTAAGTGCAAGTGTGTTCATTGGTATGTTCCCGCGTGTCATGATTAGCTCATTAGGAGCGGTGAATGATTTGACAATTTATAATGCGGCATCAGGACCTTATGCATTAAAACTGATGAGCTATTTTTCTCTTGCTATTTTACCGTTTGTTATCGGTAGTCAAATATGGAGTTTCTATGTATTTAGACAACCTGTTAAGTCGGACAAAGATTTGGAGTACTAATGAAAAGAAAAAGAGGACTTCCGTCGTATCCTGGTAGCCGAGTTTTATATGTAACGTTAACCTTTATTAGCATTTTAGAGGCGTGTAGTATTATTGCACAGACAGTGTTTTTAGCACGAGCAATTACATTTTTATTTCATGGAGAAACAGTGCAAGCTGTGCTAAATGAAACTGTTTATTTTGGGATTACGTTTGCAGTACGCCAAATGTTGGTGCGAACATCGCAAATATTGGTTGAGCGTTTCGCTGAAAAAACAGGATTCGCATTACGTAAACAACTAATAGAAGCATATTTTACATTAGGGCCGAGATTTGTCCAAACGAATGGAACTGGTCATTTGGTTACTTTATCGATTGAAGGCATAGAGAAATTCAAAACATATATTGAATTGACAATTCCTAAAATGATTAGAAGTAGTATCGTACCAGGACTAATTGTTCTATATGTTTTTACACTGGACATTAAGTCAGGAATCATTTTAGTTGTAACGATTCCTATTGTGATTATATTTATGATCCTTTTAGGATTAGCAGCGCAGAAAATGGCGGATAGCCAATATGAAACATATCGTGTACTTTCTAATCATTTTGTAGATACATTAAAAGGGTTAGAAACATTAAAGTATTTAGGGAAAAGTAAACAGCATGAAGGAAAGATTGAAAAAGTAAGTAAACGATATAGAAAAGCAACGATGCGTACTTTGCGAGTTGCTTTTCTTTCTTCTTTTGCATTAGATTTCTTTACGAGTTTATCAATTGCATTTGTAGCAGTCGGATTAGGGATACGGTTAATAGATGGAACGATAATACTATTGCCAGCACTTACGATTTTAATTTTAGCTCCGGAATATTTTCTGCCGATAAAACAAGTTGGAGCGAATTATCATGCTACATTAGATGGACAACTTGCGATAGAGCAAATAGAAGAGATTTTACAGAAACAAAAAGGAATAGAAATGAAAGATTCAAATGTAGATATAGTATGGAACGCCTCTAGTAGCTTGAAATTACAAGATGTAAAAGTAAATAATGATGAATCTGAAAAGGCTATATTAGAGGGAATTGATTTTACTTGGCAAGGTAACGGTGCTATAGGCGTTATTGGTGAAAGTGGGGCAGGGAAATCAACGTTAATCGATGTATTAGCAGGATTTTTATCTCCTTCGGCTGGGAAGATGTTAGTAAATGGTGTTGAAATTGACGGATCTACTCGTGAAGATTGGCAAAAGAATATTGCTTATATTCCGCAGCAACCATATATTTTTCCGCTTTCATTAAAAGATAATATTTGTTTCTATGAAACAAATACAACTGATGAAGAAGTTGAGAGAGTTATTAATGAAGTAGGTCTTCGTTCGCTCGTTGCATCATTACCAAATGGGATGTATGAAATAATTGGAGAAGGTGGACGTATGCTTAGCGGCGGACAAGAACAACGTGTCGCTATGGCACGTGCACTTTTAAGTAAAAAGCCAATCATTTTATTAGATGAACCTACAGCACATCTTGATATTGAAACTGAATTTGAAATAAAGCAATCGATGTTACGTCTGTTTGAAGGTAAGTTAGTGTTTCTTGCAACACATCGTCTACATTGGATGAAGCAAATGGATCATATTCTTATTTTAAATAAAGGGAAAATTATAGAAAGCGGAACATATGAAGAACTTTTAACGAATGAGACATTACATTTTCATAGCGAAGAGAGGGGAGAGCGATGAGTAACTGGATTAAGCCTTATATACAGCAAAATAAAGGTAGAATGACTTTGACTATTTTCCTTGGGCTTCTTGGAGTTAGTTCGGGTGCGATGTTACTTTTTATTTCAGGTTATTTAATTTCTAAATCTGCTCTCAGACCAGAAAATGTAATGGCTGTATATGTTCCTATTGTTGCAACACGTGCGTTTAGTATAGGACAAGTGGTATTTCATTATTTAGAGCGTTTAGTTGGACACGATGTCGTACTACGCATATTAGAAAAGATGAGAACGAAACTATATAGAATAGTAGAACCACAGGCGTTATTTTTCCGTTCACGATTTCAAACGGGCGATATGTTAGGCGTATTATCCGAAGATATAGAGCATTTGCAAAACCTATATTTACGTACAATATTTCCTAGCATATTAGCATTAGTTGTATATAGCATATTTGTGGTTGTTATTGGTGCATTTGACGTAGTGTTTGCACTCATTGCAGGCTGTATGTTAGCTATTATCGTTTTTCTTCTTCCGTTTGTATCACTGCTTTTAATGAAACAACATCATATCGCTTTGAAGCAAGGAAGAAATCGTTTGTATCAACAATTGACAGATGCAGTATTTGGGTTATCTGATTGGCAGGCGAGTGGTAGAAAAAATGAATTTATTAATGCGTATGTAGAGCAAAATGATCAATTGTTAAAAACAGAGAAGAGATTGAAACGCTGGTATCATATTCGAGACAGTCTCATTCATTTAGTAGTAGGGATTGTAGTTATTTCAATGATTATATGGACTGGGAATGAAGCGGCAAGTGAACAAATTGCACCTACAGTTATCGCGGCCTTCGTATTAATGACTTTATCTGTAACGAATGCGCTTATTCCTATTTCAGATGCCATCGATCGAATCCCATCGTATGTAGAATCTGCTCATCGTCTTAATGGTGTAGAAAGTGATAGTGTTTTACATGATGAAATGGATTTACATGGAGCTAAGGATTACGTTGCACCAAAACATGTAGATATTGAACTGAATCATATATCGTATAGTTACCCGGATAGTAACGAGACCGTATTAAAAGATATATCGTTACAAATAAAAGCAGGAAAGAAAATTGCTATTTTAGGTAGAAGTGGGACAGGGAAATCTACTTTACTAAAATTGTTAACAGGGGCGTTAAGTCCGGTAAATGGCCAAGTTTTATTGAATGGTGAACAAGCGCATACGAATCTTTTATCCGAATATATTTCTGTATTAAATCAAAAACCGCATTTGTTCGATACGTCAATTGGAAATAATGTGCGAATCGGTAAACCAGAGGCTAATGATGAAGAGATATGGAAAGCTTTAGAGAAAGCGCAGCTAGCTTCATATATTGCATCTCTTCCTGATGGATTACGAACAAAAATGCATGAAATGGGAAAGAGGTTTTCTGGCGGAGAAAGGCAAAGGGTAGCATTTGCAAGAACTCTTATGCAAGAAACACCGATTATTGTACTTGATGAACCGACTATCGGTTTAGATCCTAAAACGGAATTAGCCTTAATAGAAACAATGTTTTCTGCAACAGAAGAAAAGACTGTTCTCTGGATTACACATCACCTTGTAGGAATTGAACATGTAGATGAAGTTATTTTCCTTGATAGTGGTCAAATCGCTATGCAAGGTAGCCATGAACAGTTACTGAAAGAAAATGAGAAATATCGTAGCCTTTATGAGCTCGATAAAGTGAAACTTTAAAATGAAAAAAACACAAATTCTTGACAGTTCAAGGTTTGTGTTTTTTTATATTTGTGGTCAAATCATATAGGACGTATAAGCTAGTTGAACATGGAATGGTTATATATTGTTAGAAAGGGTGTTTAAAACCTAGCCTTTCAAGGCAATACTGAGCCATAGTGAAAGGATTGTTGGAAGGCGTGATTATATGTTTGAAGAGGATGGCATTGTGTTAATTATGGAGCCTGCTGATGAACGGAATATAAGGAAATTTATTTTTACTGTACCGAAGTCAGTTTATGAAAAAAAGGGGATTATATTACATTACGGAACACCTTTAGGCCAAGGGTATACGGACATTATAGAAGATATTATTAGTGTACATATAGAAATAGATATTGTAACGATCATAGGACATGTAAGAGTATAAAGAGAAACTTTAATTAGTGGGGTATCTCCATACTAATTATTAGCCTAAATTAATCGGAATAACTGAATGATGAGCTCCCAAAAACAGATGTATTTAAAAATAAGTATGTCTGTTTTTATATTTAAATGAAGATATTTTTGAGGTACATGTTGAACAGGATAATAATGATTTCTCTAGAATGTATTAGAGAAAGATTAAATAATAAGATATGATGTGATAAGGTGTATAAGAAGAAAATAAAGTGTTTATAAATGAATAAAAGTATGTTAATTATTTAGGAGGTCAAAATGAAGTTTACAAAAACAATGCTACTTTCAATTGTAGTTTCAATTGGTTTGATGGGATGTTCGCTAGTAGAGGAAGGGAAGAACTCTATAGATTATGCTCAAAAAGCGACAGACTATGTAAATGAAATAAGTGCATTTGCAAATGAAGCACCAGCATTAGCTGAAAAGGCTGTTAATGATGGAGAAGCTCGAAAAGAACTAGAAACGAAACTTACTGAAATTAAACAAGATATACCAGCTTTTAATGAATTAACACCACCGGATGTAGCGAAGGATCTTCACCAGCAAATCGTCGGATATAATGAAAAGTTAAATACATTAATTGATACATCTATGCAAAAAATAGAAGAAGGAAAAATAAATGTAGAGCAGTTTAAAGACTCTGAGCTTATGCAGACGATAGAACAAGTTCGTGATTTGAAAGATAAGGTTCAAAACTTAGGGCAATAACAAAAAGATCCGTTTATCATAAACGGATCTTTTTGTTATTGTATACAATAGACGATTACACCAATGACAATAATAATATTGCCAATGACTTTTCGTTTCGTTATTTTCTCCCCTAGGAAGTACCAACCGAAGATTAATATAATGATATAACTCAATGATTCTAATGCAGATGCTTGCTTTAATGCCAAGCCCTTTAAGGCGATCACATTTAATCCGGCATTAATTACAAATAAAAAGTAGCCGATGATAACATAAGGATTCACATATTCTTTTATTCTAGAATCGTATTGTTGTAAAGTAGCCTTTTTTAATAATATTTGTGAGTAATTGGCTAAAATTATCCCGAAAATAAATAATAACATATAACTATTCATCTTTTGTCACCACCACAATCCCGACGATAATAATAGCTGCACCAAGTATGTGATTCCAATGTATCTTATCTCCGAATAGGAATACTGACCATAGCATAGACCACAGTATTATAATTCCGCGGTGTGAATATGCTTTAGAAATTTCAAAATTCTTAATGACTTGTTGCCATAGAATTGCATATCCGAATAAAAGTACAACAAGTCCAAAGTAAGCAATAAAAAATGAAATTGATGTAATAGGGAATTGAGCTGCCCATTTCATGTAAACCATAATGATAGAATATATCAAGAAGGCCACATGTAAAAATACATAGTTTTTAATAGTTGGTTTCATATATTCACTCTCTTTTACATTTATATACACATATGTAAACTCGATGTATATAATCAATAGCTTCTTATTATACAGAAGGCATATTGAAATGATTTTTGTTTATTCCTTCACATTCCAAAATATATAGTATCATGTCTTTTAATGTAAAACAATAGAAGTCCATACGTAACTATAGAGTTGAAATAGAGGTAGTAGTGTTAGATTTTCCACTGTTCTATAATTTGTATCGTTTTATTTGTTGCATCCATTTCTACTTGAATACCTATTGGTAAAGTAATCATTGGATGAGTATGACAACAATCAAAATCGGCTAGAAAAGGAATTTTTTCATCTTGTAATACTTCTAATAGTATTTCGTAAGGTTTTCGATTTGTACCACAATCATCGAATTGCTCATGTTTTCCAAGGATGATACCTGAAACTTTATCAAAAACGCCGTTAATTTTAAGTAATGAAAAACTTCTTTCGATAGTAGATGCATCTTTTGAGCTATCTTCAATAAAGAGAATGTCACCTTCTTGAATATGTGGCATATAAGGGCTACCAAAAATACCTTGTATAGTGTTTAAATTCCCACCAATAATACGTCCAGTAGCTTTTCCACCGATCACTGAAATCCAATTGTTCGGTCGAAGTTCTTTTTCTTTCGTTTTTTCTTCCCAATTAATAAATTCATCTGACCAAAATAACGGCTGGTTTATGTTGTAAGGAAGGTGTTGATCAGTTAATACAGTATCCGCAAAATATTTGTACGTGCAATCTACGAAAGGCTCAAATTCACCAAAAGAAGGAACGAGTGCTGGACCGTAAAATGTAGGAATTCCTGTTTTTGCATAAATTCCTAGTAATAACGCTGTTGCATCTGAATAGCCAATCATTATTTTTGGGTTTTTTTGAAAAGAATCATAGTCAATATAAGGTAATAATGAATTTGAATTCATTCCCCCAATTGTTGCCATGATACAAGAAACGTTAGGGTTTCTAATCAAGTCATTTAGTTCCTCAGTACGATCTTTAATGCTTCCTGAACGATAATAATCATATTGACCTGTTAGTGAGCCTTCTAATATACGAAATCCTTTCTTTTGTAAGTATAATTTTGCTCGTTCAAATCTCTTTGGAGAAGTATAGGTTACTGGTGAAGAGGGAGAGTAGATGCCAATTGTATCGCCATATTTTAATGCTTTTGGAAGTATCATTTGTATTAATCCTTTCTATTATATGGTGTTGTCGAGTTGATTGTTATTGAATATTCTTATATTTCATTATTCTTAGTGTAACACATATAAAAAAGAGAAAGGGATTGAAATAATAATTGTTGTAGATGAATAAATATGCTTTTTACCTTGACGATATAAAGTAATTGTTGTTATGGTTAAACATGAGTGTATAAAAGGTTTGCTAAAGGAGTTTTAGAATGAAGCGGTTAAAATGGGGAGGATTAACAATCCTATTAGTAGTAATTCTGGGTATATGTTGGTTCTTTTTCCAAGGAGTTCAAAAGAGTGAAACAAATATAGATACTCAGCCTTTACAAGTGGCAGAGCTACCTAAAACAGGGCTATCTGAAAAAGTAGTTCCACCAAAATACATACCACCAGAAATTGATGCAAAAGCAGCTATTATTATCGATGCGAGTAATGGAGAAGTTATTTATCAAAATAATGAAAATGAAGCTGTTGCCCCTGCTAGTATGTCAAAAATGATGACAGCATATCTCGTTTTAGAGAGTATACATAATGGGAAAGTCCACTGGGAAGATCCAGTGAAAATAAGTGCAAAATCTGCACAAACAGAGGGTGCAAAAATCCCAATGCAAGTAAATGATACATTAACTGTTAAGGACTTATATCATGCGTTAATGATTGAATCGGCTAATAATTCGGCAGTCGCTTTAGCAGAACATGTAGCTAAGACAGAAAAAAACTTTGTTCAACTTATGAATGAAAAAGCCCAGCAGCTAGAAATGTCAGATAAAGCTAAATTTGCAAATGCTTCCGGATTGCAGGAGCCCGACGGAAGTGAAACAAAAATGACAGCAGCTGACGTAGCGAAATTAGCGTATCATCTTATAAAAGACTACCCAGAGATATTAGAAGTGACTCACTTACGTCAAAGTCGGTTAGCATTTAATAATATTAATGTTACAAACACAAATGAGATGTTAAACAAAAATAATAAAGCTTTATATATAGAAGGAATAGACGGTTTAAAAACAGGGTTTACAGATAGCGCAGGGTATTGTTTTACAGGTACTGCAAAACAAGGCGATAATCGCATTATTACAGTTGTTATGGGGACAAAAAGTAAAACAAAACGTTTTACAGAAACAAATAAATTAATGTCCTATGCATTTCAATTGCTTAATTAGGTGAAGAAAGAAGTAAATGAGATTGTTATAAAATAAAGTAGACAGTTTATTGAACCTTGATGTTGGTGACAATAGACTGTTTTTTTATTCTTTGACGTATTGGGAGTAAAAACTTAAGTGATATCATTTGAGTTTGTTTTTGTTTGTTGATATTATTAAGTTAAGAACTTATTATTAATAAGTTTAGGAGGCATTATATGCTTCATACATATGATACTGCCTCAAAAAAAATTGGAGGGAATTGTGATGGCAAAAGATTTTTACTCAGCAATTGAAGACAGAAGATCTATTTACGCGATTAGTAAAGAGCAAGTAGTTTCTGATGAAAGAATTCAAGAAGTGATTTATCATGCTGTGAAACATACACCTTCGGCTTTTAATTCTCAAAGTGCAAGAGTTGTTGTATTACTAGGTGAACAACACGACAAATTATGGAATGTTACGAAAGAAACGTTACGAAAAATTGTACCTGAAAATAATTTTGCACCTACGGAAGAGAAAATGAATGCATTTAAAAGTGGCTATGGGACAGTTTTGTATTTTGAAGATAGTAAAGTAGTAGAAAGTTTGCAAGAGAACTTTGCACTATACAAAGATAATTTTCCTACATGGTCTCAGCAATCTTCTGGAATGTTGCAATTTGCGATTTGGACAGCGTTAGAGATTGAAGGTTTTGGTGCTACATTGCAGCATTATAATCCGTTGATTGATGAAGAAGTAAAAAAAGAATGGGATGTACCTGAAAACTGGAAGTTAACTGCGCAAATGCCATTTGGTAAACCGGTAGTTTCGGCAGGAGATAAAGAATATCAGCCATTAGAAACTCGTGTGAAAATTTACAAATAAAATAAAAAGGTGAACAGAGATATAATCTGTTCACCTTTTTATACATGGTAGGAGTTTGTATACTGAATTGTTTTCATCTGTTCTTTTAATTCATTTTTCTTTGTTTCAATAGTGTGGACTTTTTTGAATGTTGCAAATGATAATAAGTGAGTCAGTGTATAGTAAATTTCGATATTTTTAGTTATGTGATCGTCTATTATTTTTTCCACAAATGCAACTCCTCTTTGTATGTGATTATACATATTCTATCAATAAAACCCTAATAATTCCATATTTAGAAGAGAAAAAATAATCAATTGTATTTTTAGAATGGGAGTGCTCTCAAGTCGGATGAAATTTTTGTGTGTGAAATCTTACAAATCATCAATTTGTTTAAAATCATACATAGTATTGAGAATTCATTTTCTTAAAATATTATACTATTGATAAATAAGGGTTTTTTTGTCATGATAAGAGTGTGCCTCATGAAAAAAACTTTCTAGAAAAATATAGTGTGTCTATGTATTAGATTAATGGAATTTCAATATTAGATAGAAAGTGTAAAATCTATATTGAAATAACGTATAAAATTTTAAATTTTGATGTAATACATAAGAAATTTGAAAAAATCGTTGCAAAAACACACTGTTTAATGGTAAAGTTCACATGAAGTTCACACGAAATTCACTTAAATCGTTTAAAATAAACGACGTGTGAAAAATAAAACTCTTGCTAAAAAATGGAACTGGATGAATATTTTACTTTGATAATATTGTAAAGTACTAAGTTTATAGTTTTTCTCAAGAGGATAGTAGGGAAAGGAAGTAAAGACAACTTATGAAAAAAGTAATCGCAGGTTTAGCAGCAGCATCTGTAGTAGGTGTAGCAGTTCCTGGAATGGATTCTGCTCATGCACAAGTTTCAAATGATGCGCTAAAAGAAATTAATGGACAAACTCAAACTCAAACGACTGTAACTGAAACAAAAACGGTAGAAACAACTTCTGAATTAAAATACACAGTAACAGCTGATGTATTAAATGTACGTTCAGGTGCTGGTACAGGACATAACGTTATTTCTAAAGTGAAATCAGGTCAAGTACTTCAAGTAATTGGACAAGAAAACGGTTGGTTCAAAGTTAGTGTAAACGGTCAAACAGGTTATGTAAGTGGGGACTTCGTAACAACTGGTGGCAATAAAGGAACTACTACTACTGTTCAGCAAGGAACAGGTACTTACACAGTAAACGTTTCTTCACTAAACGTACGTACAGGCCCAAGTGCATCTCATACTGTTTTAGGTTCTGTAAATAAAGGAAAAACAGTTCAAGTTGTAGGTGAAGTTCAAGATTGGTTTAAAATTAACTTCAATGGTGGAACTGGATACGTAAGTAAAGACTTCGTAACAAAAGGTGGTTCAGCTGTATCTAACCAAACTCAGCAACCAACTACAAATAACAACAATACTACTACAGTTCAAACTGGTGGATCATATGTTGTTAACACAGGTGCTTTAAAAGTACGTACAGGTCCAGCTACATATAACCCTGTAATTGGTGGGGTAACAAATGGTACAGTATTAAACGTTACTGGCGCTGAAAATGGTTGGTATAAAATTAATCATAATGGCCGCACTGGTTACGTAAGTGCAGACTTTGTTAAGTTTGTAAAAGGCGGAGTGAACAATGTAGTTACTGGTGGTAACCAAGGTACGAACCAAGGTACGAACCAAGTACAAAAACCAACAGCACCAACAGGTGGAGATACATCTTCAATCGCTGGATTCGCTAGATCTTTAAATGGTTCACCATACAGAACTGCTGGTACAACACCTGCTGGTTTTGACTGCAGTGGATTCATTCACTACGTATTAAATCAAACTGGTCATAAAGGCGCTCGTCAAACAGTTGCTGGATACTGGAGCTCTAAAACAAAGACTAACAGTCCACAACCAGGTGATTTAGTATACTTCCAAAATACTTATAAATCAGGTCCTTCTCACATGGGCGTTTACTTAGGTAATGGACAGTTCATCAGTGCAGAAACTGACGCAACTGGCGTACGCATTAGCTCTGTAAGTAACTCTTACTGGAGTAAGCACCTATTAGGTTACACAAAAGCATACTAAGAAGAAGTATTTTATATACTATTCGTATAGAGAAAAGGCTTTCCAGGGAAACTTGGGAAGCCTTTTTCATAGTTATATAAACTAGAAGTATAGTAGTATTTATTTCAATTTTCCATGCAAAAACTTAGCATATAAATCATGAAAATAGTTTGGGCGGAATAAGTTTGCTGCATGACCTGCTAATGGAATTTCTTTATATAAAACGTTCGGAAGAATGGACTTTAAATCAAAGAGACAAGATTTATAGAGATGATCATGTTCTCCCATCACCCATAATATAGGATGAGGAAGTGCTTTTAATTTAGATTTCAAGTCGAATTCTAAGCGATGTCGTAATGACTCAGCGATAATGGAAGAGTGTAATTGTAATCCGAAACGGTAATAAATATTTCTTGAAATTACAGCGAATGGGTTAGCCTTTAATATCCCACTTGGGAAAATAGTATTTGCATACTGAGAAAGCCAAGCTGAATATTCATCCCCGCGCTTTTCCCAAAATTTCTGAAAAACATTATATAAACGGGAAGGATTATTATAATGTCCACCAATATGACAAATGCTTAATACTTTTTCAGGATGCATTTGCGCAAATGTCGTAGAGATATAACAGCCGTAGCTGAGAGCGCAAATATGAGCTTTTTTAATACTCTCTTTTTCATACAAGTTCAACAATTGATCTACGAGGCGCTGTATTGAAAAGTCGATAGCCTCTCCTTTATCATCTCCGTGGCCTAATAAGTCATAAGTTATAATGTTGTAGGATGCAGAAAATCGTTTATGCTCTTTTTTGAAGGCACGGCGATTTCCAACTAATCCATGAATAAAAATGATTGTTTCCTTTTCAGAGTGTTTATTTGTTTGCAAAAAGGATACTCCTTTCAGTAACTGGAGATTTATTTAGTATTTTAAATTGGCTAATTAAGAAAATCGGTTATAAATATTCTATGCGTAGTCTAGCATTTGCATAGAATAATATTAAGTACCAGGTAATAATATCAGATATTTATATCTGTTGTAAAGATGAGTTTATATGTATATTTTGTAAAAATAGAAAAAGTGTGTTTACATTCAGTTTACATTTATATCGTATTCTATTTTTAGAAATCATAGTTTTGTTGAAAACGAGGAGATGAACGACAATGGAAGTTGGGAATACAGAAAAGAAAAAAGGAAATTGGAGGCAGTTTTTACGTCTTATTCAAGATACAAATCCACCGAAAGGCATTCTTATTTTTGCATTATTAATGAGTTTACTTTCTACTGGAGCGAGTTTGTTTATTCCGATGTTAACAAAAGGATTAGTTGATAATTTCTCGATTTCTTCAATTAGTACAGGACAAATTGTTGCGTTAGTCGCATTCTTTATAATGCAAACAATTGCTGCAGGATTGTCAATTTATTTACTGAATTATATTGGACAAAAAATTGTAGCTGGACTTAGAGAACGATTGTGGAAAAAGGTACTTATTTTACCAGTGTCTTATTATGATCAAAATAGAACTGGAGATACAATTAGTCGTATGACAAATGATACAGGTGTTGTTAAAACATTAATTTCTGAGCATTTGTCAAACTTATTAACAGGCGGTATCTCAATTGTTGGATCGTTAATTGTATTATTTGTTTTAGATTGGAAAATGACAGCATTACTTTTAACGGTTATTCCATTATCTGTACTAATTTTAGTGCCACTTGGACGAAAAATGTATAAGATTTCAAAAGCACTTCAGGATGAAACAGCTTCTTTTACAAGTGTGTTAACACAGGTGTTATCAGAAATTCGTTTAGTGAAATCTTCAAATACGGAAAAAAGAGAATATGAAACAGGTAATACAGGTATCCAAAAGTTATTGCAATTTGGTTTGAAAGAAGGAAAAGTGCAAGCGTTAATTTCACCAGTTATGTCGTTTGTTTTAATGACGTTGCTTGTTATTATCGTAGGGTATGGTGGAATGCGAGTTTCTAGTGGCGCATTAACAACAGGGGAACTTGTAGCGTTTATTTTATATTTAGTTCAAATTATAATGCCAATGAGTCAATTATCTATGTTTTTCACACAATTCCAAAAGGCAATTGGTGCAACTGAAAGAATTAATACGATTCTAGAATATGAAGTAGAAGACCATGAAACTGGTGTGAAAGTCACAAATGCAAAGCAGTCGATCGTTATTGAAAATGTGAATTTTGAGTATAACGAAGATGAGAAAGTATTGAAAAATATCGATTTCACGATTGAATCTGGAAAAGTAACAGCGATTGTAGGACCAAGTGGTAGTGGGAAAACAACTTTATTCTCGCTATTAGAACGTTTTTATGAGCCGACTAATGGTGTAATAAAATTAGGAGAAGAACCAATTACGGCCTATTCATTACAGTCATGGCGACGTCAAATTGGTTACGTTTCACAAGATAGTCCATTAATTGATGGAACGATTCGTGATAATATTTGCTACGGTGTTGAGAATGATGTGACGGATGAAGAAATTGAAAAAGTGGCAGCGATGGCGTATGTTGATGCGTTTATTCATGATTTACCAAGCGGATACGCAACAGAAGTTGGAGAGCGTGGTGTGAAGCTTTCTGGAGGGCAAAGACAACGAATTGCGATTGCTCGAGCGTTACTACGAAATCCGCAAATCCTTATGTTAGATGAAGCGACTTCAAGTCTTGATAGTAAATCGGAATCAGTTGTTCAGAAGGCGTTAAATAACTTAATGAAAGGTAGAACGACTTTAGTTATCGCACATAGACTTTCTACTGTTGTAGATGCAGATAAAATTATCTTTATTGAAAAAGGGAATCTTACAGGAAGTGGCTCACATGATGAGTTATTACGGACACATGACATGTACCGTGAATTTGCAATGCAACAATTGAAAATTAAAGAAGGAGCATTATAGAATGAAAACAATCAGTGAGGGGGCACTTCACTGATTGTTAATTTTAGAGTGCTAAAAAGTATGTTAAGCAGAAAGGAGATGATTCCTTGATACCCAAAATTTTAATTGTAGATGATGATCCGCATATTAGAGAACTTGTTTCTGTATTTTTGGAAAAAGAAGGTTTTCAAACATATGAAGCCGTTGATGGATTAGATGCCCTTCGAAGAATAGAAGAAGTGAAAGTTGATATGGCGATTCTTGATATTATGATGCCAAATATGGATGGATTTGATTTATGTTATGAATTAAGAAAATACTATGATATGCCGATTCTTATGTTAACTGCTAAAGGTGAAACATCTCAAAAGATAAAAGGGTTTCACCTCGGAACAGATGATTATCTTGTAAAACCATTTGATCCTTTAGAATTAGTTGTAAGAGTGAAGGCATTGTTGAAACGTTATCAAATTACAGTATCGCAATCTATTCAAGTTGGGAATGTACTGTTAAATCGTAATACATTTGAAGTTAACGCCGGAGAACAAAAGGTGACGTTGCCATTAAAAGAATTTGAATTGCTTTTTACATTAGGATCTAAGGCGGGAAGAACTTGTTCAAGAGAGCAATTAATAGAAGACGTATGGGGATATGATTTTGAAGGGAATGAACGCACGCTAGACGTTCATATTAATCGGTTGCGTGAAAAGTTTCAAGAAGAGTTATCGAAGTTTAGTATAAGGACGATAAGGGGCTTAGGGTATCGCTTAGAGGTAAGTAAATGAGAAAAAGAGAAAGAATGAGTAAGATGAAGATGTTAAAAGTAATGGGGGCGATAGTAGCGCTCTTTACTTTTCTTACTATAATTTGGTCTATAGCCTTTTTTGTATCGTCAAGTGTCATGAAAGCTCTGGAAATAAACGTATCGCCTTTTATTACTTTTCTAATTAGTGATATGGTTGGCTTTGTTTTTATTGTTCTTATTTGGACATTAATCGGAATTTTAATGAGACCGAAGCGAGAGGCGATGATTTGGACTATTATTGAACCGATACAAAAAATTGCAAAAGGGGATTTCTCTGTAAAAATACGAAATGAAGAAAAGTATGATGGAGAAATTGGTGTACTCGTAAAGAGTATAAATGATATGACAGATGAACTGAACGCGATGGAGAAACTGCGCCAGGAATTTGTATCGAATGTTTCTCATGAAATACAGTCACCATTAACTTCTATAAAAGGGTTTGCTAGAGCGCTGCAAGATAATAATCTTTCTGAGGAAAAAAGAAAGCATTATCTTACCATTATTGAAACGGAAACAACGAGATTATCTAAACTAAGTCAAAATCTATTAAAGCTAACACTTTTAGAATCAGAAGAGTATGTACCAGAAAGAGTGACTTATCGATTAGATCAACAGTTAAAGCAAGTTGTATTAAATAGTGAACCGCTGTGGGCTGAAAAAGAAATTGAGTTAGACCTTGATTTAGAGAAAGTGCAAATTACTGCGGACCAAGAAAGTATGAGTCAAGTGTGGATAAATTTAATTCATAACAGTATTAAGTTTACTCCAAGTGGTGGTATGATTACAATTCAGTTAAAAGAACATAAGGAATTCCTAGAAGTAAGTATTCGGGACACGGGAATTGGTATATCAGAAGAACAGAAGCAACATGTTTTTGAGCGTTTTTATAAAGTGGATTCTTCACGAAACCGTGCTTATGGAGGAAGTGGCTTAGGTTTAGCGATTGTAAAAAAAGTACTCGACCTTCATCAAGGAGAAATAAAAGTCGAGAGTGAGGAAGGGAATGGTACAAAATTTATTGTGCGTATTCCAAATCATGAAGAAAAATAGTGTTAGGAGGAGACCTTCTAACACTATTTTTCTTTGAAAATGCATTTACCATTACTATAGTTACCTATAAGTAACCTACGCACATGAAAGTGCATCATTGCCTTTTTTCATAAACATAGATACACTTTTAATATAATAAACAACTGAGATGATTAAGGAGTGTTACACTTGGCAGAATTATTACAAGGCAAAAATGCTTTAATTACAGGAGCAGGTAGAGGGATTGGTCGTGCTGTAGCGATCGCATTAGCGAAAGAAGGCGTAAATGTAGGTCTTTTAGCTCGTTCAGAAGAAAACTTAAAAGCAGTTGCGAAAGAAGTGGAAGCAGAAGGTGTAAAAGCTGTTATTGCGACTGCGGATGTATCTTCATATGAAGAAGTAACGACTGCAATTGAAACGTTAAAAGCTGGATTAGGATCTATCGATATTTTAATTAATAACGCTGGTATTTCTAAGTTCGGTAAGTTTTTAGAACTAGATGTTGCTGATTGGGAAAAAATCATTCAAGTAAACTTAATGGGTGTATACTATGCAACTCGTGCAGCTTTACCAAGCATGATTGAACAACAATCTGGTGATATTATTAACATTTCATCTACAGCAGGACAAAAAGGTGCACCAGTAACGAGTGCATACAGTGCTTCTAAATTTGGTGTTCTTGGCTTAACAGAATCGTTAGCGATGGAAGTTCGCAAACATAAAATTCGTGTAACAGCTTTAACTCCAAGTACAGTAGCAACTGACATGGCTGTAGACTTAGGATTAACTGATGGAAACCCTGATAAAGTAATGCAAGCGGAAGATATTGCAGAGTTTATCGTAGCGCAGCTGAAATTAAATAAACGTACATTTATTAAATCAGCAGGACTTTGGTCTACTAATCCGTAAGGGATAAATATAAAATACAAAGAAGGGACATCTATTCTGTAATGGAGTGGGTATCCCTTCTTTATTTTTTGTGTATGAAATGGAATTTTCTGTATAATCAAACGTGAATGGTAGAAAAGCATTAAAAAATTGAAGGGGATGGTATTTCCATGAGTACGATTGAGAAATGGACGGCTGTTGATCAATTTATGAGTGATGTATTAATACCGAAAGATTCTACATTAGAAGAAGTTCTTCAAGCAAATGCTTCAGCTAATTTGCCGGCGCATGATGTATCGCCAACTCAAGGGAAGTTTTTACAACTATTAGTACAAATCCAAGGAGCTCGTAACATTTTAGAAATTGGCACTCTAGGCGGATATAGCACTATATGGCTTGCAAGAGGATTGCCATCTGGAGGGCAAATTGTTACATTAGAAGCAAGTGAAAAGCATGCTGAAATTGCACGTAGCAATATTGAGCGTGCCAATTTGAATGATAGAGTTGAAATACGATTAGGATTAGCGTTAGATTCTTTAAAACAAATAGAAAATGAGAAGTATGAACCATTTGATTTTATTTTCATAGATGCTGATAAACAAGATAATCCTGCTTATTTTGAATGGGCACTGAAACTATCACGCCCTGGTACTGTAATTATTGGGGATAACGTAGTACGTGAAGGAGAAGTTATGGACAATACTAGTAACGACCCTCGTGTACAAGGGATACGCCGTTTCTATGAGCTCATAGCTGCTGAGCCGCGTGTAAGTGCTACAGCGCTTTAAATTGTCGGAAGTAAAGGGTATGATGGATTTGTAATAGCAGTTGTAAAAGAGTGATGTAAGGAGGCAAAAAGGATGAAAAGGAAGTTTCAAAAATTATAACGTGTATTGTGTGCAATACAGTTAGCTCGTGGACCTCCAACATACTTAACAATATAAGTTTATATAAAAAAACTGGAGGTTAGAAATAGATGAGAACTGAAAAAGAAATGCTAGACTTAATTATAAATACAGCAAAAGAGGATAAAAGAATTCGAGCAGTCATCATGAATGGATCACGTGTAAATCCAAATGTGAAAAAAGACTGTTTCCAAGATTATGATATTATTTATGTTGTAAAAGATATCCAATCTTTTACGTCTAATCATAATTGGATACGTAGATTTGGAGAAATAATGATTGTCCAAATGCCAGAAGAAATGACGTTACTTCCAGCAGATGAAGACGGGAAATTTCCGTATTTAATGCAGTTCATGGATGGGAACCGGATTGATTTAACGTTAGTTCCAGTTGATTTGATAGATATATTCGTTGGGCAAGATAGTTTAAGTAAACTGCTTCTTGATAAAGATGATTGTATGGATGAATTTCCACCAGCAAGCGATAGGGATTATTTAATAAAAAAGCCTACAGAAAAAGAGTTTTTAGATTGCTGTAATGAATTTTGGTGGTGCAGTACAAATGTAGGAAAAGGATTGTGGCGCGAGGAACTTTCTTATGCGAAAGGAATGCTTGAAGGCCCTGTACGGGATATGTTCATCGTAATGCTAGAATGGCATATTGGTATGAAAACAGACTTTACAGTTAATGTAGGGAAGTTTGGAAAGCATTTCGAGCAATATATTGAAAAAGATATGTGGGAGCAATTTAAAAGGACCTTTTCAAATGCAGAATATGAAAATTTATGGCAGTCATTCTTTGTAATGGGTGATTTATTTAGGGAAGTTGCGAATGAAATTGCTAACACATATGGATATCAATATCCGCAAGATGATGATGACAAAGTGACGAGTTATTTAAAACATGTGAAAGCTTTGCCGAAAGATATTACATCGATTTATTAATAATATAAAGCAGCAGGACTGTCCTAATTACGGACAGTCTTATTTTTGTTCATGAATAACAATTTCTCTAACAAAGTACAGATGAATCACATATGAAACTTTAGGGAGGTTTTTATCATGTATTATTTTTATTCGCCAGAAATGTTCGTTCCATATCAATGGGGGTTAGAGCGAAATGTTTCGTATGCTTATATGCCATATAACTCATTTTATTATGGAGACTATATAAGTTCATTGCCATACGCATTACATGTTCCTCAAAATTATGAAATACAAATGAAAGAAGAGGAGAGGGGATCATGGACACCATTTTCATGGGTCGAAAAATATGCATATGCATTTTCAGGTCCTTACAATAAAGCGGAAGTTGCTCTTACATTTGATGATGGACCAGATTTATTATTTACACCAAAAATATTAGATAAGTTAAAAAAACATAATGTAAAAGCTACTTTTTTCCTACTTGGTGAAAATGCAGAAAAGTTTCCGAATGTAGTAAAGCGTATCGCGAATGAAGGGCATGTAATTGGTAATCATACGTACAATCATCCGAATTTAGCGAAAGTAAATGAGGCTGAGTACCGTAATCAAATTATAAAAACGGAAGAAATATTAAATCGTTTAGCTGGTTATGCACCGAAATTTATACGTCCACCATATGGTGAAATACTTGAAAATCAATTGAAGTGGGCGACAGAGCAAAATTTTATGATTGTACAGTGGAGTGTTGATACGGTTGATTGGAAAGGTGTAAGTGCTGACACGATTACAAATAATGTGTTAGGGAATTCATTTCCAGGTAGTGTCATACTTCAGCATTCAACTCCAGGTGGACACTTGCAAGGATCTGTAGATGCGCTAGACAAAATCATTCCACAGTTAAAAACGAAAGGGGCACGTTTTGTAACACTTCCAAGTATGTTCCAGACATCTAAAGAGAGAAAATGAGAATGTTAATAATTGGAATTTTAAAAGTTGTATAGTATAATGAAGGTGTAAGTTAGGGGGTGGATATAATTGATGTATGCACTAGTAAACATAGGAATAAGCATGTTAATCGGTATTATATTTATACTTGCCGCACGTATTCTTCAAAAGAATCCACCGACGGATATTAACGCAGCATATGGTTACCGGACGAAACGATCTATGAAAAATAAAGAATTATGGGATGCGGGTAACAAGTATAGTGCAGAAGTGATGAAAAAGAATGGATACATTATGATGTTAATTGGAAGTGCTATTAGTATATTGTTTAGATATCCTCATACAACAGCGGTGATTATGGCTGTCATGCTATTGTTAATCATTCGCTTATTTATGCGAGTAGAGAAAAGATTGAAGACACTTGAACAATAATGATAAATAAAATAGGACTCCCAGGCAATATAAGCTGGGAGTCCTATTTTATTTACAAACTATTATTTTTTAGCAATTCTTTTCCTTGTTCGACAACAAATTCATAGTATTCAAGGTCATATGGATAAATATCTTCAAATGTTATCGTTATCTGTTTACTGTTTAAAAGAGAAATAGTCGTTATAGATGAAATATCTCTTTTTAATAGTTGTAGAAAAGAAGTTGCATGTACTTTCATCACATCGTCTACTTCTTCACCTGGTGCAAACGGAAGTGGCTTTATTACATTGTGAAAATACATATGACAAAACTCACGATCAGTAAGATTTGAAAGTTCATAATCTATTTTAAAGATACCTTTGTATGCTAAATCAGTAGTTTGAAAGGAAAGCCCTAATTCCTCTTCAATTTCACGAAGACCGCCAATTTCTACTTCTTCATCATGCATAATATGTCCAGCTGAAGTAATATCCCATATACTCGGAGCGTCTTTTTTATTTTTAGAGCGTAATTGGAAATATAAGAACATATCCTCAGCATCTTTTTCTACAAACCAGCAATGAAATGTTTCGTGCCAATCACCGTCACGATGCACGTCATCACGTAATTTCTTTCCAAGTGTATTTCTTTCAGGATCAAATATTGTTAACCACTCTGTCATTTTAATTCCCCTTTCTGCGAATTTTATTATACAATATTTGTATTGAATTTTGGGAAAATAAAGAAAAAGGAGTGATTATTAGTGAAGATAGAGAATAAGGAAATAAAATCAATAATTTCAACTGAGGAAGAATTACGACAAATATTGGGACAACCAAGTGAACGGGCTTTGAAAAAAGTTATTTCATCACTTGATCATCATTGTGTAGATTTTCTGTCTAAATCGCCTTTTCTAGTATTATCTACTGCAAATAAATTCGGAGAGTGTGATGCTTCGCCGAGGGGAGACGCACCTGGATTTGTATATGTATTAAATGAAAATAAAATTATCATCCCAGAAAGACCAGGTAATCGTCGTATAGACTCTATTTTAAATATTATTTCGAATCCGCACGTAGGATTAATCTTTTTCATTCCTGGTCTCGGGGAGTCCTTGAGAATAAACGGCCGAGCACAAATTACAAACGATGAAGAAATTTTGAAAGAAATGCAGGCAAATGGAAAAAAACCTTTACTTGGAATTGTTGTTGAAATAGAAGAATGCTATATTCACTGTGCAAAAGCTTTTCTTCGTTCAAAAATGTGGGATCCAGAGTCATGGTTAAATAAAAAAGAGCTACCCTCAGCGGCGAAAATGTTAATGGAGCATGCGAAAGTGAATGCTTCAGAAGAGGAAGTTGCACGTTCTTTAGAAGAAAGTTATAAGGAAAGATTGTATTAAAAATTATTTTTTAAATATAGTGTTGAAGTATGAAACTCTAAACGTTTTAGAGTGAGACTTTAACTATGAATATTGTTAATTTGTATGTGATGAATATATGTGCAAGAGAATAAATCTGTATTAGATGATTTGTTATTTTAAAATATAATTATTCATATTCTTAAAAATTGTGAAGAAAAATAGGCTTGCTTTTTAAAAAGTTGATAATTATAATAAGTTAACAAATAGACATGAACGAAAAAGTAACGATAAGGACATGAAATCATTTTTACGGTTTACAGAGAGGGAAGCCAAGGGTGTGAGCTTCCTAACACGAGAAATGATTTTACCACCTTTGAACTTCAATAGTGAACGAGTAATCTAGTAATTATTGACGGTATCAGCCGTTATCTGAACTTGAGCAATCTAGAAGGAAATAAGTCTAGATTGGAACAAGGGTGGAACCACGAAAACACATTCGTCCCTTTCCTAGGGATGAGTGTGTTTTTTTATAGTTTTTAAGATTGAAAATTTAAAATAATTAAAAAATAGTATTGATTTTGTTTTTTATGCGAGTATAATGAGTTAACAAATAAACATGAGCGAAAAAGTAACGATAAGGACATGAGAACATTTTTACGGTTTACAGAGAGGGAAGCCAAGGCTGTGAGCTTCCTAACACGAAAAATGATCTTACCACCTTTGAACTTCAATAGTGAACGAGTAATCTAGTAATTATTGACGGTATCAGCCGTTATCTGAACTTGAGCAATCTAGAAGGAAATAAGTCTAGATTGGAACAAGGGTGGAACCACGAAAACACATTCGTCCCTTTCCTAGGGATGAGTGTGTTTTTTTTATCACTTTGAAAGGAGGTGCGGTAACATGAAGCGTTTAGTACGTACGGAAATAACCACCACCTGCATGATTAAAAAGCAGAGTAAGGTGATTCATAGGTGTAACAATTAAACTATTTAGGAGGAGATTAGAAGATGAATAACGTTATTAATGTTGGGGTATTAGGATTAGGTACTGTCGGAAGTGGTGTTGTCCATATTTTGAAAGAACATTATAAAAAAATCACTCTTGATACAGGATATGAAGTAAAGGTAAAGACAGTCGTTGTACGTGATTTGGAAAAAGAACGTGATGTTTGTATCGATGGAATCGTAGTAACAAGTAATGTCGATGAAGTTCTAAATGATTCAAATATTGATATTGTAGTAGAGGTAATGGGCGGAATTGAAGAAGCGAAAGAGCATATTGTGAAGGCTTTGCAAAGTAAGAAACATGTCGTAACAGCAAATAAAGATTTAATGGCTGTATATGGTGCGGAGCTCCTGCAACTGGCAAATAAAAATGAATGTGACCTATGTTACGAAGCGAGTGTAGCCGGTGGGATTCCAATATTAAGAGGATTATCAGACGGGCTAGCTTCAGATCAAATTGAAAAAATAATGGGAATCGTAAATGGAACAACAAATTATATGTTAACAAAGATGAGTCAAAATGGATGGTCGTATGAAGAGGCTTTACAGGAAGCGCAAAAATTAGGGTTTGCAGAATCAGATCCGACAGCGGATGTAGATGGACTAGACGCTGCGAGAAAGGTAGCAATTCTTGCAAACTTAGGTTTTTCGATGAATGTTTCTTTAGATGATGTTCAAGTTAGAGGTATTCGAAAGGTTGAAAAAGAAGATTTAGAGATGGCCGAAAAATTAGGATTTACAATGAAATTAATTGGTAAAGCTGAAAAACAAGGATCATCCATTCACTTAAGTGTAGAACCGACTTTATTACCACGTCATCATCCGCTATCGAATGTGAATAATGAATTTAATGCGGTGTATGTTCACGGTCAAGCGGTAGGAGAAGTGATGTTTTACGGACCTGGAGCTGGGAAGTTACCAACTGGTTCTGCTGTAGTAAGTGACATCATTTCAATCGTTAAAAATATGAATCAAGTTCCGAAAAATAAAAGTGCGTTAAAAGAACCAGAACCGTATGAATTACAAGGAGATGAAGAAGTGGTTTCGAAATATTTCTTACGTATTTCATTACGAGATGAACCTGGAATGTTGCGTGAAATAACGGAATGTTTCGTTAATTACTCTGTTAGTTTAAAAGAGGTAATCCAATTACCATTAAATCGTGAGCATGCAGAAGTAGTAGTTGTGACGCATCAAACTTCAAAATATCAATTCGAACAAGTTTTAGGAGCGATAGAAGATGTCGCAAGTGAAATAAACAGTTACTACATTATTGAGGAGGAAAAACAATATGTATAAAGGACTATTAAAACAGTACGCTTCTTATTTACCGGTGAATGAAAACACACCTGATGTCAGCTTAATGGAAGGGAATACACCCCTGATTCCATTATTAAATATATCAAAACAATTAGGGATTCAGTTATACGGAAAATATGAAGGAGCGAATCCAACAGGTTCTTTTAAAGACCGTGGTATGGTAATGGCAGTTGCAAAGGCGAAAGAAGAAGGTTCAGAGGCTATCATTTGTGCATCTACAGGTAATACATCAGCATCAGCTGCCGCATACGCGGCACGCCTCGGAATGAAATGTATTATCGTAATACCAGAAGGAAAGATTGCGCATGGGAAATTAGCGCAAGCAGTTGCTTATGGAGCGGAGATCATTTCAATAGAAGGGAATTTCGATGATGCACTTAAGGCTGTAAGAAATATTGCTGCAGAAGAGCCGATTACATTAGTAAACTCAGTAAATCCTTACCGAATTGAAGGGCAAAAAACAGCAGCATTTGAAATTTGTGACCAGTTGGAAAATGCACCAGATGTTCTAGCTATTCCTGTTGGGAACGCAGGGAACATAACAGCATACTGGAGAGGATTCTGTGAATATGAAAAAGAAAAGGGTTATAAAAAACCAAGAATTCACGGCTTTGAAGCCGAAGGAGCAGCTGCAATTGTAAAAGGGCATGTAATTGAAGAACCTGAAACGATTGCAACAGCGATTCGTATTGGTAACCCAGCGAGTTGGTCGTATGCAGTAGAGGCTGCCGAGCAGTCTCATGGTGAAATAGATATGGTGTCAGATGAAGAAATATTACATGCGTATAGATTGTTAGCAAAAACTGAAGGAGTTTTTGCAGAGCCAGGATCAAATGCTTCATTAGCGGGCGTCATTAAACATGTGCAATCTGGAAAAATCAAAAAGGGAGAAACAGTTGTTGCAGTTTTAACTGGAAACGGTTTGAAAGATCCTGATATCGCAATTTCTTCTAATAAATTTGATATTGCAAGTGTGTCAAATGATATAGAGCAAATTAAAGATCATATTAAAGGGGTGATTATGTCGTGATACCATTGAGAGTACGTGTCCCTGCTAGTACAGCGAATGTCGGACCTGGATTTGATTCAGTAGGAATAGCATTGTCATTATATTTAGATGTGGTGGTAAAGGCGGAAGCAGATAAATGGCAAGTAATCCATTCCTTTGAAGATTCAATTCCAACAGACGATAAAAATTTAATTGTTAGCACGGCATGTAAAGTGTGTCCTTCTTTATCACCCTATATAATAGAAGTTACTAGTAATATTCCGCTGACAAGAGGTCTAGGAAGTAGTGCATCAGCAATTGTAGCAGGAATAGAGCTTGCGAATCAGCTTGGAAATTTGAACTTAACAACTGATCAGAAAGTTCAAATTGCAACAAATTTTGAAGGACATCCAGATAATGTTGCTGCTTCTATATTAGGTGGAACTGTAATCGGAGCACTGGATGGAAAGAATGTTTCTGTCGTAAGGATTGAAAGTAAGGAATTAGGCGTAATTTCTCTTATTCCGAATGAAGAGCTAAATACGGACGAGAGTCGATCTGTATTACCGGAGATGTTTCCATTTCATGAAGCAGTTAAGGCTAGTGCGATAAGTAACGTATTAGTAGCTGCGTTTTGTCAAAAGAAGTGGGAAGTTGTAGGTGAAATGATGGAGAGAGATCATTTTCACGAGCCGTATCGTTTAGAACTTGTACCGTTATTACCATCAATTCGTAAATGTGCAAAAGAATTCGGAGCATATGGCACAGCGCTTAGCGGTGCGGGACCATCCATTTTTATATTAACTCCATATGAGAAGCGACAAGAAATTGCGGAGCAATTAGCGAGAGTATTTACAGCTATGAAAGTATGTGAGCTTGAAATCGATCATAAAGGGATTACTGTAAATAAGGAAGAACATATTGGATTATAAAGAAAGCTAGCATCGCTAGCTTTTTTATGTTGTAAATATATTTTACATCAGCATATAAAATGAAAATGAGTATAGTATAATTCAGTAAAGAGCGTATTAATTTTGGAGGTGATTATATGAGTTCAAAAGAGTCACCAGAAGAAAAAAGAGAACACATAAGACAAAGTGAGTTGAAAAATAACCCTACCGGTTCTTTGAATGATGGGCTCAATAGAGCGGAATCAGGTAGCCCTGTTGATATGACAGGGGGCATGAATTGGAAAGGCACAGGGATATTAATTTTAGTGCTAGTTTTAGGATATATAATATACACTTACTTTTTTTACTTAAGGAAAGCTTGGTGAAATTCTAATTATTAGTGCGAATAAAAAACTAGGATTAAAGTCCCATTGTATTACATATTTTCTTTAAATCAGATAATAGTTATTCGTGAATTTTTTTATACTCATAATAGAGCTAGCGCCGCTAGCTCTATTATTTTTTGCCACATTCCTGTAACAAAGCCCCTGTATATTCAGTGGTGGAGGTGCAGAAAATGAAAAAAATGATAGCAATATGTCTTCTTACAACTATGTCATTTTCGACTTTAGTCGGGTGTGATGTAAAAGGTAATAATGCTGTACAAGAGTCTAAAATAAAGAAAGCGACGTATAAAGATTTTACTTACGATGTAAATCCAGAGACTTTCGAGTTAACTGTAGAACACGATGGTGTAAAGGAACAGGCATCACAACCGCTACCGAAAATGAAGGTGTCGAATGTAAAAAAAGATAAGGATCGCACATCGTGGGAATATCCAGATGAAAAAGTAAAAGTAAACTTAGAAAAGAAAAAAGATTACTTAAATATTGAAGTGGAATCGACTGGTGCAGAAAGCTTTACATGGCCGAAAGTACAAGCTGAAAATTATATACTTCCGTTATGGGAAGGTAAGCAAATCCCAAGTAATGATGAGAATTGGAAGAAGTTTTTAAAGGATGATTCATATTCATTTGCTGAATCATTTTCTATGAAGTTTTTCGCATTAAATGGTTCGAAATATTCGATTGTTTATATTGCAAACAATATGTTTAATAATGAATTGAAATTTCATTCGGATCCGAAAATAGGATTTGATTTTACACATGAATTCCCGAGTATAAATAAAAATAAAACGTACGGATTTCAGTTATATGTGACAAATGATGATGCAGTAAGTATTGCTAAACTGTATAAGGATAATATTGCTCGAAAAGGTGAATTTAAAACATTACAAGAAAAGGCAAGAAAAAATAAAGAAATCGAAAAACTTTACGGGGCAGCTCATTTTTACTTTTGGAATCAAAATGGTTTATCAGAAAGTAACGTAAATTGGCCGAAGCTAAGAGAGCAAATAAATAGCCCTGTGTTTAGCCATATAAAAGAGCTTATTCAAAAGAATAGTTCAGAGCCTGGGGAATTGAATGTATTTGAGCAAGTAAGTAAACAAGATTTCATCGATAAGTATCAAAAAAATGTTATTTTGCGTTATGTAAACGAAGTATTATCAATGAAGGGATTTTATAAAGAGGATATTTTTCCTAAAGTTGATCAGGAAGCTAGTGCACTATTAAAGAAAGGCATAGATCACTTATCGAATATGGAGTTATATAACTTAAATAAGCATTTATTAAAGTCGATACTTGGTGATGCGGTTGAAGAAGTAAGTAAATGGGATAACGCAGATGGGACAGATATTATAAAGGAAATGAAAGAAGCAGGAATAGACAAAGCGTGGATTGGTCTACCGAACTGGGAACAAGGATATATGCAGCCTAATTTCGTTACAGAAGCTAAGAAAATGGGATATTTAGTTGGTCCGTATGATTCTTATCACTCAATTCATGAGAAAGGTGATAAGAATTGGAATACAGCATCTTTTAATGATCCATCGTTATATGAAGAGGCTACTGTAACGAAGAAAAATGGAGAAAAGGTGCAAGGATTTTTAGGTAGAGGAAGAAAACTAAATCCGACATTATCACTTCCTAGCGTAAAAGAAAGAATGAACGATATATTACAAAATGGTCCTAAATATAATTCATGGTTTATTGATTGTGATGCCACAGGTGAAATTTATGATGACTATTCAGCAAAACATATAACGACACAAGAACAAGACTTAAAAGCAAGATTACAACGAATGGATTATATTGCCCAAGAAAAAGGTATGGTAGTTGGCTCTGAGGGCGGAAATGACTTTGCAAGTAGTACGATTGCATTTGCTCATGGAATTGAAACTCCAGTTATTAAATGGGACGATGAAGATATGAGGAAAAACAAAACAAGCCCGTATTATGTCGGTGGATATTATTCACCAAATCAAAATGTTCCCGAAAAATATGCAAAACAAGTACCGTTGAAAGAAGAATATAAACAAGTATATTTAAATCCAGTATATTCGGTTCCGTTATATAAATTAGTATACAACGATTCTGTTATTACAACGCATCACTGGGAATGGGGAAGTTTGAAAGTAAAAGATGAGGTAGGAAGCCGTATGCTATATGAGTTATTGTATAATGTTCCGCCGTTGTACCATTTAGATGCAGTAGAGTGGAATAAGCATAAAAAAGAAATTACAGAGCATCTGAAAGTTTGGAATGAAGTTCATAAAAAGGCAGTAAAAGAAGAAATGACGGACTTTGCATATCTGTCAGAAGATAAGTTAGTACAATCTGCTTCTTATGGAAAAGATATTAAAATCATTGTGAATTTCTCAAATGAAGATGTGGAAATAGAAAAAATGAAAATAAAAGCAAAATCAGCTTTAATTAATAATAATGGGAAACAAGTAATGTACACACCAAATGAAAAATAATAAAGTGAAACTTTAATCAGTGGGGGATTTATCCCTCACTGATTAATAGTCCGCACCAATCAAGATTTTACGGCACAAACTGGACTCTTTATTCCTGCTAAATTGTGAGGTGAAAATCTTACTATCTGCAATAAAAGAATGATAAATCTGTAATTTCAAATGTTTTGAAGTGTTAAATTTTTGAAGTTGATAAACAGTGACTTGCCAAAAATAAGCACAAGAGTATAATGTGAAATGGAATACATATTGGATTCATGATGTAACCTTACAAAAATGTAAGGTGATTGAAAGGAAATTCAATATGAAGATTACTAGACATACATTATACTAGGAAAAGAGAAAGAGAGGAGAATGAACATGAGCTCTGAATTAGAACAAAATACGAGAAGCAATAAAAAACGTTCTAAACGAAAGTCAATAAAATGGTTCATTTTAATTCCATTTTTCCTACTTATTTTTGGAGGAGTAGGATATGGATCGTTTATATATAACAAAGCAAAAGCTGTTGTAAGTGATGCGTATGCAAAAATTGATAAGTCATCAAAGCGTGATAAAGAAGTTGAACCTTTAAAGGACAATATTTCAATTTTAATCATGGGTGTAGATGGAAGTGAAATGAGAAAAGATCAATATGGTGAAGCTGTTCGAACAGATGCACTTTTATTAGCGACAATTAATAAAGATGATAAATCAGTTAAATTAGTAAGTATTCCGCGTGATTCACGTGTTTATATTCCAACTAGAAAGAAATTAGATAAAATTACACACGCCCACGTATTTGGCGGTGTTGAAAGCACAAGAGATACAGTGGAAAGATTTTTAAATGTTCCTGTTGATTATTATGTGAAGTTTAACTTTGAATCATTCGTACAAATTGTCGATTCAATTGGTGGTATTGATATTGATGTACCGGTTACTTTCACTGAACAAGATAGTAAAGACCAAGCAGGTATGATTCATTTAGAAAAAGGTTACCAACATTTAAATGGTGAACAAGCCCTTGCGCTTGCTAGAACGCGTAAAATTGATAGTGACGCAATGCGTGGTCAAAGACAACAACTTGTAATTGAAG
This sequence comes from Bacillus sp. LBA3-1-1.1, assembly GCF_040676495.1. Lineage (NCBI taxonomy): Bacteria > Bacillati > Bacillota > Bacilli > Caryophanales > Bacillaceae > Bacillus > Bacillus sp. LBA3-1-1.1. The sequence continues at coordinate 443,694 of NZ_JBEGIB010000012.1, forward strand.
CAATTGCGAAAAAAGCTATGTCTGTTCAATCAATTAGTAAAATGGGCTCTTTACTTGATGCAGTTGATAAAAATATGAAAACAAATTTAACATTTGATGATATGCTTGCTATTACGAAAAATATGGCAGGATCAGATTTGCAAATGGAAAAGATGCAAATTGAAGGTACTGATAAACGTATTGGTGGTATTTATTATTACATTCCAAACGAAAAAAATGTGAAAGATATTTCGACTAAGTTAAATGAGCATTTAGGTGTTACACCAAAACCAACTCGAAATGAATAGTCAAAAAAGATTGGCCTTCGCCAATCTTTTTTTATGGGAATATAATTGTAACTTTTCTGTAACGATTTTTTATTTTAGAAAAATTATACTCATATATATGAGTATATTGGAGAAGCAAAAAGTATAGAGAAATACTTAAAATCTGTAGTAAGGAAAGATATCATATGCAGAAATGGATAAGCATTTTGGGAATCATTTTTATATTGACTGGATGTAAAATGTCTGAAGCTCCAACAAGTTTAATGGCAGCTCCTGCAAATGAAAAGTGGATGAATGAATTAAAAGAGCAAATAGATAAAGATTTGCCTGTTAATTATCGATTGCTTACTCCAATGTCTAATAAAGGTAAACAGATGATTTGGTCAATGGATTTTAAACAAGATAATAAAAAAGAAGCGATTGTATTTTATAAATTACCGAATGAAGATTGGAGTATATACTTAGCTATTTATGCGGAAAGCAACAATGGCTGGAAACTAAAGTCCACTCATACATTTGATGGTGAGGATATAGATATCGTTAAAGTCGGTGATTTTACAGGGAACGGAAAGCGAGAGTTATTAATTGGGATTACTGTAAGTCGTGAATCTTTAGAACATGTAATGTATGCTTTTTCGGAAGAAAATGATGATATGAAGGAGATTTATAATCGGCAATATACGAAGTTATTTATAGAGGATTTAAATCAAAATGGCCTTAATGATATAAGTCTTGTTACGTATAAAAAAGACGAACAATTGAAAGTTGAGTTTATGGAACAGTTTAAGACAGTATCAGAAGTTACATTTGATCCTTTTATAAATAGTATTCAAAGAATACAAATGGGCCATATTTCTAAAACATTAAAGGCAATTGTAATTGATACAGGAATTGGGGCTCATTCAGGTATAACATATGTAGCGAAATTTGATAAGGATCATTATGAAGTACTACCTATGGATGGGAAAGAAGACTTATTCAATGAGTATGTTGTGGAAAGTAAAGACGTTAATGAGGACGGTATTATTGAATTTGTTCGTACTGTGCGTCCAAAAGGTTGGGAAGAGGTATCGTACGGAGAGAGCACGATGTTTGAACGTTATATACAGTGGAGTGAAGAGGGAATTAAACCGATAGAAGAAAGATATGTCAATATAGAGAAAGGTTATTTTGTCAAAATCCCTCAAGCGCTAATTGGAAAAATAACTGTCCCAGTTCAGCAAGACGCATCGGATGTTCAAAAATTTATAGATGTAACTACAAATGAAATATGGCTTGAAGTCCATATTTTTAAGCGGAAAGAATGGTTCAAAATAAAAGGATACGAGGCAGCAGTTAAAACGGCTTCTCACGTATATGCAGTACCGAAGCAATCTAAATTTGAAAAAGTAAAAGCATATATAAAACCGCTAGCGGATTATCAACAAGAGTAGGGAGGTGGGAATTATGTCAGCAATTTTAGTTTTAGAAGATGAAATACCAATCCGTAGCTTTATTGTCTTAAATTTGAAACGTGCTGGATTTTATGTATTAGAAGCTAGTACTGGAGAAGAAGCGTTACAGATTTTAAGTGAACAAACTGTTAATGTAGCGTTACTTGATGTTATGTTGCCGGGGATTGATGGTTTTCAAGTTTGTAAAGCTATCCGGGAAGAAAATAAAAAAATGGGTATTATTATGCTAACTGCACGTGTACAAAATGAAGATAAAGTACAAGGGCTAGGAATTGGTGCAGATGATTATATCGCAAAGCCGTTTAGTCCAGTAGAATTAATTGCACGTATACAATCTTTATTAAGAAGAATAGAAGTACATGAAGAAAAAACGAATACAATCACGTCTGGTCCGTTTTCGTTAAATATCATAGAAGAAAGATTATATAAAGCTGGACAATTAGTTGATTTAACCCCTACGGAGTACATGATACTACAGTATTTAATGAATCAGGCTTCGAAGCCGGTTTCGCGTGATGAAATTTTAAATATGATTTGGGGAACTAATTACGTAGGCGAGACGAAGGTAGTCGATGTAAATATGAGACGGTTACGTCAAAAGATAGAATGTAATCCGTCAGAACCAGAGTTTATCCATACTGTGTGGGGAAAAGGATATGTGTGGAAGGAAACTATAAGATGAGACGGAAAGTGACTTTATATTTTATGACGGTCATTATACTTATGCTTGTATTATTTGAAGTAGTATTTTCAGTTTCCATTTATCGATATTATTATAATGGTATTGTGCAATATGTTGAATCTCATGCAAAGACAAGTACACGTTTTTTCTCGGAATACAATTCACTATATTTTATTCGCTTGCAAGAATATAGCGGAGAAATAATTGAGAGTTTCCAATTAGAAGGAACGGAATTACAATTGATTGATCGTCATGGTACGATTATACAGTCGTCAAGTGGACAAAAGGTGGAAGGTAAAGTGATTATTCCATATTCTTTACTAGAAGGAGAAATGTATAATCAAGTTACTATTACGAAAGATGGTGTGAAACAATTAGAAGTATATAGTCCACTGATTCATCAAGGACAAACTATTGGCGTTTTAAAATATACGACTGTGTTAACAGATGTCAATGCAAAGATAATCGAAATTATTTTGTTTACTATTTCAGTTGGAATTGTCATCTCAGGTATCGTATTTTTAATAAGTAGACGATTGGCGAATTCGTTTGTGAAACCTATCGAATCTATTATTCATGCTTCTTCGCAAATTGCAGAAGGTACATTAAAGGAGCAAATTAAAGAAGATTATCCTGGTGAATTAGGTGAGTTAGCACATAGTTTAAATTATATGGCCGATAAAATAGAAAAAGCTGAGCAAATGAAAAATGAATTTATTGCCTCTATTTCGCATGAAATACGAACACCTTTAACAGGGATTAAAGGGTGGAGTGAGACGTTAAAAACAGTAGATCATTTAACAGATGAAGAAATAAAGCAAGGTATGGGAATTATTTCAGGTGAAACAGACCGATTGATACATTTAGTAGAAGAGTTACTAGATTTTTCAAGATTGCAGTCAAATCATTTTAATTTATATAAACAAAAGGTGCAATTGTACGATATACTAGAAGAGACGATTTGGCAATTAACTCCTAAATCAGAAGAGAAACAGATTCAACTAGTCGCTAATTTAGAACGAGTAGAACTAGTAGGAGATCGAAATAGACTAAAACAAGTTTTTCTAAATATTATTCATAATGCTATTAAATATTCAAATGAAAAAGGTACAATTTACATTGAAGCGGCCAAAAGTGAAGGAAAAGCCGTGATTAAGGTGACAGATCAAGGTATTGGAATTGCTAAAGAGCATCTACCATTTATAGAGCAGTCATTTTATCAGATTAATAACCATATTGAGGGCGCAGGTATTGGATTAGCTATCGTAAAAAAAATGGTGGAGCTTCATGGTGGTACGCTTAGTATTACAAGTAGAGAAAGAGTAGGAACAACAATTTTGATAAAACTCCCACTATAATTTTATATAAAGTATGTTTATATAGTGTAATAAAAATAAATAGATGTATAATTATATTGGGTGATTTATATATGAGATTAATAGAGAGAGGAATTCGATAGAATGGAAAAGGCTTTTAACTTTAAACGTGTAGTAGTCGTTTTAATAGCGATTGCAATAGTAGCTATTGGGTATTTCATGTTTCAATCTATTACTTCACCAGCAAAAGCTGTAGCGAAACAAGAAAATGTAGTGCAGCTTGCAAGTGAACAATCGAAAGTTGAAATGAATAAAACGGCACCAAGTCGTTTTAACGGAGTGGAAAGAAAAGTTGCTTATCTTACATTTGATGATGGGCCAGGAAAATATACGGCTGAATTATTAAATATGTTAAAACAGCATGATGCGAAGGCGACATTCTTTTTAATCGGAGCGAATGTAAAAGCGTTTCCTGATTTAGTAAAACGTGAAAATGCAGAGGGTCATTATGTTGGAATGCATAGTATGACACACAATTTTGCGAAGTTATATAAAAATGGCGAATATGTTAATGAAATGAAAGAAGATCAAAGCTTAATCGCAAATATTATTGGGAAATCACCTAAATTAACACGTCCACCATACGGGTCGAAGCCTGGTTTAAATGAAGACCTTCGAAACAAAGTAGTAGAGGGTGGTCTTAAAGTATGGGACTGGACAATTGATTCTTTAGACTGGAAATACAATAAAGTACCAGTCGATGCAGCGGCAGCACAAATCGCTCAAAATGTATTAGCTGGTGCAACAAATCCTCAAGAAGTCATTTTAATGCATGATATTCATCCGCAATCAGTCGCAGCTGTGCCAGCAATATTAAAGGGTCTAAAAGAAAAGGGTTATGAGTTTGAAGCATATCATGAAGAGAATCACTTCCCCGTGAACCTCTGGCATGATAACCGTATGTAATGGAGGAATTGATGTTGAAATATGGAAAAGTAGCAGTAGTTGGAGCATTATCAGTAGGATTATTATCAGGTTGTTTTGGTGAAAAGCCAGAAGAAAATTTATTTACGGCTTTTGAAGCAGCAGCTACACAAGAAAAATCTTTAGCAGATGACACAAAAAAAATAGAGAAGTTAGAACAGCAAGGACAAGAACTTTATTCTCAAATTTTACAAGAAGGTAAAGAGCATAATGAAGCAGTTTCAAAGAAAATAGAGCAAGCTACTGCAAATGTAGACGAGCGTGAAAAAGTATTGAAAAACGAGAAGGAACAGTTAGAAAAAGCGCAGAAAGAAACGACATCTGTTCAAAGTAATATTGAAAAACTCGAAGATAAGAAATTACAAAAACAAGCAAAAACAGTAGAAGAATCGTATAAAAATCGTTATGATGCCTTCCAAAAGATGAATGAGAATTACACGAAGGCGTTAGCGACTGAAAAAGAGCTGTATGAAAAATTAAAAGTAAAAGAAACGAAGTTAAAAGAAATTGGTGAAAAAGTTAAAACTGTTAATGGGTTAAATGTGGAAGCGCAAAAGGCGAAAGAACAATTTAATAAACATACAAAAGAGTATAATGATAATAAATTAGCATTTTATAAAGATGCACAAATTAAGATTAAAGAACAAAAATAAAGAAGTATCTTAATTACGATAAAAAATCTATAGAAAAAGCCGGAAAAACATTATAATAAAAAATGTTTTTTCGGCTTTTGTCGTTAAATGAATAGAAAAGACTGGAATTGATATCATAAAAGAGTTATAGTGAATTATTCCAAGGGAAACATTGTAAAGTAAGGAGATTGAATTATGTCATATGAATTTTTATTCAAATTAGGTTTAGCACTCTTTTTAGGATTATTCATCGGAATAGATAGGCAGCTAAAGAATAAACCGCTTGGTGTGAAAACAAGTATGGTTATTTCCGTAGCGAGTTGTTTAATTACAATGGTTTCAATTGAATCAGTGAATGTTTATTCTGTACCGGGTCATACAAATATGGATCCAATGCGTCTTGCTGCCCAAATTGTAAGTGGTATCGGTTTTCTTGGAGCAGGGGTAATTTTACGAAGAAGTAATGACGTTATTTCGGGATTAACGACAGCTTCTATGGTGTGGGCTGCTTCAGCTTTAGGTATTGCGATTGGAGCAGGATTTTATATACAAGCGACGGTTGCTATGATTTTAATTATTTTAGCGATTAACGTACTTCCGCAAATTGTGAAAATTGCAGGCCCTTATTCATTAAGACAAAAGGACTTATCTATAAAAATTACTGTAAAAGAGCATCAAGAATTAGATGGTATATTTAAGCAAATTAAAAATTTAGGTATGCATGTGAAACGAGTGAAAATTAAAGATATTGATAATGGAGCATTCCAGCAATTGGAGATGGTTATTTTAGCTCCAGAAGATTTATATACAACTGAGTTATACAGTTCTCTAAAAGAGATTGATCGTGTTGTCTCAGTTGAAGTTGAAAGTAGATAATTATGATAAAAAAGAGTGAAGTGAATTCACTCTTTTTTATTTGGATTTTCAAGGAAATACATTGATATAATGATGAGTAAACAAGGGGGAGAAATGATGGAAATACATATTAGAAGAGCGATAAAAGATGATATACCAGGTATAGCAAAGGTGCATGTTGATAGCTGGAAAACAACGTATAAAGGGATATTTGCTGAAAAAATTTTAGAAAATATAACATATGGGCAACGAGAAAAACAATGGGAAAACATTTTTCAACAAGAAGATAAACACCAATATAGATTTGTAGCAGAGACGTTGGATGGAACAATTATCGGATTTATTGACGGGGGAGTTGAAAGAAGCGGTGCATATAATTGTGATAGGGAATTATATGCGATTTATGTGTTACAACAGTATCAAGGCTTGAAAATAGGAAAAAGGCTATTTCAAGTATTTTTATCTGAGTGCCAAAAAAATAATATGCAATCGCTGTTAGTTTGGGTAGTTACGAATAATCCTTCTAAAAAGTTTTATGAAAAATATAGTCCAGAAAAAACTGATACGAAATTTTTAGAAAGACTGAATGTAGAAGAAACAGCGTATTGTTGGAGAAATATAAATAATATTATTATGTAAACTTGTTGTTTGAAAGAGGTATACCAATTAAGGTATACCTCTTTTGTTTAACTATTTTGGATGGATTACTAATGAAAAAATAGTAAGTATGTAGTTTGAAAGTGAGAATTTTTCTTATGTATTTTTAATCAGATTAAATAAAGTCTGAAAAAAAGAAAAGTTTATTCAGATTTAAAAATTCTGAAATAAACTATTGAATTGATAATGATAATCAATTAGAATCTTAATTGATAACAAGATTCAATTATCAACTGTAATATGAAATTCCGATAGCGTTCATATAAAGAGGAGGACAAGTATGCAGCGTGCGAAACAAATCGCGGAACATGCAACAATACAAAGTTTTTTAAATTGTTATTTAAGAGAAACAGGAAGTGGAGAATGGATTACAGAGGATAAAAGGATAGAGGATATTTTCTACCATTCATTACAAAGAGATACTTGCTCTACTTATTTATGCTGTCGGTTATCGGCACAAAACATTACTTTGTATGGAGAGGTTATATATAAATCACCAACAGATCGTCATTTGTTTGGAGAACAATTTTATTATCAAATGGGAGAAAATAAGAATGTTATAAAAGCAGATTACGTTACAGTTATTACATTTTTAATAAAAGAGATGTCTATCAACTACGGAGAAGGGACGAATTCTGCTGAACTTATGCTTCGAGTCATTCGTAGTTGTCAAAATATTGAGGGATTTACAAAAGAGAGAATAGAAGATACATCCGAATTATATGGTTTCCATACATCCTTTATAGAGGCGGAGCAATCTTTATTATTTGGACATTTAACTCATCCAACCCCAAAGAGTAGACAAGGTATTTTGGAGTGGAAAAGTGCAATGTATTCTCCAGAATTAAAAGGAGAATGTCAGCTTCATTATTTTAGGGCACATAAAAGTATAGTAAATGAAAAATCATTATTAGCAGATTCTACAACAACGATTATAAAAGAAGAATTAAGTAATGATGAGATGGTTAGTAAGGAATTTATATCGAAGTATTGTAATGAAGATGAATATTCATTAATTCCAATTCATCCGCTTCAGGCAGAATGGCTATTACACCAACCTTACGTACAGGATTGGATAGATCAAGGAGTACTTGAATATATCAGTCCTGCCGGTAAGTATTATATGGCAACATCATCACTAAGGACACTATATCATCCGGATTCGAAGTATATGCTTAAGTTTTCATTTCCGGTGAAAGTAACGAATTCAATGCGTATTAATAAACTGAAAGAACTTGAGAGTGGTCTTGAAGGGAAGGAAATGTTAAATACGGCTATTGGTGAGGTACGAGAAAGATTTCCAGGCTTTGATTTTATTTGTGATCCAGCCTTTATTACATTAAATTATGGAACACAAGAATCTGGATTTGAAGTGATTATTCGCGAGAATCCTTTTTATAGTGAACATGCAAATGACGCTACATTAATTGCTGGGCTAGTTCAAGACGCTATACCTGGGGAACGTACTCGGTTATCGAATATTATTCATCGCCTAGCAGATTTAGAAAGTAGAAGCTGTGAAGAAGTAAGCTTAGAGTGGTTTAGACGATATATGAACATTTCTTTAAAGCCGATGGTATGGATGTATTTACAGTATGGTGTTGCATTAGAAGCTCATCAGCAAAATAGCGTTGTTCAGCTAAAGGATGGTTATCCGGTCAAATATTATTTCCGTGATAATCAAGGGTTTTATTTCTGTAATTCAATGAAAGAGATGCTTAATAATGAATTAGCTGGTATTGGAGAACGTACTGGAAATTTATATGACGATTATATTGTAGATGAGAGATTTCGTTACTACTTAATTTTCAATCATATGTTTGGCCTCATTAATGGTTTTGGCACAGCAGGATTAATTAAGGAGGAAATTCTTCTCTCGGAATTAAGGTCTGTACTTGAATCATTCCTTCCGTATAATCGGGAACCTTCTACATTTTTAAGAGAATTGCTGGACGCAGATAAGTTGGCATGTAAAGCGAATTTACTAACGAGATTTTTCGATGTCGATGAGTTAAGTAATCCATTAGAGCAAGCAATTTATGTGCAAGTACATAATCCACTCGTTAGGGAAGTGGCTGTTCGTTCATAAATAGCGTTAAAATTTCACGTAATACAAATAATGGTATTTTGTCATAAAGTGGAGGGGTTTATGAGAGTGGACATGTATCACACGAAAATATTGAAGGCGCTCGAATCAGAAGATTACATTTCAGTGCGAAGAAGAGTGCTACGTCAATTAGTAGAATCGTTAATTTATGAGGGGATTATTACACCGGTTCGCATAGAAAAGGAAGAACAAATTCTTTTTATAATACAAGGACTTGATGAAAAAAATAAAAGTGTCACATACAAATGCTATGGAAGAGAACGAATGACATTTGGACGTATTTCTTTAGTCTCATTAATCGTAAGAGTCCAAGATGAACAACAAGAAATACAATCTGTGTCGCAATTTCTAGAAGAAGTTTTTCGGGTTGTTAGCGTAGAACGAACTAAATTAGATTCTTTTATTCACGAATTAGAACAAACAATATTTAAAGACACGATTGCACAATATGAAAGAAATAATAAGGAAGAATACACTCAAAAATCTTACGATGAGTTTGAAAGCCATTTAATAGACGGTCACCCATATCATCCTAGCTATAAAGCACGCATTGGATTTCAATATCGTGACAATTTTCAATATGGATATGAATTTATGAGACCAATAAAACTCATATGGATTGCAGCGCATAAGAATTATGCGACTGTAGGTTATGAAAATGAAGTGATTTATAGCGATACTTTAAAAGAAGAAATTGGTGAGCAGAAAATAGAAGAATATATGAATCGTATTCGAGGTTTAGGTTCTAATCCAGAACAGTATTTGTTAATTCCGGTTCATCCTTGGCAGTGGGAAAACTTTATTATTCCGAATTATGCTGATCATATACAGGATAAATGCATCATTTATTTAGATGAGTCAGAGGATGATTATTGCGCGCAACAGTCAATGAGAACGTTAAGAAATATTACGAGTCCAAAGAAGCCGTACGTTAAATTATCGATGAATTTACTCAACACTTCAACACTCCGTACGCTGAAACCATATTCTGTTGTGAGTGCACCAGCAATATCAAATTGGTTAAATGATGTTGTAAGTGATGATCTGTATTTAAGAGATGAATCGCGCATCATTTTTTTAAATGAGTTTTCGGGTGTAACGTATGATACGAATAAGGAATCTGTATATGGTTCATTAGGATGCATTTGGCGTGAAAGCGTTCATAAATATTTGGATAGACAAGAGGATGCCGTGCCCTTTAACGGCTTATATGCAAAAGAGAAAGATGGGACGCCAGTTATTGATGCATGGTTAAACAAACATGGAATAGAAAATTGGCTACGATTACTTATTCAAAAAGCGATTATACCAGTTATACATCTTGTTGTAGAGCATGGAATCGCATTAGAATCACACGGACAAAATATGATTTTAGTCCATAAAGAAGGGCTACCTGTCCGTATTGCATTAAAGGATTTCCATGAAGGACTTGAGTTTTATCGTCCATTCTTAAAAGAAATCGACAAATGTCCTGACTTTACTAAAATGCATAAAACGTATGCGAATGGAAAAATGAATGATTTCTTTGAAATGGATCGTATCGAATGTTTACAAGAGATGGTACTAGATGCACTGTTCTTATTTAATGTAGGAGAATTAGCTTTCGTACTTGCGGATGAATATGAATGGAAAGAAGAAAGTTTTTGGATGATAGTGGTCGAAGAAATGGAAAATCATATTAGAAAATATCCACATTTAAAAGAGAGGTTTGAAAGGATTCAATTATATACACCTACATTTTACGCCGAGCAATTGACGAAGCGTCGTTTATATTTAGATGTGGAATCACTTGTTCATGAAGTTCCAAATCCATTGTATAGAGCAAGACAACTTAACAAACAAAAATCAGTTGTTATAGGGGGAAATCATGCTAATCGTTAATAAACAAGAGTATAGCAAAAGTGATTTTGATTTGAGATTACAAGCTTATGAGGAAATGGAACAATTTCAAGAAGCAGCAGGAAATAGATTTGCGCTTTGTCTGAAAGATCCATTCGATATTATTACGTTTGTGTTTTTCTTAAAAGAAAAGAAATCATCAGTATTACTTATACATGAAGATACGCCAAAAGAAACGGCTATTGAAATGGCAAAGCGTGCAAATTGTATAGGGATTTTATATGGAGAATATAGCGATTTTACAAAACTAGAAGTAGTGAACTCTTTACTAGAAGAGCCTTCTTTATTGCAATATAGTTCTGGAACAACAGGAGAACCGAAACTAATTCGTAGAGCATGGACGGAAGTTGATACAGAAATTACTGCTTATAATGAAGCTTTAAACTGTGAAGTAGATGAAGTGCCGATCGTTATGGCTCCTGTTTCACATTCATACGGACTAATATGTGGTACGTTATCTGCGATTACGCGGGGAAGCAAACCTATCATCATTACGAATAAAAACCCTAAATTCGCATTAAATATAGTTCGCAATACAGAAAAACATATCATATATGCAGTACCACTTATGTTACATATTATGGGGAGTTTTCCGTTAGGAACGTTTCAGTTTCATAAAATTATGACATCCGGATCACCTTTACCAGAAGCATTATTTTATAAACTAAAAGAAATGACAACATATATGATGCAGCAATACGGTTGTTCTGAAGCGGGGTGTATTAGTATATGTCATGATATGAAAAGCCATTTAGATTTAGGAAATCCACTACCTCATGCGAGTATAAGCATAGGTTCAGATGAAAATATGCCTGAAGAAATCGTAGTGAAAATGAACGATAAAGAAATTTTCACGAAAGATTTGGGGTATAAATCTGAGCGTGGCCTTCATTTTATGGGGCGCATGGATGATGTGATTAACGTTTCAGGATTAAAAGTCTTTCCTATAGAAGTAGAAGAAACGCTGCTTCGACTAGAAGGCGTTCAAGAGGCAATTGTATATCGAGGGAAACATCCTGTGATGGGCGAAATTGTTAAAGCGAAAGTAATCTCTCATATTGATCCAGTGCGAATAAGAGAATGGTGTATTCAGCATTTACCATCTTATAAAGTTCCACATGAGATTGAAAGTGTAACTGAAATTCCGAAAAATAAAACTGGAAAAGTAAGTAGAAAGTTACTAGAGATGGGAGAGGTTACAACATGAGACGTGAAACATTAAAAAATGAAGTGTTGAAAATTATGACAGGAAAAATGGAACTAAAAAACGTGACACATTTAGAAGAAACGATGCGTTTAAATCAAGACTTATATATAGATTCGGTAATGATGTTACAACTCATAGTTTACATAGAAATGGATTTAAAGCTATGCGTTCCAGAGGATGAGGTAGATCCAAAAGCATTTCTTACTGTAGGATCTTTGCTTGATTTTATGGAGGAATTACAGCCGCTATAAGAAGTAAATGTGAATAATTAACCTTTAGGAAAGTGGATGAGAATATGACTTCAATTAAAGTTCACTGTTTAGTGAGTTGTTTTTGTGAAATTATAAAAAGGCGTAGCGATATAGATTTTCGTCCATTTTATTTTGGACTATGGGACGGCGATTTTGATATAACAGAAGGTGGCATTATTTCGTATCACTCCGAAAATATTAACCATGATAATTATTTACTATGGTATGAAAAATTGTATGGTATGAAAGTGAACGAATGGTATGATCATGCAAAAGATAAAAGTAGCAATGTAGAAACTTTTTTAGAATTAGTAGAAAACAAGCCAGAGAATCGCTATGTCATTGTAATGGTTGATATGTCTCTATTACCAGAGAGGGAAAATAAATTCCATCAAAAACCGTTTCCGCATTATTTAATGATATCGAAGACAGAGAAAGAAGAAGAATGGTTCATGCTAGATCCTGATTTTCGCTGGGAAGGGAATATGGAAAGAGAAAAAGTGCTTCGCTCTGTTCAAGACAACCCATTTGGTGGAGGGTATATCATTGATGTAGAAGAAATTCAGGAGCCAACAGAAGAAATGGTAGCGAATTATTTCACAGAAACATTCAAAAGAAACGATAATGAACTGACTATGGAGCTGAAAAATTTAATTATAAAAATGGCAAATGAAGAAGAAGGTTACTCGCTTTCTAGTCTTATAGCGGCAGTAAAACAAATACCAGTACTTGCAATTCGTAAATATAGTTATGAGCATGCTTTTGCATACTTCCGTGAAACGTTGCAATATTCGGAGCAAGAATTTGATTATTGGTGTGATCGGGTAGAAGATATTGTACAAGGATTTACAAATGTACAGTATCGTGCAATTAAAATGGCAATGACGAATAATAAAGGTATGTTATTATCAATTGTTGAAAAGCTGGATGAAATGAATGCAATTGAACTACAAATTAAGGCTGAATTAGAGAGACAGTTTTTATCATGGAAAGAAATGAAAACAAACCAGTCTTTCTTAGCATTTTAAAAAGCTAACTGAATTTTAAGATAAGGGAGTTCAAACCTATGAAATATTCGTTATGTACTATTTCCTTTCGCCATCAATTAATTTCATTTACTGATATTGTTCAATTTGCATATGAAAACGGTTTTGAAGGAATTGAATTGTGGGGGACTCATGCACAAAATTTGTATATGCAAGAGTATGAAACGACGGAAAGAGAATTGAATTGTTTAAAGGATAAAAACTTGGAAATTACGATGATAAGTGATTACTTAGACATATCATTATCGGCAGATTTTGAAAAAACGATAGAGAAATGTGAACAACTTGCAATACTAGCTAATTGGTTTAAAACGAACAAAATTCGTACGTTTGCTGGACAAAAAGGAAGCGAAGATTTCTCGGAACAGGAGAGAAAAGAGTATGTGAATCGAATTCGCATGATTTGTGAAGTATTTGCTCAGCGCAATATGTATGTACTTTTAGAAACACATCCAAATACGTTAACGGACACGTTACCCTCTACTTTGGAATTATTAGAAGAAGTAGACCATCCGAATTTGAAAATAAACCTTGATTTTCTTCATATATGGGAGTCTGGTGCAGATCCAATTGACAGTTTCCATCGACTAAGGCCGTGGATACAACATTACCATTTTAAGAATATATCGTCAGCAGATTATTTGCATGTGTTTGAACCAAATAATGTATATGCAGCAGCGGGAAGTCGAATTGGTATGGTTCCATTATTTGAAGGTATCGTAAATTATGATGAGATTATTCAGGAAGTGAGAGATACTGACCATTTCGCATCACTCGAATGGTTTGGACATAATGCGAAAGATATATTAAAAGAAGAAATGAAAGTATTAATAAATAGAAATTTAGAAGTAGTAACTTCTTAATATAAAATGATGAAAGAGTCTCTCATTGTAGAGACTCTTTTTTAAAAATAAAAATAACCAAAAATTACCATGTATTTAAATTGAAATTTAACACAATTTATATATAAATAAGGAGGTGATCGGTAATGGCTAGAAATCGTAACGCTAATCAATTAGCATCACATGGAGCACAAGCAGCTCTAGATCAAATGAAATATGAAATTGCACAAGAGTTTGGTGTACAACTTGGAGCTGATACTTCTTCACGTGCAAACGGTTCTGTAGGTGGTGAAATTACAAAACGCCTTGTAGCGATGGCAGAACAACAGCTTGGTGGCGGATATACTCGCTAATTGTAGAAGGTTATAGGAGAAAGGAAGGATTCTTCCTTTCTTTTTTTTTCAATTAATTGGTATGGATATATTGCGAACTGGATTCAAAGAATAGGAATAATACTATATTTTCCCCAATTTCTTTTGTTGTAAATGGGAAGTAGTAAAATGTAATAGCCCTGGTGGAATGAAAAATTACGTTCCAGCAGGGCTATTATATGGTAAGAAATATATGATGAAAGGTTCCGAAGCCAACATGTTAAAAAAAGAAAACTGTTGTTTAATTGCGCTTGCATCAGTTCCACTTGTTATGACATTAGGGAATTCAATGCTCATTCCAATCCTACCGACTATCGAAAAGAAATTACATATTTCATCGTTTCAAGTATCCATGATTATTACAATTTACTCTATTGTAGCCATTTTACTTATACCGATTGCTGGTTATTTATCAGATAGATGGGGACGAAAGATGGTAATGGTTCCGAGTTTGCTGATTGCGGCTATAGGAGGAGCGATAACTGGTTGGGTATCTTGGAAAGTTGATAATCCCTACACTTGGATATTGATCGGTAGAGCGATTCAAGGTATTGGTGCTGCTGGTGCAATGCCAGTTGTTATACCGTGTGTTGGTGATTTATACAAGGATGAAAAACAAGTTAGTACAGGTTTAGGAATCATTGAAACATCCAATACATTTGGAAAAGTGTTGAGCCCTATTTTAGGATCTGCTCTTGCTGCCATTGTATGGTTCTTACCATTTTGGGCGATTCCAATTTTATGCGTAGTATCAATCGTTTTATTACTTGTTCTAGTAAAGGCAAAGAAACAAGAAGGAGAAGTACCACCACTTAAAGAGTTTATAAAATCTATTCTTTCTACGTTTCGAGAAAAGGGAAGATGGTTGATTGCCATTTTTGTATTAGGTGCAATTATTATGCTTATTTTATTCGGAATTCTCTTTTATTTGTCGACTATACTGGAATCAAAGTATGACATTCATGGTATATGGAAGGGGTGTGTACTTGCTATCCCGTTGCTTGTACTGTCACTTAGTTCATATATGGCTGGTAAAAAAATTGGAGATAATCAAAATATGATGAAGAAGTGTATTTATATTGGTTTTTTAATGGCAGCTGCATCAGTCATCATTCCTTTATTTATAAAAGGGATCTATTTACTACTTCTTTGTCTCGTTATTATGGGAATAGGAATTGGTATGGCACTCCCATGTTTAGACGCCCTAATTACACAAGGAATTGAAAAGGAACAAAGGGGGACGGTTACGTCATTTTATAGTTCAATGCGATTTATCGGTGTAGCAGCTGGACCACCTCTATATTCTTTTTTCATGAAAGGTGCTGACCATGAAGTGTTTTATTTAACAAGTATTTTCGCTGGTATTGGTGCTGTTATAGCAATGATTTGGATTAAACCAGCAAAAGATGCAAAGACGGTAAAACAGAAATCGGAACCTACTTCATAATTTGTAAGAGAATTGCATGATGTTTTAAGTAACATGCAATTCTCTTTAGTTAATTAAGAATAAATAACTTGTTTTAACATATAAAGTGCGACACCCCATATGATAAGACCAGAAAATTTATTTAATAATAAGATTGTCTTTCCAGTTGAGTCTATTCTTTTTAGAAATTTCCCCGCTAAAGCTAAGCTAATAAACCAAATCCAAGAAACGATAATAGTTGCAGAAGTGAAAGCCCATTTTTCACTTCCTATGTATTGGATAGAGTTTGTTCCAATTACACCAATTGTGTCTAAAATTGCGTGTGGATTGAGTAATGAAACCGATGCTGCGAAAATAATTTGATTTTTTAAAGGCATACTTTTTTCTTGTTTTACATCATTTGAAGGATCGCTTCTCCAAATAACCCAGCCCATATACATAAGAAAGAAAAATCCAATCAAATACAAGGTGGTTGTTAACCAAGAGAAAGTTAGGAGCACTAGGGAGACACCCTGTACAGCAATTAAAATTAGCAACGTATCACATATAGAGGCAGTTAATACTACAGGGGCTACTCTCCAAATATTTGGTTGGCTCGCACCTTGGTTAAAGACAAAAACATTTTGGACACCTAATGGAATAATTAGACCAAATGCAAGGATGATACCGTGAATAATTGCTTCATTCATCATATTACCTCCTACTTAATGTGATTAATTATGATAGTGTATATTGTATAGAAGAAATGAAAGTTTGTATCCATCCATATGGTTGGATAGGTTACCAACCAAAAAAATGTGAGGTGATATGATGGAAAGGTTAGTTTGGAAACCTAATATGTCTTCACCTATTCCATTATATAAACAAATAGAATCTTATATAAAAGAAAGAATTGTTAATGGGGAATGGACAGTTGGAACTAAATTACCTTCACAAAGAGATTTGGCGCATGTGTTTGAAGTAAATCGAAGTACAATTGTAATGGCTTTCGATGAATTAGTAGCAAAAGGGTATATTGAGGGGAATGGCCGGAAGGGAACAATTGTTATAAATAATAGTGAGAGTACTGCCACATATGCACCCCCTCCTAACTGGCGGTCCTATGTGGAAACAGGGCTTCATTATCCAAATCTTCCTGCTGTACAAGAGATTAATCAAGCTGAATTTACTCCCAATGTAATTCGATTAGGAACAGGTGAGCTCGCGCCGAGCCTCTTACCTGAAAAAAAGATGAAGGAAGTTATTAATAAAATTTTACAATCAAATGTTACACTTGGGTATGAGGAACCGAAAGGAAATCTTTATTTAAGAGAAAAAATTGCGGAATATTTAAAAGGGCATGGGGTATATGTATCTCCTGACTCTATTTTAATTGTTTCAGGGGCAATTCAAGCACTGCAACTTATTTCTATGGGGCTTCTTCCGAAAGGAGCGTCAATTTTATTAGAAAAACCATCATATTTATATTCGCTTAATGTATTTCAATCAGCAGGAATGCGTTTAATTGGAATACCAATGGATGAGAATGGTTTAAATGCATCATATATTACGAAATATAAGAAGCAATTTAATGCATCTATTTTATATACAATCCCGTCTTTTCATAATCCGACGAACTTTAGTATGAATGCGAAGAAGCGAATAGAAGTGATGGAAATCTGTAATGAAATTGGATTGCCTATTATAGAGGACGCGGTGTACCAAGACTTATGGTTTGATGAGCCTGTTTCAAAGCCTTTAAAGGCATATGATAAAAACGGAATTATACTACATATAGGGAGTATGTCTAAAGTAATTAGTCCAGGATTAAGAATTGGATGGATTGTTGGACCTGAGCCAGTCATTCAAAGATTGGCAGACATAAAAATGCAAACAGATTATGGTTCAAGTTCTATATCCCAGCAAATTGCAGCGGAATGGTTTACAAATGGATTGTATGATGAACATTTACAGTTTGTAAGAATTAAGTTGAAAAAGCGCAGAGATTTTATGTTACAAATGTTAGAGAAATATTGTCATGATATAGCAACATGGTATGAACCGGCAGGTGGTTTTTATATTTGGTTACATATGAATGTACCCGTTTCGAACCGTAGCTTATTTGACAAAGCTTTGCAAGAAAAGATTTTATTAAATCCAGGTACTTTGTATGATAGAAGTGCAAACCAATTTTTGCGCCTATCATATTCATACGCAACGTTAGAAGAAATTGAAATAGGTATAAAAAAACTTGCACAACTAATGAAAATGTAAGAGGAGAAAATAATGAAACAATATGTAATTTGCCAAATTATCGATGGGGATAAATATTTAGCTGCTTATGCGGAGACGAAGCAGGATGCAATTGAAAAAGCAGAATTGTTAGGATTACGAACGGGAAATCGATACACAGTTATTACTGCGGAGGAAGCTGAAGGGTTAACTTATCCGTAAGCAACGTATAATAATTATGCAAGAAGTAAATAAGCCTAGTAATATATGATATTACTAGGCTTATTTTTTTTGAAAGCGTTACGTGTTCTCGTATGAAAAATAATAGTATTATGAGTCAAGTTGACGGAAATACCGATTTGTTTTTCGGTCCTGATTTCCGTTTCTATATTCATCAATATATTGCCTGAAGTTCCAAGATTGTAAAAACTTATTTGCAGCGTTATAACCAGAATTGTAAAGCCACTCTTTTTCTTCCTTTGTTAACTCAAAGTTTGTACTTGTAATGGATCCCGTTGGAATTGTAATCGTTCTTGCTTTAGATTCCTTGTCTAAATGACGTAAATCATGGGCTTGCATCATTGTTTTAAATAGTCCTTTGAACATGGAGATAGGCTCGTTATAGTGGGCAGGATCAGCTTGAATCTCATCTTTTACAAAATGAAACCCAAAAGTCGGCCAGCGAGGAGAGGTAGGTGAGTCGAAAATCCAAATTGGGTAATTGCTTAAAATCCCTCCATCAACCATATAACAAGGCTGCTTCCATTTTGGTGTTCTCCATTTTACGGGTTCAAAGAAGAAGGGGATTGTACTACTCATTCTTACAGCTTTAGCAATAGAGAAGCGATAATTTAAAAATCCATAGTTCGGCAAATCATCGGGGAAGATAACCATTTTACCATTACTTATATCAGAAGCGATGATTTTAAGCTTATTTAAATCAGGTAAATCTGTAAATAAGTGAACTCCTTTCTTTCGAAGTAATTCTTCAATCCATTCTTCTATAAAAATATTAGAGTAAATACCAAGAGTGGTCCATGCGCTTAATCCTTTGCCGATAAACGGGATTCTGTCAATAAAGGTTCTCTTCGTAAATGTATTATAATCAATATCAGTTATAATCGTTTTTAACTCTGAACAAGAATATCCTGCTGCTAGGAGCGCTGCGATAATTGAACCAGCTGATGTTCCAGCTACCCGCTCCCATTCATAGCCTTTTTCAGCTAACGCGCAAATTGCCCCTACATGCGCAATTCCGCGTACACCGCCTCCTTCAAAAACACCATCAATCTTCATCAATCATACTTCCTTTCGAATAAAAGATTTAAAAATGGCAAAAAAGCACGTATTGTACGTGCTTTTTTACAATAGTTTTTAAGTTTACTAGCAGCCTACAAAGCCGCCCCAACAGCTAGCGCCGATGATGATTAGAAGGATAAATAAAACGATTAATAAAGCGAAACCTCCATAACCACATCCACCACAACTACCGCCGTAACCGTAACCACCGCCGTAACCGCCGCAACTATATCCGTAACCCATGTGGAATTCCTCCTTAAATTAAAAATAAAAATGAACGAGGGGAAAATGTACTGGAAGAAATAAAGAACTATCGTGTTTGTAGGAACAATGTATACTATGCTTTTTTAAACTTGTTCGCGTACGAGGGATAAGCCCGTTTTTTGGAGGGCTTGTTGATTTTACAATGAATGGAGTATAATCTTTGTGCTATGATACAAATAAGTATGTAAATGTAAGGAGAATTTATGAGACAGCAAATTGAAGTGTTAATTGATAAATATGGACTGACACATTTAAAAGAGGAACTTATTAATACTGTATTTCCTTGTGTAAAAGTTGTGCCCGAGCAGCAAGAAACGGTTGCGATAGGTAGTTCGAAAATGGGGGGAGTTCCTGATTTACCGGATACATTTGAATATCCAATGTATAAAGGAAATCCGTTACATTTTATCGCACAATTTAATTTAAGTGATTTACAAAACGTTGGTATGGATCACAATCTTCCTAAGACAGGGATGTTATATTTCTTTAGCATTGAAAAATACTTTGAAGAAGATGTGAATCCAACTGAAGCGGGGCGTGTACTTTATTATGATGTTCCTGTAGAGCAATTACGAAGAGCAGATGAATTGCAAACGAATTATAACCAGTGTGCAACTACTTTTAAACTCACATATAAATTGCCAGAGCTTTTCATTGAAGATGAGGCTGATTCAGATCGTTTCTTGCAATTACTGGAGGAGCTAATTCCAGACAACTATGATAATCATCAAATGTTTGGTGAGCCATTCTCTGTACAAGATGAGGTATTGTACGTGATTGGAAAATATATGGGGATAGATCCACAGCATATGACGCTTTTATTCCAAATTGATTCAGATACTAAAAATTGTAATATGATGTGGGGAGATTTAGGGATGCTTTATTTCTGTATTGGAAATGAAGATTTAAAAAATCGACGTTTTGAAAATGCATGCTGTGTGTTACAAACTTGTTAATGAAGAAGGTTGTTCTTGTAAAAAGAGCAACCTTTTTACAATGTTAAATATGCATAATCTCATATGACCTATTTTGAAAAGTATTGTATACTCTGAAACTATACGATACTTTTTCGTATAGTTATAGAATGTAAGGAGTGACAAGATGGGAAAGACAAGTAAGTATGTGACAGCTGCCGCACTTTGTTCAACTATAGTAATGGGAGGCTTACAGGCGTCAGCTGTATCTTATGCGGCTACGAATCCGACTACAGTGACAACACAATCAGATGCAAAGTTGTTAAATGATTTCAGAAAAGAATTAAAAAAACAGATTGATAATCGAGATGAAAATATTACAATCGCATATAAAACAAAAGATAGAAATGCTAGAGATGTTATGGACCGATTATACAAAGAATATAATAAAATTGTAGATGCGGATGAGTATGTAAAATATAATGTAGCGTCTACTAAATATTCTATTAAAGGGTTACCAGGGAACTATACGTTTACACTGCAAGTGAAATACCGTGAATCAAAAGAGCAAACACAATATGTAAAATCTCAGGCAAAAGCAATTATCGGTTCAATTGTAAAACCAGGAATGGATGAGCATGAGAAAGTAAAGGCTATTCATGATTACGTTGTAAAACATGTATCTTATGATACGTCTTATCAAGCGTATACAGCATATGAAGCGTTAGCGAATCGTTCTGCAGTTTGCCAAGGATATACATTATTAACATATGAGTTACTAAAAGAAGCAGGTATTCAAAATCATATTGTAACAGGTACAGGAAATGGACAAGCTCACGCATGGAATTTAGTGAACATTGACAACAAGTGGTACCACCTTGATACTACATTCGATGATCCAGTGCCAGATAAAGCTGGGCGTGTGACATATTCATATTTTAATATGTCTGACGAGCAATTAAGTAAAGACCATGAATGGGATCGTAGTAAATATCCAGCAGCAACTACAAGTTACTTTGGTGAATTAACGAACAAAATAAAAGCTGGTAGTTCAAAAACTGCTGTATATGAACAGATGTTAAAAGAAACAAATTTAAAATATTTGTCTGCACAATACGGGGCAGAAAATTACAGTGAATTTAAGAAAAAATTACAGCAACAATTCGCTTCTAAGCCAGAAAAGGTAGAAGTACGATATAAGCAGTCCATGGATGGAACAATGCAAGATATAAAGAAAGTACTAGATGAAATAACTTGGCCAAAAGGTGCAAAGCGTGTATCTTATCAAGTTGCGCCATATAGTGCAATGGCAGGTTATTCATTAGCGACAATTACATTTACGTATTAAGCAATGAAAAAGAGCATCTGTAAAAGGTGCTCTTTTTATTATGTATTACTTTAAAAAATCAGAATTATGGGATAAAATAAAAGAGGAAGGATGTGGAATCTGAATGAATTTGTTCGAAAGTAATATATTTACATTGATATATACTTGTTTAGTAATCGGACTTATCGTTTTGTTTTTCCTATCATTTACTTTGTTTGTTAGAAGGTTATTGCAAAACAGCGCTGCAAAAAAAACAACATGTGATCAATATGAACCAGAAGCTAGATCGAATTATTGAATTGCTTGAAAAAGATAAGAAATAGCGATAGAAGATGTATGAAAAGGGGAAGAAGATGGCTAATTATATAAAAGAATTACGTGAAAAAGTAGGGCATGATTATGTTATTTTGAATTTTGCAGGTGGTTGTGTATTTAATGAACTTGGTGAAGTGCTTCTGCAAAAAAGAGGAGACTTTAATGCTTGGGGATTTCCGGGCGGTGCAATGGAAATTGGGGAATCTGCTGCAGAAACTGCGATTCGAGAAATTAAAGAAGAAACAGGATATGATGTGGAAATTGATGAGCTCATTGGTGTGTATACGAAATATTTTCAAAAATATCCGAATGGAGATCAGGCACAGGCAATTGTAATATTCTTTAAGTTTTCAATCGTTGGAGGGAATAAAAAAATAGACGGCGATGAAACATTAGATCTGAAGTTTTTCCCGTTAGACAAAATGCCGCCATTGTTTAATAAACAACATGAAGATTGCTTGCAGGATCTATTAGAGAAAAGGGTAGGAGTATATCGTTAACATAAAAAAGAAGCTAATGAGATTAGCTTCTTTTTTATGTTCTATTTCCACCAGTCATCAAACATTGATGCTGGTACTTGTCTTTTATGTTCGCTTACTGTGTAACGTTTTTCAATTTTTTCAGCAACGTCAGTTGGAACTGCTTTACCTTCTAAATAGTCATCTAATTGATCGTAAGTAATACCTAATTCTGTTTCATCAGCTTGACCTGGTTTTTCATCTAATAAATCAGCTGTTGGCATTTTTAAGTAAAGTCGCTCGTCTGCATCTAACTCTTGTAATAAAGCACGTCCTTGGCGCTTCGTTAAACCTGTTAATGGTAATAAATCTGCACCACCATCTCCGAATTTTGTAAAGAATCCTGTAACAGCTTCTGCAGCATGATCTGTTCCGATAACAAGTAGACCTTTTTGTCCACCAATTGCATACTGCGTAACCATACGGATACGCGCTTTAACGTTCCCTTTATTGAAATCAGTTAATGATTCGCCTAATAAGTTTTCGTATTGATTTGAGAAAGCATCAACTGTTGAAGCGATATCAAATGCAACAGATTGATCAGCTTGGATAAATTGTAATGCTAATTGTGCATCATCTTCATCTTTTTGTACTTTGTACGGAAGACGTACGGAGATAAACGTTGCGTTACCACCTTCATTACGAATTTCCTCAACTGCAAGTTGAGCTAAGCGTCCAGCTAATGTAGAGTCTTGTCCACCACTAATTCCAAGTACAAATCCTTTCGCACCAGTTTTTTTCACATAATCTTTTAAGAAATCAACACGTTTACGGATTTCTGCTTTCGGATCAATTACAGGCTGAACATGTAATGCTTTCATAATTTGTTCTTGTAATGTCATTATGTTTTCCTCCTATTCGTTTTAAAGCAGTAAATAAGTTTATATGTATATTGGTACATACTTCTATCCTTTATTATTTCGCAAAACTAACGAATATACAATAGGATGCGTGTATGAATATGAATGAAGTTATTATAAATAAACTGTTTTGTATAAGCAATTTTTTTAAACCTTTCAATAATGTAAGGTTTTTGTCATTTGAATCGATGGAAGGTATTTCCGGATTTTACTAATATAAAAAAGCATAGTTAGTAGAAGGGCGGAGAAGTAGTATGAACATTAGAGAACTTGCATTTCGAAATGTAACGCGAAATAGACGAACATATTCAGCATATTTTTTGAGTAGTGCATTTGCTATTATGGCCTTTTTTGTGTATTCATTTTTTGCGTTCCATCCAGCATTAAGTGCGGGAGAATTAGGACAGTACGTATTCGTCAGTATGTCTTTTGCACAGTCTATTATTTACTTATTTACATTCTTCTTTATTTTATATTCCATGGGCATGTTTTTAAAAACGAGAAAGCGTGAACTAGGAATTTTAATGATGCTAGGTATGACGAAATATCAATTAAAGCGTCTTATCTTCTTTGAAAATATCATGATTGGAATAGGGGCAATAATTTTCGGGATTCTGTCAGGTATGTTATTTTCAGGAATATTAATATTTGTAGCCCCGATGATATTGAAACTAGATATCTCTTTATCCTATTACATACCGATGAAAGCGATTGTTGTAACGAGTATTATGTTTTTCCTATTATTTATGATTATTTCATTGTTCAGTGCAGGAATGGTTCGTAAAAATAAAATTATGAAATTGTTTAGAGGATCAGCAGAGGCGAAGCCAGAACCGAAGGCATCTATAATTTCTTCTATATTAGCAGTAGTATTGCTTAGTGCGGGTTATGCAGGAGCGCTTATGTCACATGGTGCAATGGTATTTGTGATGATGATTCCTGTTACAACGGTAGTCATTATTGGTATGTATTTGCTGTACAAGCAGTTGAGTGTCTTTATTATTAGACTATGTAAAAAAAGTAAACGTTTCTATTGGACACAGACAAATATTATTACTTTGTCAGATTTAGCATACCGTATGAGAGATAATGCAAGGATGTTCTTTATTGTAACTATTATTTCAACTGTAGCATTTTCAGCAATAGGTACATTAGTTGGTTTCGCATCAATGACGAAAGGAATTATGGAGAGACCAATTGCGTTTCATTACCACTCTAAGCAAGGAAATAGTAATGAATCACAGCATTTGAAGATGATTGACGAAGGATTAAAGAAACATAATATAGCAGCTTCAAAAGTACATATTTCATCGAAGAAAACGGAAGAACAATCGCTAAGAAGTGCTGTTTTTATAAAAGAATCGGATTATAAGGAGTATGCGAAGTTAACAGGGGAACCGTTTAATACTTTATCAGACAAAGAAGCCCTATTTCTGTCAGTAGAAATACCAGGGCCACCGATAAAGGAAAGAAAAGAAATTTCTTTCCCAAATGCCAATGAGCCCTTAAAGGTGAAAAAAGTTAATACTTCTTCATTAAGTAAAATACTAAGAGGGAATGTTTATGTAATCTCTAAAAATCAATATGATACATTACAAGATGGATTTAAAGAAGAAAAAGATTATATGTATAAAACAAAAGGAATGAAAGATGAAATTGAGGTTGGTAAAGAGCTTACGCATCAGATTAAGCCCTATCAAGAACATGCAACGTTTAGTGCAGAAGAGTACGATCAAAATCAAAGTTTACAAATTGCAGGACCCATTTTATTTGTAGGTTTCTTTATTGGTATTGTATTTTTTGTTTGTGCAGGAAGCTTCCTTTACTTCCGCTTATTTTCTGATTTGGAGGACGATACTCGTTTATTTGAAATGATTCGAAAAGTTGGATTGACGAGAGGCGAATTATCGAAAGTAGTCACAATCCGCTTAGCGCTTTTATTCTTCGTTCCAGTTGGAGTTGCAACATTACATGGGGCAGTAGCATTAACTGCGTTAGGACAAATGTTTGAGTACTCACTGTTTAAAGAGAATACAATTGTATTAAGTATCTTTGTAAGTATTCAAGTTTTATATTTCGTCATTATAAGAGCTCGTTATTTAAAACAATTGAAAGGAAGATTGAATATTCGTTAAATGTGTTTTTTTAACTTTTGTACTATATTTTCTAAAAAGAGTAAGCCATTACCAAATATATAGTGATAAAATGAAAATAGCGAGGTGAAAAAAATAATAGAGAGTAAGGGGGGAGTAACATGAAAGCAACAGGAATTATTCGAAAAGTAGATGAATTGGGACGGATAGTTATTCCTAAAGAATTACGAGATGTATTAGGAATACAAATCAAATCACCACTTGAAATTTTTGTAGAAGGAGACAAAGTCATTTTACAAAAATATCAACCATACAATGCTTGTCAAATAACAGGTGATGTTTCAAATCAAAATATTTCATTAGCAAATGGAAACATTACTGTTAGTATAGAAGGCGCAAAACATGTAATAAAAGAAATTGAGCAGTTTTTGAAAAAGAGTGAGATTTAGTCTTAATTTATCCCGCTATTTGTGGGCAGTAAAACTCCCACCTCAAAACTCGGCTGAAGCAAGGAAGTTAGGTGGGAGCCGGACTGCCCGTAAACGCCCGATTGGTTCAACTAATAATCAGTGGGGATGACACCCCCCACTGATTATAGTTTCACTTTATATTATTCTATTGTAAAACTGAAAAATAAAAGGACCATTTAATGGGTCCTTTTCTTTTGTTTATTGAGAAACATTTGAGAGGAAGGGAAATGGAACGAATAAAACGAATGTTAAATATAAACGTATTCAATAGTGGTCTAAAATGAAAATAATACATTTTCAGGAGGGATTACGATGAATAGTAGTACAGCGAATAAACAAAAAGGTATACAATTAATTCCGTTTACTGTAAATAAGGTGGTTGAACAAGTAAATGAAATTCCACCAGGTGTACAACTGATTCATGCTCCGCAAGTATGGGAAAAGAGCGCGAAAGGGAAAGACATTGTCGTTGCTGTTTTAGATACAGGTTGTGATGTAAATCATGTAGATTTAAAAGATCGTATTATTGGTGGGAGAAATTTCACGAAAGATTATGAAGGAAATCCGAAAATTTATCTTGATAATAATGGGCATGGTACTCATGTAGCGGGGACGATTGCAGCGACTGAAAACGGTGTCGGTGTTTTAGGAGTCGCACCACTTTCTAAAATGTTAGTTTTAAAAGTATTAGCTGGAGATGGTTCTGGAAGTTATGAGCAAATTATTGAGGCCATTCATTATGCTGTAAATTGGAGAGGACCGAATAAAGAGAAAGTGAGAATTATTTCAATGTCACTTGGTGGTCCGCAAGATGTACCAGAATTACATGAAGCTATTCAAAATGCGGTAAAACAAGACGTACTTGTCGTGTGCGCTGCAGGAAATGATGGAGATTGTAACGATGATACTGAAGAATTAGATTTTCCAGGTGCTTATTCTGAAGTAATTGAAGTAGGTGCTGTTAATTTAGAGCGGAAAATTTCATGCTTTAGTAATTCAAATCAAGAAATTGATTTAGTAGCGCCAGGTGATGAAATACTGTCTACGTATCCAGAGGGGAAATATGCAGTATTAAGTGGTACTTCAATGGCGACGCCGCATGTCGCTGGGGCGCTAGCGCTTCTCATAAAGCAGTGTGAAAGAGAGTATGGTAGAAAATTATCAGAGCCAGAAATATACGCGCAACTTATAAAAAGGACTGTACCTTTAGGGTATGAACGTACATCTGAAGGGAATGGATTAATAGATTTATTAAAAGAATAGTAATTACTAAAAAACATCTCATATTTATATGAGATGTTTTTTAGTATGGTTCTGTTGCATGTATTACGACGTCTAATAAACCGGGGAATCTAGCATTTAAGTCATCTTCACGAATTGAAATGAAACGTTGTGTGCCTTCAAGGCGTGTATACATAACACCAGATTCGCGTAACACTTTGAAATGGTGAGATAAAGTTGATTTCGCAATTGGAATGTTTAACGCACCACAAGATTGTTCGTTTTTCTCTAATAGCATAGTTACAATTTGTAAACGAATTTGATCGCTAAGTGCGTATAAGACAGAAGAGAATTGAATTTCTTCTCGGTTTGGATGATAGAGAGTACGCATTTTTTCACCTGCTTGTATAAGTTAATATAGTTTGCACTATAACATATAAAGTGGTATATTTCTATTGTTCGAATATATTCGAACAATAGAAATATAGGGGGAGAAAAAATGAAGTATACAAAATTACAAAAGGCAGGACTAAATATTTCGAAGTTGGGGTTAGGAACAAACGCTGTAGGGGGGCATAATTTATATGTTGATGTGAATGAGGTAGAAGGAAAACGATTAATAGAAGAAGCTATCCAGCAAGGGATTACATTTTTTGATACAGCGGATTCATACGGTTTCGGTAGATCAGAGGAATTGGTAGGAGAAGTATTGAAAGGAAAACGCCAAGAAGTTGTACTTGCTACAAAAGGTGGAATACAGCCGTTATTAAATGGAGAGGTTCATATTAATAATGAACCAAGCTATTTAAGAAATGCTGTGGAGAATAGTTTAAGAAGATTACAGACAGATTATATTGATTTATATTATTTACATTTTACAAACTCTGAAACAAGTTACATAGATTCAATTGGAGAGCTTATCCGTTTAAAAGAAGAGGGGAAAATTCGTTCAATTGGGATTTCAAATGTAAGTGTAGAACAATTAAAAGAAGCAAATCGATATGGAGATATAGATGTTGTACAAGCGCCTTACAATATGCTAAATCGCACTGCAGAGGAAGAACTGTTACCTTATTGTATTGAAGCGGGCGTTTCATTTATCCCATATGGACCTCTTGCTTTCGGAATATTAGGTGGTAAATATACAGAAGATTTTAAATTAAAAGAAGGCGATTGGCGCCAAAGTGTAAATCTATTTGAAGAAAATACATATAAGAGTAACTTTAAGAAAGTGGAAAAGTTAAAAGACTTAGCTAAAGAAAAGAATATTGAAGTATCTCACTTAGCGTTAGCATGGCTATTAAACAAAAAAGGAATTGATACTGTTATTCCTGGTGGGAAGCGAGCAGAACAAATAAGAGAAAGTGTAAGGGCGGTGGAAGTTTCATTGAATGAGAAGGTTATGAAAGAGATTGAATCTATTTTAGAAGCTTAGTTGAAAAGAGGGATAGTTCCCTCTTTTTATATAAAAGGAGAAGATATAAATGAAAAGAGTACTAGCTGTATTCTTTACGATAATGTTTATGATTGGTACAGATACGTTCTTAATTTCACCACTTTTGCCGACATTACAACAGGTTTATCATGTATCAACTGAATTATCAGGATGGATGGTGAGTTCATATGCTTTAGGATACGCTGGATTTGCGCTTATCGCTGGTCCTATATCAGATGGCTTAAACAGAAAAAAAGTGATGGTATTAGGAATGAGTTTTTTTGCATTAAGTACATTTTTGTGTGGAATGGCACCGAGTTTTTTATGGATGCTAACATTTAGATTTTTAGCAGGTGTAAGTGCAGCTTTTGTATCTCCACAAGTATGGGCATCTATTCCGCTCCTTATAGAGAAGAAGCAAATTGTAAAAGCAATTGGAATTGCAACAGCAGGGTTATCAATCTCCCAAATTTTAGGACTGCCAATTGGAGCATATTTAGCAACGATACATTATACAACACCATTCTTCGTCATTAGTATATTATCAGCACTACTTGTCGTTCTTATTTATGTTACATTACCAGAAATACAACCAGTTCAAATAGGTGGAAATGAAAAAAATATATTAAAGCGCTATAAGCAATTACTTAGAGATTCAAAGGTTTCACGTTCTTATTTTGCATATTTTGTTTTTCAAACTGGTAATTTTGCAGCATTTTCATTCTTTGGTGTGTGGCTTTCCAGTCAATTTGGCTTACAAGTTCATGAAGTAGGTACAGCTATGCTCGTATTAGGATTGGGAAATTTAACCGGTAACATTTTTGGGCCGAGAATCGTAAATAAAATTGGTTATAACATTTCTTTCTATGGTGGAATTGTATTTACAGCAGTGCTATATGTCATACTTCCTCATTTAAAGAACATTATATTTGTAGAGTTATTTTTCTTTGTTTTATTTTTTGTGACAGGAATTTTGTTTGTATTGATGATGGGGCGCTTACAAAATATGTCTATTATAGCAAGAGGAACAGGAGCCGCTCTTGCTAATGCTTCTATGTATATTGGCCAAATGATTGGAGCGGCAATAGCAGGAATGTTATTTGCAGCATCTCACAATTTTATACTTGTAGGTAGTTTTACTGCGTTACTATATATAGGAGCTTTATTTTTGTTTAGAAAAAGCGAAAGGCTTAATGAAGATAGTGAAACAGAAATTGCATCATAAAGCCTTTAAAAATAAATCGGGGAAATCCAAAAAATAAAAAATCCCTAAAGAGATAGGGATTTATATATCGGCATATAGTTCCTTGGAAAAGGATAAACTTAGCTTACCATACTGGAGTACGTATATTTGTGAAATAGATGTGAAAGTAATGTGAAAAATGCCGTAATAAAAAGCACTGTTTTAGCTAAAACAGTGCTTTTCTCTTTGATTGAACAGTTGCTGCATTTTCATCATGTATGCCTGCATCTTTAATAATTCGTTGTTTTGCTTTATTTAATAGATGGTTTACTGCTTCACCAAAATAGTTAGCTTCGCTTTTTGTGCGGGCTTCTCGTAAACATTTATAGTTTTCTAGCAGTTCCTCTTTTTCGGTGTTTGTTAAGAAATCTTCTATTTTCTTTTTTGTCATACGAAACACCCTTTCTTCTGACAAACGACGCAATAGAAAATATTTATTTTTCATTATAACAATAATTTTTAAAGAAAGTATAGATTAACGTCGTAATAGTCTGTCAATTTCTTGAATTTTCTCATCAGCTTTCCCAATTTGCGTATTTTTAGCCTGTTCACCACCAAGAGCTTGGTGAAGTAAAAACGTTTGACCGGAAATAGCGGTCACAATGGAGACTTTTATAATTTCTTTTATTAAGGTGACATCGAATAAAACGAGTCCAAGAAGTGCGGCGAGGCTACCTGTAAAAATATCAGTTAAAAATCCAAAATGAAAAAAAGTTTTTAAACGGCGTGGAAGCAATAACTTGCCTTGGTTATTGATCAGATGGGAAACGAAGCCAGTAATGCCACCAACGAGAACAGCGATTAGCCATTGATACATTTCCATCGAATCCACTCCTTTTAGTGAATAAGATTCGATAATTTTATATTGATTCCTTTTAATATTTCATATAAGCATATTGAGAAAGTTTGTTTGGGTTTATTCCTTATTCAATTTAATTATAACAGAAAAATCTGATATATTTCAGTCTATTATATGAAGCAGTTATTCCTTAATATGAATGTAGAAAGGGGTGCGTGATATGAATATAGATTATCGAATAAGAAGTGTAGATGGTTATACAAAAAATATAGGGGAATTAGTAAGCATGCTGGAACATACGAGGGCTGTAACATTACAGGAAATAAAAAATTTATCAGTTGAGCAATTAGATTTAAGTATGCCGAGTGGTGGAAATTCAATTGGTGCTTTATTAAAACATATAGCAGCTATTGAAAAAGTCCATCAGCTTATTTCTTTTCAAAATCGTGACTTTACAAAAGAAGAATTAGAAATATGGGAAGATGCACTGTATTTAGGGGAAGCGGGGAAATCTATTCGTGGCTATGACATACCGTATTATGTACAACTTTTGCAAAAAGTGCGAGAAGGAACACTAAAGTGTTTGAGTGAACAGGATGACGAATGGCTAATGTCAGAAAGAAAGTGGCCTAATCGCGTAGCGTATAATCAGCACTACCTTTGGTTTCATGTGCTAGAAGATGAAATTAGTCATCGCGGACAAATTAAAATGCTAAAAAATAAGTTGTTTGAAAATTCCGTTAAATAAAGTAGCTTTTTAATGGGATATTCCATATAATGAGAGTAATTAAAATTAGAACGGGGTGATGTATTATGGCGAAATTAACTTATATGAATAATAAACCAAATACAAAGGTGGACGGAAAGGGCGATACTCTATAAGTAAGCGCACAATCCTTCCACTAAGTTCAAACTAGGGAGGATATCAATTTGGATCAAAATATTTTAGAATCTTTCGGATGGGATTCTTTTTTTGAAGAACAAGCTGTAGAGAACTATGAAGTAGGCCGTATTTTACTTGAGCATAAGCATATATATCGGATTATTTGTAATGATGGTGAATATGTAGCGGAACTGTCTGGAAAGTTTCGTCATGAAGCGTTAACGAAAGGGGATTATCCGGCAGTTGGCGATTGGGTGTATATAAAGAAAATAGAAGGAGAGCGAAAGGCAATTATTCATCGTATTTTTCCAAGGAGAAGCTCTTTTTCTAGACAAGAGGCTGGCTACCGAACAGAAGAACAAATTATAGCTACGAATGTGGATTATCTTTTTTTAGTAAATGCTCTTAACCATGATTTCAACGTAAGAAGGATGGAACGTTATTTGCTATTGGCTTATGAGAGTGGTGCAATGCCTATTATTGTTTTAACGAAGAGTAGTTTATGTGAAGATGTGGAACAAAAAATTGCAGAAACTGAAGCAGTAGCAATCGGTGTTCCTATATTTGTTGTTGATAGCTTAGCGTACGTCGGAATAGAATCATTGCAACAATTTGTTTCACCAGGAAAAACAATTGCCTTAGTTGGATCTTCAGGCGCAGGGAAATCTACTTTGTTAAATGCATTAATAGGAACAGTTGTAGCAAAAACCGGCGATATACGTGAAGAAGATAGTAAAGGGAGACATACGACAACTCACCGTGAATTGTTCCAATTACCAAGTGGTGGTTTAGTAATTGATACTCCTGGTATGAGAGAACTTCAGCTTTGGGAAGGAAGCGCGGCAATCCAAACTGCATTTTCTGATATTGAAGATCTTGCAAATACTTGCCGCTTTCGAGATTGTAAACATGATGGTGAACCAGGATGTGCAGTGCGAGGTGCTATAGATAACGGGATTATACCCGTAGAGCGCTTGCTAAGCTATAAAAAGCTGCAAAGAGAATTGGCATATGTTATGAGAAAACAAAACATTACTCTGGCAAGAGCCGAACGAGATAGATGGAAAAAGATTTCTAAACAACATAAAAAAATGTAAAAAACCAAAGGGCTTGTTCCTTTGGTTTTTTGTATTTGTAAATTTTATAATAATATTATTCATATATATAGACAAAAGGAATTAATTTGTTTAAACTTTACAAAGTGTTCATCAAAACAAATTATAAAAATAGAAATTAAGGAATGGGATATATTCAAAATTAACTCCATTAAATCTTTAAAACTTAATATCAAAATACAGGAGGTTTATAATGCGTAAACTAGTAAGTTGGTTTAGAGATATGAAGGTAGCAAAAAAACTATTAATTTCGTTTTTTATTATATTAATTGCGGCAGTCTCTATTATTGGGGGCATGTCGTATCAAACAGCTAAAAAGAATTTTGAAACACAAATTATGAATAGCGCTCAGGATAATATACGAATATTAGATAATTTAATCAATCAAATGATTGATGCGCAATTCAACGATGTAAATAATTTTGCACGAGTGATTCATAGTGATATGTATCAAGGGGATAATCAGGACGAACTAAGAAAAATATTATCTCAATATATTAGTTTGAACAAAGATGTAGAACAAGTGTATGTTGCCGGAAACGATAAAAAATTTGTACAAGAACCAAAAATAAAAATGGCAACAGATTATGATCCAACAGAGAGTTCTTGGTATAAAGATGCAATGAATAAGCAAGGTGGAATTGTTGTCACTGAACCATATAAGGCACAAGGAAATGGGCATATTGTCGTAACAATCGCAAAACAAACTGAAGATAAAAATGGTGTTGTTGCAGTAGATTTAAATTTAGATAATTTATTAAAAACAACAAAGTTAATCAATATTGGCAAAAAAGGCTATGCTTTCATTTTAGATGGGAAACAAAAAATAATTGCTCACCCTAAAGAAAAATTGGGTGACAAGGCCGATGATTCTTGGGCAAAGAAAATTTACGAAGATAACCATGGCACTTTTTCATACACTTATAGCGGTAGTGAAAAGAAAATGGTATTTGCCACAAACTTAAAAACAGGTTGGAAAATTGCTGGGACGATGTACTCAAATGAAATAGTTGAGGCTGCTCAACCTGTATTTTATAATATGTTAATTGTAATGTTTATTTCATTAGTTGTAGGTGGAGTGCTTATTTATTTCGTGACAATTTCTATTACCAAACCTTTAAAACAATTAGTTGTCACTTCTAAAGAAATAAGCGAAGGGGACTTAACTCAAACGATTCAAATACATTCAAATGATGAAATTGGACAACTTGCGAAAGGTTTTAATGAGATGACTCATTCACTACGCACATTAATTGGAAGAATCAATACTTCAGCAGGGCATGTTGCAGCTGCATCTGAAGAGTTAACAGCAAGTGTGAGACAAACAAGTGAAGCGACTGAACAAATTACATCAGCAATGGATGAAATATCAAGTGGTGCAACGACGCAAACAGCAAGCG
This sequence comes from Bacillus sp. LBA3-1-1.1, assembly GCF_040676495.1. Lineage (NCBI taxonomy): Bacteria > Bacillati > Bacillota > Bacilli > Caryophanales > Bacillaceae > Bacillus > Bacillus sp. LBA3-1-1.1. Next base: position 478,056 of record NZ_JBEGIB010000012.1, read on the forward strand.
TAGAAAATGGTGCTATGTTACTGTTTGATGTAACAGAAGGGATTCAGCATGTAGCAACTAGTTCATCATCTATTAATACTGCTTCCGCTCATACTCGTGAAAAAGCAGAAGATGGTGAAAAGTTAGTAGGAAAAACAGTGAATCAAATGCAGTCTATTGCAGAATCTGTTTCGCAATCAGATGCTGTTATTCAGTTATTGAATAACAAATCAAAGCAAATTGGTGATATTTTAGAAGTCATTCAAAATATTGCAGATCAGACAAATCTTCTAGCTTTAAATGCAGCAATTGAGGCTGCAAGAGCTGGTGAGCATGGAAGAGGCTTTGCAATTGTTGCTGATGAAGTACGAAAATTAGCAGAACAATCTAGTGTATCATCAAGTGAAATTAGTAAATTAATTTGTGAAATACAAGATGATATGAGTAAGACAGTAAAATCTATGAATAATGTAAATGAAGAAGTTCAATCTGGACTTGTTATTGCAAATGAAACAAAACAAAATTTCACTGAGATTTTACAATCTACAAATGAAATTGCTGATCAAATTAAAACGATGGTTGAAACGGCTAATGGAATGTCAAAAGGTGCAAATGAAGTATCTATTTCAGTTGGCCAAATTGCAATGACAGCACAAAATAACGCGACGAGTACACAAAGTGTTGCAGCGTCAGCTGAGGAGCAGTTAGCTTCCATGGAAGAAATTAGTTCCGCGGCTGGTACACTATCTCAAATGGCTGAAGAGTTACAAGTGTTAATTGAAAGATTTAAAGTATAAAAAGGGGAGGCTGTCTCAAAATAGCATTAGTGCTATTAGAGGCAGTCTTTTTAGCCGATAAACGGATTATTGTGGGCTTATATATAGGGAATATCAATGATTAGAGGTTCAATTTATTAAATATTTGTCGAAAAATAGAGGGATTTGTTAAGTGTGTGTATAATGAATATTGTATAGATTACATATAAAGGAGATTATTATGGGAGTGTATTGGGGAACGAAAAGACATTCTTGGCTTAGTTATGTCTCGTTTTGGTTAAGTATTTTATTCTTTGCTGTTTTTGTAATTGAAGTGTTTGTATTTAAAACACTTTCAAATAGTTCATTACAAATCGTTAAATATTTTTATTTTATATTTGTCCCGTTAAATATCATTCTTAGCTTGAGATTATTATCTAAGAAGAATGAAAAGAAAATATTACCGGTTTTTAGTTTAATTGTATCGCTATTATTTGCCAGTCTAATTATAGTATTAGCATTAGCAGCCGCAGGAAAAGTCTTTTGAGGAGAGTGATATAAATCACTCTTCTTTTGTGTGAAATTTTTAGATTTATAAGTAGTGTGAAGGAAATAAGGAAAGTGATAGGTTATCAGTAAAGGGACATACTAGTGAGTAGAGAAGGAATCAAAAATACTATATGTTTTGTATGTGTTTATAAAGCAAATGAATGCGGTAAGATTCGTGATATATGGTACAATAAACATGGAAAGTGATAGAGATAAAGGGTATATAAAATACTCATCGTTTTTTAGTAAGAGAGGGGTTATCTTATGCTATACGAGGATTTGATGACATTATTCCAAGCTGCTCCGATAGAATTGGATAGAGGCGGCTGGAAATATATAATCCAGGAACAAAATGATAATTATGAAATTGTTGATGAAATGTTAAAAAAGCAAATGAATGTTGAATTGTATTTTAATGAATATGATGAGGTGAAAATCACTTTATATAAAGATGGAAGCCCCATTACTACGATGCAAAGAATTGCTATTTCAAAAGTTGAGTTAGATGAAGAGGAAGAAGGCGTTCAATTCGTATTAGAACGCATGCCAAGTCGAATGATTCGTTTGCAATTAAAGCCGTATCTTGCAGTAGAAATGGGGCCGTATTGGGAAGTATGTGAAGAGTGTGAATGAACATGAAAAAGCATCCGTATAAGCGGATGCTTTTTCATGTTTTTTGAAGTTGTTTAAAAGCAATAATCGGTAGTAAAATGATGCTTACCCAACCGATAATTGGATATAGAATATGAAGCAATTGGCTATATCCGATGTAACTAAAGCAATAACTAATTAGTAATATGAAGTAAATAATGTTATGACTTTTCCATCCTGTAATGGATTGCATTTGTTTTGTCATTCCGAAAATATTCCCAACTAATGTTGTGAACACTTCACCAAAAATGATAAGAACAAAGAAAAAGTGGAAAGTGGCATTAAATCTTCTTACAACTTCAGCCATTGGGATGTTGTATTGATAAAATTGTTCAACTGATAATATTGCTAAATGGCTACATAATAAAATGAAGCAAAGCCCTGCGCCTCCTAAAATACCACCCCATAAAATAGCTTTTCGGTCTTTTACTTCACTGGCTAATGGGACGAGAACACTTTGGGCGAGTGAAAGATTTAATGCAACATATGTAATCGGGCTAGTAATCCATTTCATATTCCAACTTTCTGTAGGAACGGTGTTAATAAGAGGAGTTGTACCATGAATAAAGGTTGTGATAGCGAGTCCAATAATAAAGATCATCATTATAGGTACGACAAGTGTATTTACTTCAAAAACACCTTGTAATCCCCGGCTCCCAATAATGAGACAGGCGATGACTGTGATGAAAATACCAAGTTGTCTCGGGAGGCGGAGTTGTTCTTCAAATACTGCCCCGGCTCCTGATAACATAACGCTTGTTACACCAAATAATACGAGTAATAGTAATGTGTTTACGACATTTCCAAATACATCCCCAAATAAATATTTGTTGAATTCTTGGGCTGAAAATGCCCCTATTTGTGATGAAAGTAACATCATCTTTGTACCGAGCCAAATAAAAAAAAATCCACTTATACATATGCCAATGGTTCCGTAAAATCCGTTCACTGTAAAAAATTCAACAATTTCTCGCCCAGTAGCAAATCCAGCTCCAACGACAGTTCCGATATAAGTAGCAGCGACTTTCTTTGCTACTTGCCATTGTTGATTGTCCATGTTATCCCTCTTTCTTCTATGATGAGCTTGACTTACTATTATGCATATGTGTTAGCTTGGACAATTAGACATATGAAGTAGTTGAAAGAATACATGAATTATATGATATTAGGGAAATATTAAGGTTGTTAACACTTTGTTACATATAAGCTGTTCATTCAAAAGAGTAGGAAATGTATGGTAAAATGTAATTAGGTTATTAAAAGATAATAATTATAAAAATGATAAGAGGAGTGGATTGTATGAGTACGAAAACAAGTGTTGTTGAAGTATTAAACAAGCAGGTTGCAAACTGGAATGTGTTATATGTGAAACTGCATAATTATCACTGGTATGTGACAGGACCACACTTCTTTACATTACATGAGAAATTTGAAGAGTTTTATAATGAAGCAGGGACTTACATTGATGAGTTAGCAGAACGTATTTTAGCGCTAGAAGGAAAACCGTTAGCGACAATGAAAGAATATCTAGCAACTTCTACTGTGAGTGAAGGGACAAGCAAAGAGTCTGCAGAAGAAATGGTACAAACTTTAGTAAATGATTTTTCTGCACTCATTCAAGAATTGAAAGAAGGTATGGAAGTAGCTGGTGAAGCTGGTGATGAAACATCGGCTGATATGCTATTAGCAATTCATACGACATTAGAACAACATGTGTGGATGTTAAGTGCATTCTTAAAATAAACATAAATGGATTAAAGGAAAACTCTATCGAAAAATTCTTTCAATAGAGTTTTTTATAATTTTTCAGTTTTCTTTTATGCTATAATATAGTAAAAAGGAGGCGATACGATGTTTCGCTTTTTCAGAACTGGAAAAGAAGATAGGGAAATTACGAAAGACGAATTAGAGCAAGCGATGGCTAAGTTTCTAGAAACGAACGCTAATATCGTTTATACAGTTTTAGTAAACGATGATTACACAGTAAATTATGATTTATTAAAGCCATATTTACCTGCATTTCCAACAAATTTTTTTCTGATAACGAAGGAAACGCTTGAGGTATTTGAACATACAGAAGAAAATTTAAACCTAGTTAAAGAAATTGATATCGTACAAAAGGCCGTAGATCAATATGTAACAGAAAAAGAAATGTTCCCAATTGTTGAAGATAGCGAAGATCGTCTCATATGCGGAGTGAAGCTAGGACCATATTTAAATCGTATATTAAAAAGAAACTTATATATTTCAGAAAAGCATTATTTAGTTTCAAGTAAACCAGATAAGAAAAAAAAGAATAGTGGGCAGATGCTATGAGAACAACAATAATATATTGTTGTCTTTTTTTTATCTAAATATTGATTTTTCAGTCTATTTAACTTTACACTATAACTAGTAGATAGGAAGGAGTGGTGTATTATGTGTATACATACATTAACTATTAAATATCATTCTGAGAATCAGGTATTGTTAAGTTGAATTGTAGAATTTAACTACTTATACCGTGACCCTAGAATGATAGGAAGATTGGAGAAGCAATTACTATAAAAGGTTACGGGGGGAATTCCTATATGGAAAATAATATGACTTATATTAAGTTATTAAATGAAACGTTAGATTGTTATGCAAATAAAGGAAGTTTTGAAGCGTATTCTTATATAATGAAAAACGCTAGAGGTGTAATGGGTAATGAAGCGCAAATATATAATTTTAAATATGCGTTAGCAAGTGCTGCAGGACTTGAAGAAGAAGCGATGTATTTAATGAAGGAAGCCATTATAGAGAATGGATTTTGGTACGGAAGTGAGTATTTAATTTCCGATGATGATTTAAAACCATTACATAAATTTGAAGAGTTTCATAGAATGGTTCAATTATGTAAAGAAAGAGAAGAGTTAGCAAAGAAATCGGAACAAGCAGACGTGAAATATATATACAGCAAACAAAATGAAAATCTACTAATAACACTGCATGGGAATCAAGAAAATATACAAATAATAGAACCATATTGGAACTCTGTAATGGAACAAGGTTTTATGCTGGCATTGCCTCAATCTTCCCAAATTCAATTTTCAGATGGATATGTTTGGGAGAATATCGAAAGAGGAAGAGAAGAGTTAAAAGGACATTACAATAAGATTAAAGTGAATAAAACATTTGGAAATATTATTATTGGTGGCTTTTCTGCTGGGGCAAGAGTAGCGCTACATTCCATGTTACAAGGTGAAATAGAAGTGAACGGTTTTATTTTTGTGGCACCGTGGCTCCCGGAAATGGAAGAATGGGAAGAAATGATTGGAATATTACATGATAAAAGCATAAAAGGATATATAATATGTGGGGATCAAGATGAAGATTGTTTCGAATGTACACAGCAATTTGTAAAGTTATTAAAGGATAAAAATATAGAATATAAGTATAAAGTTGTGCCTAACTTAAATCATGATTATCCTCATAATTTTGATGAGTTATTAAAAGAAGCTATTGAATATATAGGAAACAAAAACAATTGATTGGTAGTAAGAAAGGGAGATGCATCATATGTGGTGCATCTCCTTTTCGTTATTATAAATTAAAAGCGTCTGCCAATAAGCGATAAGAGTTTAATTTATCTTCAAATTGATGAGTGATTGTGACAATCATAAACTCTTCAGCATTGTATGCTTTGCTTAAGTTTAATATTTTTTCTTTTACAGAAGACGGATCGCCGACGATCATACGTTGACGATTTTCTTTAATACGAAATAGGTCATAAGCACTATACGAATAATTTTGAGCAGTTTCGATAGACGGGGTTCCAGTAGTCCGTTTTCCTTGTTCTAATAGTAAAATCGATAAATCAAGGCTTGATGCTATCTTCTCCGCTTCTTCGTTTGTTTCTCCGCAAATAACAAAAATAGAGACGATTGATTTTGGTTTATCACCTAAATAGGAAGGTTGGAACTGTTCTTGATAAGCCTTCATTACTTCAGGTCCACCGTATCCGTTAATGAACTGTGCAAATGCAAAGGAAGCGCCTTGCTTTGCGGCAATCATTGCACTTTCCCCGCTAGAACCAAGCATCCACATTTCAGGAGATGTTGTGATAACTGGAGTAGCCTTTAAATTTGCATAATGATGGTTTTCTGGTACTTGATCATGTAAGTACATAGCAACATCTGCAATTTGTTCTGGATATTGATCAAGTGAGACCATTTTACCTTCTTGAAGTGCGCGAGTTGCTATCGGCATACCACCAGGCGCTCTACCAACACCAAGGTCAATGCGGTTTGGATAAAGTGCTTCTAACACGCGGAAATTCTCGGCAACTTTATATGGACTATAGTGCGGCAACATAACACCACCCGAACCAACTCTAATATGATTCGTTTTTGCTGCAATATGTGAAATGAGTATTTCTGGGCTTGAACCTGCTAGACTTACAGAATTATGGTGTTCGGATACCCAAAAACGTGTAAATCCTAGTTTTTCAACTTCTTGTGCAAGTGTTACTGTATGTGAAAAAGCTTCAGCTGCTGTACTGCCATCAGAAATAGGTGATTGGTCTAATACACTTAATTTGATCATAGAATATACCTCTCAATCTTAATGTACATTCTATTATATATTTACTTACGAAAAATGCGTAGTGAAATGCTCATACAAAAAAGAGGATGATAATATATCCACTTTTAAAGAGAAAACCCACGTTCATAATGATTCATTTCGACTAAGTTTAATATATATTCGTAGTTATCAATCTCAAGTTTTATTTGTTCACGTTCTTTTTCAGATAATTTCATATTACTAAGTTTTTTGCAGAGTTGTTGTTTCTTTAATTCTAAATACTTTTTTGTAGCGTGGTAATCATAAGTATGTTTCATTTTTAACCACTCCTTCTTTACAGTTGCTATATTATACGGAGCGTGAAGAGATGTGAGAGCTATACCTTATGTACTTTTAGTGAATATTCGACTTGCTATGGTGTTATGTTTGAGGGGATTTATGAATAAAATGCACTAAACCACTAATGCCCATTTTATGAAGTAAGGGGTGGAATTGTGCAGAAAGATATAATGTTTAACAATGAGATGGATGAAACGTTAAAAGTTATAGATAAAGGATTGAAGAAGACGTCACGCCCGAAACAAATTATTGTAGTAGGGGCCGGTATGGCTGGATTAGTTTCGGCATCTTTATTAAAGGCTGCGGGACATGAAGTGAAGATTTTTGAAGCAAATAATCGTGTAGGTGGTCGTATAGAGACGGTTAGAATGGAAGATACCGGATTATACTTAGATGTTGGAGCAATGAGAATTCCGTATTCGCATACATTAACGATGGCATATATAAGAAAGTTTGGGCTACAGGTGAGCCCTTTTATTAATAGGAATGAGACAGATATTGTCTACGTAAATGGTAGGAAAACGACATTAAAACAATACGAAAAAGATCCAAGTATTTTAAGATATCCTGTGGAAATGAATGAAGTTGGGAAAACGTCTGAGGAACTATTAATGTTAGCGGTACAGCCCATTATAAATTTTATAAAAAAGAACCCAGAGAAAAATTGGGATATTGTAGTAAAGGATTTTGGGAGATATTCTACAGGGCAATTTTTAAAGTATCATCCTTATCAATATAATACGTATTTTTCGCCAGTAACGATTGAGATGATAGGTGTTCTATTAGATTTAGAAGGTTTTTTAGAAAGGTCATTCGTTGAGACGTTACGTTTTTTATATATTATGCAAGAGGAGAGCGGATTTTGCGAAATAATAGGTGGGAATGATAGATTACCAAAGTCTTTTTTACCACAACTAGAAGAAAATATTATATATAATCAAAAATTAATGAAGCTTCATCAACAAGATAACGGTGTGACAGCTTTCTATCGGAACGAGGAAACTTTTGAATATAGTAGTATTACAGGGGACTTAGTTATTGTTACAATTCCTTTTTCAACAATGCGATTTGTAGAAGTAGATCCATTTGATTCGATATCTCATGCGAAGTGGAAAACAATTCGCGAATTGCATTATATGCCAGCTACAAAAATAGGAATTCAATTTAAAAGTCGTTTTTGGGAGGAACAAGGGCAATTAGGTGGGAGAATTATAACAGATCTTCCTATACGTTATGCGTATTATCCAAGTCATGGAATCGGTTCAAAAGGACCAGCCATTATGCTTGGGAGTTATACGTGGTCATACGATGCATTACTATGGGATGGTTTATCAAAAGGGGATCGTATCTATTACACATTACAAAATTTAGCAACAATATTAGGTGGTCAAGTATATGATGAGTTCATGTCTGGAATATCAAAAAGTTGGACATTGGATCCATATGCACTTGGAGGATTTGCACTATTTCAAGCTGGTCAAGAATCTGAATTACAGCCAGTCATTGTAAAACCTGAGGGGAGAATTTACTTTGCCGGAGATCATACAACGCTGTATCACGGATGGATTCAAGGTGCGATTGAATCTGGAGTTCGTGTAGCAGTAGAGGTGAATGAATAAAAAGTGTAAAATTCAGAAACCTCTTTACTATATATCTTGAGATGGATATTATTAAACATAAAAGAATTATGAGGAGTGTTTACATTGAATCCATTATTATTCGATTTTCCTTCTGAATTTTATACTGAAAGGCTTTTAATTCGAATGCCAAAACCAGGTGACGGTAAAGTTGTATATGACGCAATTCAAGCTTCAATACAAGAATTAAAACCTTGGATGGTCTTTGTACAAAAAGAGCAAACAGAGGAAGAAATAGAAGAGAGTATTAGAAAATCGCATATTCAATTTTTGCAGCGTGAGGATTTGAGATTACTAGTTTTTTCGAAAGAAACAGGTGAATTTGTTGCATCTGCCGGATTACATCGTATTAATTGGGACATACCTCAATTTGAAATCGGGTATTGGATTGATTCAAGGTTTAGTGGAAAGGGCTATATGGTAGAGGCTGCAAAAGGTATAACAGAGTATGCTTTCACTGAATTGAAAGCAAACCGCGTAGAAATTCGATGCGATTCTTTAAATAAGAAGAGTAGATCGATACCTGAGAAATTAGGCTTTAAGTTAGAAGGTACGTTAGAAAGTGCGAGTGTTGCAGTAGATGGAAATGGATTGAGGGATATGTGTGTATTTGCCATGACTAGAAATACATATGAAAAAGAAGAGCTGTAAAGAAACAGCTCTTCTTTTTGAGTATTATGGTACAGGATGTCCATTAGAGCTTTCGAAAATTGTAAACCATTGTTGACGATCTAAATTAACTTTTGTAGCAAGCGCGGCTGTTTTAACACGATCTAATTTACCAGATCCAACGATTGGCATCATGTTAGCTGGATGAGCAAGCAACCATGCATACATAACCGTATCGATGCTAGTAACATCTAGTTCAGTAGCAACTTTTTGTAAAGTTTCACGTACACGTATGGCACGTTCTGATTGACCAGTAAAGATTTCACCACCAGCAAGAGGTGACCAAATCATTGGATTGATTCGTTTTTCTTGGCATAAATCAATCGTACCTTTTTCAAAATGCTCAAGCTGCATCGCAGATACTTCAATTTGATTTGTAATGAGCGGGAAATCTAAATACGAACTTAACATATTAAATTGTGAAGGTAAGAAGTTAGATACACCAAAGTGATGAACTTTGCCTTCTTGCTTTAAGCGTGAGAACGCTTCTGCCACTTCAGTTGGATCCATAAATGGATCTGGGCGGTGAATGAGCAATACATCAATATAATCTGTATGTAAGTTTTGTAATGAATTTTCCGCGCTCTTTATGATATGTTCTGCACTCGTATTGTAGTGAGCGACATATCGTTCTGGAAATTTTGGTGATGGGGGAGCGATTCCACATTTTGTGATAATTTGCATATTTTCGCGTAAGGAAGGCTTGAGTTGTAACGCTTCTCCAAACAATCCTTCACACGTATATCCGCCATAAATATCAGCGTGATCGAAAGTAGTAATCCCCATATCCATACAGTCTTCAATAAAAGAAAGTAACTCTTGCTTTGTCATATTCCATTCTGCTAAACGCCAAAAACCTTGAATAATACGAGAAAATTCTAGTGTTTCGGCCATTTGAACTCGTTCCACTATAAGTACCCCCTATATGAATGAATAATATTTTTGAAAAGGCTTTCTTGCTACATATTATTATATAGTTACAGGTTCGGACATACAATAAATATGTTTTGCTACAAAAACGATTTTCTCTATATGCTATAATGTAGAAACATATAGCTATAAGGAGATGTAAGGGATGATTCCAGTAACGATATTAACTGGTTTTCTTGGATCTGGGAAAACGACATTATTAAATCGTATTTTAACAGAAAATCATGGTAAAAAATTAGCAGTGATTGTAAATGAAATAGGGCAAATTGGTATTGATAATCAGCTGATTATGAATGTCGAAGAAGAGATTATGGAGATGACGAATGGATGTTTATGTTGTACTGTACGTGAAGATTTACTCGTTGCTTTAAAACAATTACTGGACGTAAAAGCTGAAGGTAAAATGGACTTTGATGGATTAGTAATTGAAACGACGGGTCTTGCAAATCCAGGTCCGATTATTCAAACATTCTTTTTAGATCCTGTTATTCAATCTGCATATCAAATTAACGGTGTTGTAACGGTAGTAGATAGTTACCATATACATAAACATTTTGAAAAAGGACTAGAAGCAAAAGAACAAATTGCATTTGCTGATGTCGTTTTAGTAAATAAATTAGATTTAGTGGATGAAAGTGAAAAGGAAAATCTATTGCAGGAACTACAAGGTATTAACCCAACTGCAAAGTTAATCGAGGCCACTAACTGTGATGTGGATATTCCATCATTACTACAAATACAAACGTTTAAAACGAAAGATACGTTACAAATTTACCCTCATAAAGAACATAACCATCTAGAAGGTGTAAAATCATTTGTATTACGTGAAGAACGTCCTTTAGATTTACAAAAATTGAATGAGTGGATGTCAGCTGTCGTTCAAGAGCTAGGGGAGTATTTATATCGTTACAAAGGAATTTTATCTATTGATGGAGTAGATAAACGTATCGTTTTCCAAGGTGTGCATACACTGTTTGCCGCTTCGTACGATAGAGAGTGGCAAGAGGGCGAAGAGCGAGTAAGTGAAGTAGTGTTTATCGGAAAAGATATTAATAAAGAATGGTTCCAAGAACATTTCCAAGAGTGTGTGAAATAAGCCTGCGTAATTGCAGGTTTATTTTTTTATACTTTGGAGAACTTCATTGAAAGAATATTAGATTGTAAAAATGGAGTATATAAGGGGAAGAAACTAAAAATAGAAATAACATTGATAAATGTATAATAAAAAGCCTGTTTTCACAGGCTTGTATTTTCATCTATTAGTAATTCCATTACAACACCTACAACTGGGCCCTCGTCATCAATATCACCATTTAAACGGAAGCCAAATGACTCATATAGTCCCATTGCGAGTTTGTTGTCAGGATGTAAACTTAAATAAATTATTTTACATTCAAATTTTTCTTGTAAGAATTGAATGAGTATGCGAAGGAAACGTTTTGCGTATCCTTTTCCTTGATATTGTTGATCAATCATAAAGCGATCTAACCAGACACTTTTACGTTTTTCCCAATACCATCCATACATTGCATACCCTACAAGTGTTTCTCCATCATATAAACCTACTGACGTTCCGTTTCCTTCAAATAATGATTCTGCTAAAGAAAACGCATTGCTTTCAATAAATTGCTGCTGGTCTTTTGCGACGTTTAAAGCAGCTACTGAACGCCAATTTTTTGCTGTTACTTCACTAATGTGAAGAGTCATAATTCCAACTCACCTTCTAAATTAATATAGCTTAAAAGCTAATATGGATAATTTTACTTGTTATTTTGGTCAAGTCAAGTGAGAACAAACAAAAAAGAAGCTGAATGGCATATTCAGCTTCTTATAAAGTGAAACTTTAATGAGTGGGGGTTTTGTTCATCCCCCACTCATTATCAGCCCGCATCAATCGGGCGTTTACTGCCCGTTAATACGGGATAAAAAGTTGATTAGTTAGTAGCTTCTTTCAATGTATTCACGTTTTCTTCCATTAAAGTAAAGTAATCTTTATTGTTCTTAGCATCATCTTCAGAAATAGTAGCAAGGTGATTTAAACGTAAAATTTTTGTGCCAGTTTCTTGTTGAATCACTGATGCTACTTTTGGAGTGGAGAATGTTTCAAATAAAATATATTTTAGACCGTGCTCTTTTACTGTTTTTGTAATGTCAGCCAGCTGTTTTTGAGATGGTTCATCAGATGCTGAAATTCCAGCGATTGGGATTTGTTTTAAACCGTATCGTTGTTCCCAGTAGCCATAAGCTGCGTGTGAAACTAATATTTCTTTCGTTTTTGCATTTGCAACGACAGCTTTAAATTGATCATCTAAATCAGTAAATTTTGTTTGTAGTGCTGCAAAGTTTTTTTCGAACTCTTTTTTATGTTCAGGCTGTAATTCTACAAGTGCATTTTTAATTTTTTCTGCTTGTTTCATCGCAAGAGTAGGATCTATCCAAACGTGTGGGTCTTTATCATGATGATGTTCATCTTCTTTATGACCGTCTCCATGATCGTGCTGCTCTTCTTCAGATGAAGCACGAAGTTCGATATCTTTAGATGCATTTACAATTTTTACGTTTTCTTTTTTTAATGATTTTTCCATTTTTTCGGCAAATGGTTCTAATTCTGCGCCGTTATAAACAAATAAATCGGCTTTCGCAACTTGTACAGTCTGCTTTTGACTTGGTTCAAATGTATGAGAATCCGCACCAGGTGGGTAAATTGTTTCTACATTTACATAATCACCACCGATTTTTTTTGCAAAGTCAGCGAGTGGGAAAATGGTTGTATAAACAGAAAGTTTCTCATCTTTTTTCGCTGCACCTTCTTTGTTGTTAGAACATCCAGCAAAGATGAGTGTGAAAATAAGTATAAATGAAAATAGAGCTAATTTTTTAGGCATATAATTCTCCTCTTTTCTTTTTTACAATTATATTTTCTCCAAATATTAGAAGAAAATATCGTTTTAATGCAAAACGGAATAATTACGTTTTAGTTCGCGAACCTAGTATAATACATCTTTATGAAAGTTGCAATAAATAATAATCATTACGATTTGATTTTGTTATAAATTTGTCAAAAAGAACGGTATTAATTTTTATTATTAGTGCATATGTGACAATGTTACTTTCATATATTGGGAGGGAGCAGAAAAAAGGGGATGAGTGCTTGGGTTACTTCATGGAGGCCATCTTATTAATACTTGCGGTCGTTTTGCCATTATCTTTTGTTTTAATTTTTTTAAGGAGATTAATAAGTAATTTAGGAGATGCTACAACAATAACGAAATTACCAATGGAAGAAAAAGAAAAGAAAAAAGAGTAAGTAAAGCACTATGCGTACGCATAGTGCTTTACTTATGGTAAAATGGGAGAATGGAAACTCCTGTTAGCGACGAATAGCTATAGGGGAGAATAGTAAATAAAGAGGTATACACATATATGAATAAGCGAACAGCGTTAGTACTTGGTGCAAGTGGGTTAGTTGGACAAGAAATAACGCGACTATTACTTGACTCAGATTACTACGATTCGGTTACTATTTTTGTAAGGGAACCATTACAATTACAACATGAGAAATTACAGCAGAAACAGGTGGATTTTTCAGTGTTAGAGGAATATAAAGAATTTTTTGCAGTAGATGATGTATTCAGTTGTTTAGGGACAACGATAAAAAAAGCGAAGTCGAAGGCGAATTTTAAAAAAGTAGATTATGAATATACATTGCGAGCTGCTTGCTTAGCTGAAAAACAGGGCGTGCAAAATTTTCTTGTTATTTCATCAATGGGAGCGAAACCTAAATCATTCTTCTTTTACTCGCAAGTGAAGGGAAGGATGGAAGAGGAGCTGAAAAAGCTAGTTATTGGTGGCATACACATTTTTAGGCCTTCATTATTAGTAGGAAATCGACAAGAATATCGTTTTGGAGAAAGAATGGCTGAGAAATTATCTCGTATTCTTCCGTTTATATTTAAAGGAGCTTTTAAAAAGTACAAACCAATTTCAGCTAAAGATGTGGCGAAAGGAATGTATATAACGGCGCTACGAGAGGAATCGGGTATCCATATTTATAATTCAAATGAAATTACAACTATAGAATAAATAAAACCGAGAAAAATGACTTCTCGGTTTTATTTATTAGTTTTAATGTTTCCAGGTGCTCGTCGGTACTGATATGGTTCTTGTAATTCAAAGCCTAGTTCATTGGCGGCTATTCTTGGGAAGTATGGATTGCGAAGTAACTCACGTCCGATAAAAATTAAATCTGCCTCGTTAGTTTTTAAAATTTGCTCTGCTTGTGATCCAGCTGTAATTAATCCTACTGCGCCTGTTTCAATGTTAACATGTTCCTTAATATGTTTAGCATATTGTACTTGATACCCAGGATACACATCAATATGTGCCGGTACAACAGCACCAGAACTACAATCGATTAAATCTACCCCCTGTTCTTTCATCCATCCTGTATACTGTACATAATCTTGAACCGTTAACCCGTCAGGATGATAATCATTTGCCGAAATACGAACAAATAACGGTCCGTTCCAAACTTCATTTACAGAATCAATGATTTCGCGTAAGAAACGATAGCGATTTTCAGGTGAGCCCCCGTATTCATCAGTCCGCTTATTGGAAAGTGGAGAAAGAAATTCATTAATAAGATAACCGTGAGCGCCGTGTAATTCAATAATGTCAAATCCCGCTTGTTTAGAGCGGAAAGCTGCTTTTTGAAAAGCGGAAACAGTTTCTTTAATTTGCTGTTTATTCATTTCTACTGGTATTTTCATTCCGTCGCTAAATGGAATTGCTGAGGGAGCGAAAGCGTCTGTTTCTAATTCAGCCTTTCTTCCGGCATGAGCGAGTTGAATGGCTGCTTGTGCACCGTTATCATGTATAAAAGTTGTCGTTTTATGTAAGCCTTCAATTAGACTGTCATCCCAAATGCCTAGGTCTTTGTTAGAAATTCGTCCTTCAGGTAACACAGCTGTTGCTTCAATCATAACTAGACCTACTTGACCAGCAGCCCTGGTTCCATAATGGATGAGATGAAAATTAGTTATTTGGCCATCCTCATTCTCTGATGAATACATGCACATAGGCGACATAACGATACGGTTTTTTAGTGTAACGTCCTTAATTGTATAGGGTGAAAAAAGTTGGGAATGCATCAAATAGCCTCCTTGATTGAATTTTCTTACATTGTATCATTCTCTTTTTTGTTTCCCTAACAAAACGCTTATACGAAAAATTTTGTCTATTCGTGTTACAATGACTAATATGAAATGAATTGGAGGATGACATATGTATCAGGCATATTATGAAAGTGAATTAGGTTTGCTGGAAATTACAGCGAATGATAAAGGAATTACGTCTGTTATATTTGTTGATGAACGACAAGAAGAACGTACAAATGAAATGATAAATCAGTGTATAAATGAGCTAGAGGAATATTTTAAGGGGAAAAGAAAAGAGTTCACGGTTCCGTTGTCTGCTGAGGGAACAGTATTTCAAAAAAATGTATGGGATGCGCTCTATACTATTCCATACGGCGTAAGTGCTTCATATTTAGATATTGCGGAGAAGGTCGGCAATACAAAAGCTGTACGAGCGATAGGAGGAGCAAATAGCCGGAATCCAATTTCAATTATCGTTCCATGTCACCGTGTAATAGGAAAGAGTGGAAAGCTTGTTGGGTATGCGGGTGGTTTATGGAGGAAAGAGTGGTTATTGAAGCATGAAGGTATTTTAAAATGAAGTGTGGATGGAAAGAGGGATCGTTTTGAAATGTATAAATTGTGGGCGACCTTGTACTAATGATCAGTTAAATTGTGCGAATTGTCAACGAAATTTGCATAATGAACAAGGGGAAAATAGCTCGTTAATAGACAAAGAATTAGAAGTATATGTAGGGAGACAGTACCCGTATTATAAAAGAAAATGGGAGCTTGAAAATAAGCGGATTGCTAGGTGGAGCTGGAATGGTTGGGCTACTATTTTCAATATAGGTTGGCTAGGATATCGTAAATATTATGTACCAGCAGCTGTATTCATGTTGTTATTAGTAGCGTGTGATGCATTTTCTTATTATATGGGGTTCAACGTAGCATTGCCAATCATTAATATGGTACCTCTTACATTTTTACTACTCGTTTTTATTCTATTTGGGATGGGGATTTTTGCGAATGGATTATATTATCAATTTGCAGAAAGGCGTATATATCGAATAAAAGCACGGGGAATTAAAGATGAATCGGTTGAAAATTATCTCATCCGTGATAGTGGTGGGACGAGTAAAATGGGAGCAACAATCGTAACTATTTTAGCAGTTGCTAGCCTTCTTTTAAGCCATTTCTTTTTTCCGACTGATCGAGATATTATACAAAAAGTACGTACAAGTTCGCTTTATGAATATCCATTCTTTTCGATTGGTGAATCGTTTGAAAGCTATTTTCAAAATTCAGGGTGGATATATTATCGTGGATCGGAAGGTATGGAATTAGTAGAATTTCAAGGATACAGCCCAGGGATGCCAAGACAAAAAGTTACAATTCAATTTATTGTTGATTATAAATTGAGTGAAATTGAACCATACTCCCTTACGATTAATGGTGAATCTAAAAATGAAGAAGAGTTTTTGAAGATGATGGAAGAAATATTCAAGGTTCAAAATCCGTTTGAAATAGAGGATGGATTGCAAGTAAAAGTGATAGAAAAAGAAGCGGATGGAAAGAACTTTCTATCTGCTTCTTTTTTTGTGTGTGAAAAATAATATTTGAAATAATCTGAATCTTTTGTATAATAATATGTATTATACTAGCTTTCATTTATACATATAGATTGGGGGAAGGAAGAATGAAGAGAAAGGTAACAACGATTGCTGCAGTTGCATTATCAACTAGTGTATTGGTTGCAGGTTGCGGAAATGGGGAGAAGGCATCTACAACAAAGAAAGAAGCAGGTAAGGGAGTAGCAGATAAGCAAGTATTAAACTTACTAGAAACAGCAGAAATTCCTTCAATGGATACATCAAAATCAACGGACTCAGTATCATTCCGGGCCTTTGTAAATGCAATGGAAGGGCTATATCGTTTAGATAAGGACAATAAGCCAACTCCAGGTATGGCAAAAGATGTGAAGATTAGTGAGAATAAAACGACATATACATTTGAATTACGAGATGCGAAATGGTCTAATGGCGATCCAGTTCGAGCGCAAGATTTTGTATATGCATGGCAACGTGCATTAGATAAAGCAACGGCAGCTGAGTATGCATTTATTTTATTTGATGTGAAAAATGCACAGAAAGTAAATAAAGGAGAATTACCGCTAGATCAATTAGGAGTGAAAGCGAAGGATGATAAAACGTTAGTAGTAGAATTAGAACAACCAGCACCATATTTCCTTGAGCTGACTTCATTCCCAACATTTTTCCCTTTAAATGAAAAATATGTAAAAGAACAAGGGGATAAATATGCATTAGAAGCAGATAAATTATTATACAATGGACCATTTACTATGAGTCAATGGAAACATGAACAAAGTTATCAGTTAAAGAAAAACCCTAATTATTGGGATAAAGATACTGTAAAGTTAGAAGAAATTAATGTAAGTATTGTGAAAGAAACGAGCACAGGAGTAAATTTATATGATAGTGATCAAGCAGATCGAGTTATTTTAAGTTCTGAATTTGTTGATAAATATAAAAAGAATAAGCCAGATGAATTTAAAACAAAGTTAGATCCACGTATGTATTTCTTGCGCTTTAACCAAAAAAATGCAACATTTAAAAACCAAAAAGTACGTGAAGCAATTGATTTGGCATATGATAAAAAAGGAATTGCGAATGTTATTTTAAATGACGGATCATTGCCAGCATATTTCTTAGTACCTGAAAAATTTACGACAGGGCCAGATGGGAAAGATTTCCGTTCTGTAAATAAAAATTTCCGTGACAGTAAAGATAATGCAGAAAAAGCAAAAAAATTATGGGAAGAAGCGAAGAAAGAACTTGGCCAAGATACAATTACAGTAGAATTTCTGAATGATGATAACGGTAGCCGTAAAAAAGTGGGCGACTTTATTAAAGAAGAGTTAGAGAAAAATTTACCGGGTCTAAAGGTGAATTTGAAACAACAACCATATAAGCAGAAGCTAGATTTAGAAAAGAAATTTGAATATGAATTCTCATTATCTGCTTGGAGTCCAGATTATCCAGATCCAATGACTTATATTGATATGTTTGTAACGGGAAGCACATTTAATGAAATGGATTATTCTAATCCGAAGTATGATGATTTAGTAGCAAAATCAAAAGGGGAATTATTAAAAGATGATGCAACACGCTGGAAAGCACTTGCGGAAGCTGAAAAAATCTTAATTGGTCAAGACGCTGCAATCTCACCTACGTATCAACAAAGTACGGCTTATTTAGAGAAGACATATGTAAAAGGTATCGCTAACCATACGTTTGGTGGAGACTTCAGTTATAAATGGGCATATATTACAAAGAAATAGTATAATAAAAGATGAGTGAATTTTCGCTCATTTTTCATTTGTATAAGGGGGAGCTATAGTTGTTAAGGGGAATCAATCATCTCTGTTTTTCGGTTTCAGATTTAGAAAAATCTATTGTGTTTTACGAAAAGATACTAGAAGGAGAATTATTGGTTAAAGGAAGAAAGCTTGCATATTTTAATATATGCGGAGTGTGGGTAGCACTTAATGAAGAGGTACATATTCCAAGAAATGAGATTCAGCAATCTTATACGCACATTTCATTCACTGTAGAACAAGAAGATATTAATTGTTTGTTAAAGCGATTAGAAGAAAATGAAGTTCATATTTTAAAGGGAAGAGAACGAGATGTGAGAGATTGTGAATCTATATATTTTCAAGATCCAGATGGCCATAAATTTGAGTTTCATTCAGGGAAGTTACAAGACCGACTTAATTATTATAGGGAAGAGAAACCTCATATGACATTTTACTAAGGAGGGAAGAAGTTGCATGCACTTGTAATTGGTGGAACAGGAATGTTAAAGAAAGTTTCTGTGTGGCTTTGTGATCAAGGATTTCGTGTGTCTGTTATTGGACGAGATGAAGTGAAATTAGAAAATGTTAAGCAAGCGAGTATTACACCAGAAAATATCACATGTCTTCCTTTAGATTATCATAATGACGATGATCTAAAACTATCTATGAAAAGTACAATTGATAGAAATGGTCCAATAACATTAGTTGTTGCCTGGATACACTCTAGTGCAAAGCATGCGCTATCACTCATTTGTAAAGAGCTAGAATTTTCATCAGAACCATACAGTTTATTTCATATTTTAGGCAGTAAAGCATCGCGTATGACCATGCAAAAAATAGGTGGTAGATTATGTCGTTATCATAGAATTATATTAGGTTTTATTATAGAAGATACATATGGAAGATGGCTTACACATGAAGAGATATCAGATGGAGTAATAAAGGGGATTGAAAGTAAATACGATGAATGGATTGTCGGGAGAGTAGAGCCTTGGAAATTGCGGCCAAAATGGTAAGGGAGCATGTGAAATGAAGACAACAGTATATGTAACAAGGCACGGTGAGACAGAATGGAATGTAGCAGGGCGGATGCAAGGACGGAAAAATTCAGCATTAACAGAGAATGGTATGATACAAGCGAAACAATTAGGGGAGCGTATGAAGGATTTTCCACTCCATTCCATATATAGTAGTCCAAGCGAAAGAACGCGTCATACTGCTGAATTGATTAAAGGGGAACGCGATATTCCAATTATAGAAGATGAACGTTTCTATGAAATAAATATGGGGATATGGGAAGGGCAAACAATTGCTGATTTGGAAATGCAATATCCAGAAGAAGTACATTTATTTTGGAATCAACCACATCTTTTTCAGTCAACATCAGGGGAAAACTTTGCGGCCGTTCATAAAAGAGTAATTGAAGGGATACACTTTCTTTTAGAAAAGCATAAAGGAGAAAACATTTTAATAGTTACTCATGCTGCAGCAGCGAAATTACTCGTAGGGCATTTTGCAGGTTTTGAAATTGAACATGTATGGGAAGAGCCATTTATGCATAGCGCGAGTCTTAGTGTGATTGAATTTGATGAAAACCGTGGTAAAGTAAAACAATTTGCAGATATAAGTCATTTTCAGTAAACGTAAAAAAGGTCGCAGTAGCGGCCTTTTTTGTGGCATAAAAAACTAGCAATTACGTTTTTTAAACCAGAAGTGATCGAATTTCTTCACGCGAGTACATCTTGATCTTGTACATTTACGCCCTGTTGTACATTTACGCCCTGTTGTACATTTACGCCCTGTTGTACATTTAC